>CAVIJY010000018.1:0-29268 GCA_963643215.1 Lachnospiraceae bacterium | reverse complement strand
TATATTATGCTGACAGATATCAGGATATGCAGGCGGTTCTGGAGCAGCTGGAGAGAATCAGGAAATATGCCAATCAGATGCTTCCAAGGATTTTTTCCAGCAGGATCGTAAGACCGGCGCTCTTCTGCGGGCGCGATAGTGAACTTAAGGAGCTCGACCGTCTGCTGTCAGATCCCGATCATAATCTGGTCATTATCAGCGGCATGGGCGGTATCGGCAAGAGTACATTTATATGTGAGTATCTGTCCCGGAACAGGGATCGGTTTGATACGATACTGTATACACCTTACCGTGGAAGCATCGAGGCGACTATATCCAATGACAGCAGCATCGAGATCAATACGCTTTGCCAAAGCGAGACATTGTGTGAAACATCAAGGTACTTTGATAAAAAGCTGCAGAAGTTGCGTGAGCTGGTGAGAGGAACTTCGGCTGTACTTGTGATAGATAATTTCACCGGGGATATGGATGATGATCTGAGAAATCTTCTCTCTACTGACTTTAAGATCATACTGCTGAGCCGCTCGGACATATCATGTCAGTGTGCTCTCAGGCTGCATCTTGATGCGATCTCTGATGCTGATGCGTTAAGACAGATATTTGAGAGCCGTCTCGGACGACCTGTCTTGGACGATGAGCAAAACAGTTTCAGGCAGATTTTGGAGCATATCGATGGACATACACTGGTGCTGGAGCTGATTGCCAGGCAGATCTCCGGAAGCCATATCGGCATTGATGATGCCGTCGTGCTTACGGAGAAATACGGTTTTTCCTCCATTGCGCCTGAGAAGGTTGACTACGAGAAGGACTGCCTGACTGCCCGGGAAACCATCGGCAGCATCATAGATGTCATCTTTGAAGCCGGTGCGTTCTCGCCGCAGAAGAAGATACTGATGAAAAGCGCCTCTCTGCTGGGAGATGACGGTATGGATATCAATCAGTTTCAGGAGATCCTGGAGCTGACATCCAAGGACGACCTCAATGAGCTGATCCGGGACGGCTGGCTGATGATATCCGCTGATACCATCTTCATGCATCATGTGATTCGGGAAGCCGTCCGCCGCTGGCAGTGGACAAGCGAGCAGATGAGCAGTGCCGGCCAGCTCCTCACCTACTTTTATACAGGGATCCGCAGGGAGGCGTCCGGCAATAACCGTCCTGTCAGCAGGCGAAATGCTCCCGGAGGTGTCCGAGGCTCTTACAGAGCCGCTTTTACGACGAACAGTTCAACTGATTTCGAGAAGCTCCGCAGCTTACTTGAGCAGTCCGAAGGCATCCTTGGCTCATGCAAGCGGGAGCCTGCTGTGAAGAGGCTGGCTATATATACCAGACTTCATTACATCACGGTTCTTAATGCCCCGCCTTACAGGGAGGAGTATATACTTTCCGAGATTTCAGACATATTATCGGATATAACCGATGGCTCTGCGATCAACAGTACATTCGGGGCGAGCGGAGACGATGCGGTTGACGAATATCTTGCCGTTGCAATCATAAAGCTGTATGCCAAGGCGGTTCTCATACATGCTGATAACAGGAGATTTATAAAGGCGGATAAGCTACTTGCGCAGGCGCGGGAGATTGCCCGCAGCATAGATGCGTCTAGAACATATGCCCTGTACTACGATATGCTATCTGATTATTACGATATCCGTCTGGACGGCTTTTACTATACGGACGATCCCGATGAGAAGGTTCTGCTCAGAAAGCTGCTTGCGGCTATTGATAAAACAATCTCCTATTCAAGGCACAGAGCCGCGCTGGATGAGGATCATCTCTATATCAAGAGCCTGCTTGCCAAGGCGACTGTGCTGATTCGCAGCGGATACGGCACAGACAGAAAAATCCGGCAGCTCCTTGATGCCGCGTCAATGATGGTCGGAGAAAGCACCTCTCCCTATGCCGATGTGCGCCTTCAATACTATCTGGTCTGCGCTTGGTATCACTCTCTGATACGATGTGACGCAAAGATGACAGACAGATTTATCGAAAAGGCTGTGAGACTGTCGGAGATCATCCTGCCGACAGATATGCAGAAGATTGAAAATATCATCATCCCCTGCGCCAATATATACTATGAGTTAAAGAATCACGACAGGGCGATGGCTCTGTTATTTGAGGGAACGCGCCTATGCGCCGGACACGGCAATACCGACGCCTATGCCCGCTTGAAGAAGGATCTGTGCGATCACCTGTGGGAGGTCGGGATCGACGGTGAGAAATTCTCCCGGTGCAGAAAAATCATACGCCTCGTCGATGCGGAGGATGAGGAGATAACCGATCCGCAGAACCGGGTTAGCGTTTCGGAGGAGGTTCGCGTAATCATGGCGACTGAGGTGGTCTGAGGCCATCATGGACTCTTAAATACGATCGTCAGCTCGTATCTGCGGTCGACTGCCTTTATGACCGGCTCGAAGACTTCCTTTACCATTCTCAGGGCAATATCGTCCGCCCGTTGAAGATTGTCCCCGGCATTAAATGCCGCCTCCAGCTTGGATTTCAGTTTCTGCTCGATTTTATTGTAGGCTTCCACTGTCATTGACAATGCGCCTCTGTTAAAGAAACCTTCCTGAACATCTCCGAAGGTAACCTGTTCGGGATCTATCACGATGTCCCTGAGCCGGGCATGTTCTATCCGGATCGTGATATGTTTCTTCTCGTCGTCCACGATTATGTCATCTTCAGTGATTGCCGCCAGGTTCACGACGAAATAACCGGTGGAAGTATAGGAAACAGTCTGATGCTTCTTCAAGATATCCAGATCCAGCTGCTTGATGACCCAGTCTTCAAGCAGCACGGACTCTGTAGCCTTCTGTGTGCTGACGATAAGTTCCCTTGTCTCGCCTTGGGAGGAAAGAACAACATCGGAAAATGTCACTCGGGTTTTGCTGTCATCCAGCATCAGCATATCTGACTGGTCTATCTCCTGATGGTCGTCAAAGGAGGAGGCAGTTACGGCACTATGGCGGATATTCAGACCGACGATTACTGTTACAACAGATACCAGCAGTACAATAACGACCGCCGCATTAAGCATCACTCGTTTCATTTTCCATCTCCTGCATTATCTGCATATGCAGAAAGTCCTTTTCCCGACATCGTAGAGTTTCTCATGGTTCCGACAATATCAATGGAAAGCAGCTGTCCAAGTATCCACATAAGAAAGAAAAACATTGCAGCAGGCACGATACAGGTGGTCACTATAAGTATCGCTATGCTGTTCATGAACTTGGAGATAGTGACCTTTAGATTATCTGCGATGTCCTTGATACTTGTTATTGCCGAGGAAATTGCATCTGAGAATCTCTCAATGAGCGTCTGTGCTTCACCTTCATCAGTAGCGGTCAGATTATCACTGATAGTTGATGAATACTGTTCAGCACTTTCTATTGTAACATCGACATACTCAAGATATGTCTTTCCAACCGTATTGGCGAGATGTGTTCCGCAGGGCACTACCAGTGCAATAGTCAGAGCAAGAGCAGCGAGCTTCCGGGCAAAAATCTCAATGCTACAACGATTTGTTAAAAAGGCGACGATATATGTGACACACGCCGCCGGAAACAGGTAGGTAAATGCTATTGCTGTTCCTTCTGTGACAAGCATTTTTTCGAGGAATATGGCAATCAGGAGAAGAACCAGATACTTGTCAAAATCTGCCAGTGTACCAGCCAGCGAACTTCCGTAATCATCGGGGAGAAAATCAATCACCAGGGAAAGCCCCATGCAGCCCGCAGTGAGCTTTGCAACCACATCGCTGCTCTCATCCAGAGACTCTATCGTCTCCGTATAGAGCTTTAGTTCCGGAAGTTTTTTTGTGAGGATAAAGATGGAAAACAGCGCCAGAAACACAGGTATCAATATATGCAGCAGCATTTTTGCTTTTTTTTCAGACAGCATGAGCATTTCCTCCTCCATATTCTGGCTACATAGTAAAACAAGTCATTCCGGTAAGCAAGATTTGTCATTTTCCCTGCACTTTTCTTTTGAAAGTTGATGCTGAAAATATACAGCTGATTTGATAATGTAAAGCCGCTTGCTGTAAAGGCAAATTCGTACATTAGTCTAAGTACACACTTCGCAATACTTGAAGAATATCCGCATTACTTATCCCGCGCAGATGCAGGCTTTTCGTGTCAACGGGAGATCCCTCCAGATGTGCAAGAAATGTCTGCATCTCCTGTCGGATGGTAGTCGGGAGTGAACAACTTTCTTCGCCGGACAGCAGCGTGGCAAGGCGTGCAACATCATTTTTGTGCTTGCGGATGTCCTTTTCATCGACCTGATCACCCTGCTGTTTTCGGTTGCTCAGGTCGAGCCAAGCTTTTGTCTTAAAGGGGATCAGATACCGGGGTGAAAGGATTGAAACACCGTCGATTTGCCTCCGCCCCTGAAGCAGCAGAGAGTAGTAATCCTCGTTCAGTAGTATGGCGGACAAACTGGACACCTCATCACCGAAGGGGATCGGAGCACACAAGCTCATAGTTTTGTCCTCAAAAATATCAGCCTTACGGGAAAACAGTTCCAGCATATAGGGATATTCCGGCTGAGATGGATGCTCGAAACGATAAAATTGAGGAGAACCGTTGCTTCTTGCGCGGTGTTCATACCCGCCGGACTTGATGAAATCCCAGAATTTGCGCCCAAATTCCGGGGTCAGTGCTTCCACGATAAGGACAGTATCAAGGTCTTTGGTGGCGCGAAATGCGGTGTCCTGCGCTTCAAAAATAAGGTCGCAGGCGGCACCGCCGATCAGAACATACTGGTTCTGAAAGTCTTGAAAGTATTGACGAAATACAGAAATTCCTCTCATGACAGATATTTCTCCTCTATTTCTTGAATGGCGCTCGCTATCCGGGGATCCGACTTCTCCGCAGATGTTAGACACATGATGGCAGTCAGGGGATCGACAGCAGTATTGTCCTGAAATGGCAGTTCATAGCCCAGCACCTGTATGATGACAGCGGGAATTTCATCGGCGGGAATCTGCTGAGTATCAGACAGCTTTATCTCTGCTGCTTTTTTCGGAGCGGCTCCGAGTACGCATGTGTATCCCTCATCCAACATGGAGTAGTGACAGATTGCGCTGATGCCGCTGAGCGGCAGGGACAGGTTTGCAGGTCTATCCAAGTGGTATTCACGAACAACGGGGCTTCGCAGTCCGGGTTTTATAAGCATCCAATACTCATTCCACTTCCCGTCCCAGGCAAAAATCCGTCGCTGTCCCTTTCGTTGAACGAGCGTCGGAAACAGAACCTCAATTTCGTCCATACATCTTGTCCCCGACATACGGCTGACATCAAGTAAATCAGCCAGCTGTGCGGCACTGGCGCTGTGAATGTGCTGATAGATGGCAGTCAGGAGAAATCGCTGCGTCAGCATAGAACATTTCGATTTTTTTTCAGGGAGCGCCCTCTCCTGCGCAGATAGTATCATACCAAGAAATGGCAGAAATATCTCCCTTTTGCCGAGCATGAAAGGTATCCCGCCCTCTGCCAGCTTTTGCTTTTTGTACGGTGTGAGAGATTCGAAGTAAAATGCGCAGGGCAGTCCGCTTTGTTCCTCCAGCGTGATCCGGTGCTTTCTCAATGTGGAAAGGGGGATATTCTCTGTGGGCTGTGCAACTAGGAAATCAATCTGCTGTGTCCGCATCCTGTAAAAATCATAACTGCCTCGTAAGTAAAGCGGGAAACGGACAGCGCACTCGTATGGAACTACGGTACACGGTATGTGCAGTAAATCTGCCAATGAATTGTTTTGCATGATAGCCTCTCTTGTAGCAAATATAACATAATTTTTAAAATTATAACAATACGAATGTTGCAAGTCAATTTTTAAAGTTGCATTTTGGGGATATACCTATAGTTAAATACATCTCGGACATGTATCGGGTAGTTGTATCGGGCGTTTATTGTTCATCGTACATCGTACATACACACAAAAGGGCGGGCATATCCCGCCCTTTTGTGATATAATCAAAAACTATGAGCAAAAGCCGCAACAAACAGAGAATATACAAGTTCATATACGCGGTGGTCATCCTCTACTTTGAGGCGCTGCTTTTCAGAATGGTATGGCTGGGCTACTATAACCCGCATTTGAGCCGTCCGTTCTGGAACCGGGGCAACTGGTTTCTTCTGGGACTTTATATGATAGTGCTGATATTCTTCCTTGTCACATACGGAGGTCTGAGTATCGGTGTATTGAAGTGCGGCAATATCATATATTCACATATATTTGCCCTTATCATAGCGGGAGCAGTCGCCTATCTGCTGGCGATGTGGGCGGATCAGAGAATCATCAGCCCGGCAGGATTTGCAGTGATGACAGCGGCAGATGCAGCAGTGATGGCCTTATGGACATGGGCATATTCCGGACTTTACGGCAGAAGATTTCCCGCACGCCGTACGCTTATCATAAACGGAGAGCGCAAGGTAGACAGTCTTGTAAAAAAGATGGATGCCAGAGGGGACAAGTTCGATATAATCGGACAGATAGATGTATCCGATGGCATGGAACGGATCACCGAACGCATAGACGGATGTGAATGCGTGCTCATAGGGGATGTGGAGGCTCAGAACAGGCTTGAGCTTGTAAAATACTGCTATGAGCATTCGATAGAGGCCTATTCGCTGCCCAAGCTGGGCGATATACTCATACGCTCCGGGCGCGAGATGAACATGTTCGACACCCAGCTTTACTACTATGAAAATGATGAGCTGCAGCCGGATCAGGCCATACTGAAGAGGCTGACGGACATCGTTCTGTCGCTGCTTTTTATAGCGCTGTCAGTCTGGATATTTGTCATAGCTGCCGCAGCTATAAAGCTTTATGACGGAGGTCCTGTTTTTTACAGTCAGAAGCGTCTCACGAAAGGCGGCAGGGTATTTGATATCTTAAAGTTCAGAACCATGGTGCCTGATGCCGAGTCCCAAAGCGGAGCCGTGCTGGCGTGCGAGGATGATCCTAGGATCACTCCGGCAGGAAGGCTTCTTCGCGCGACGAGGATGGATGAGCTTCCTCAGCTGATCAATGTGCTGAGGGGAGAGATGAGTCTGGTAGGACCGCGCCCGGAGAGACCGGAGCTGGCGGCTGAGCTGGAGAGAGATATGCCGGAGTTCTCCTACCGGCTGAAGTTCAAGGCGGGACTTACGGGCTTTGCTCAGGTGTTCGGAAAGTACAATACCACAGCCTATGACAAGCTGAAGATGGATCTGGCATATATGACCAATTACAGCTTCTGGCTTGACATAAAGATCATACTGATGACTCCTAAGGTTTTGTTCATGAAGGAGGCAACAGAGGGAATAGAGAATGAGGATGATAAAGACAGGTCATAGGATACTGCTGCTTTTTGCTGTATTCCTCATGGCTTTTATCTTTAATATATACCTGTCTCAGAAAAAGACGACAACGACGCAGACACAGGAGTATTCGTCGTTGCCGGAGTCTGTGCTGCCCACGATAGCCTGGGACATAAATGATCTGACTCAGGATCGGCTCAATATCATGCACGGATATACGGATGATGTCAGTGCGGATGTCACTGCCGATACACTTATATTGCTGCCGTCAAACAGACGGCTTTCGCTGCATATAAGAAACAATGGCTCATATGTATCCGCAATAGCATATGAGATACGCACGCTTGATACATCGGATCTTGTGGAGCATACCGTGCTCAGCGACTATGTGCGCTCGGCAGATGCCATAGATGCGGTGCTGCCCGTACAGAATCTAATAGTCAGAGGCAGGGAATATTCTCTTGATATCATACTCACTCTTGAGGACAGAGGCGATGTGCATTACTATTCGCGGATGATGCTTCCGCAGGAGCAGCAGACGGCAGAGGATATGCTGAAGCTGGCCATGGACTTTTCCGCGCGCAATTATGACTACGAAACTGCCAGAGCCAATACCACATATGTGGAGACCGACGGCTCCGCGGACGATACAACGCTGGCATACACAACTCTGAAATCGACATTTAAGAATCTGGCATATGCGGATCTCGATCTGACTCCCGAAGAGAACAAGGACATAAGGCTTCTTCACTATGACGGCAACTCCGGAGAGCTGCTGATCAGAACCATGGCATCCGCAGGCTCCGGCGAGGACATGCAGATCTATGAGATAGAGGAGTCATTTTCCATGCGCATGGGCGCTGAGCGCATATATATGATGAGCTATTCACGGCAAATCAGGGAGGTATTAAATATTTCCCGGAAAAGTCTGATAGGAAAACGCCTGATTCTCGGAATAAATGATGAAGAGGAGCTGTCTTATGTGACCGGAGGCGAAGGGCGGTTTGTCTACTTTGTCGCTACGAGAGATCTGTGGTCATATGATACCAAAGAGGGGCTGATGCGCCGCGTATGGTCATTTCGGACAGATGATTTACTGGATATAGATGATGCTTATCAGAAAAATGAGGTGACCATGCTGGGGACAGACGGTTCAGGTGGCCTGACATTTCTGGTATACGGATACATGAGCCGCGGCACGCACGAGGGACAGACGGGCATAGGTGTGATGCATTATGATACGGATGACAGCGTGCTCAGAGAGAGATTTTTCATACCGGTCGCGCAGACATTTGAAAAGATAAAGCTTGATATGGAAAGTCTGGCACATCTCGGAAGCAATGATGTGCTGTATATAAAGACAGGAGATACCATATACGGGATAGATATGACATCAGAGGGTGTCATGGAGGTAGTCTCAGGCCTGCGCGAGGGAACTTATCATGTCAGCGATGATATGAAAAAGCTGGCATGGCAGGAGGAGATGGACGCAGCCGGATCGCAGGTCATCCATATACTTGATATGGATAGCGGAGTGAAGCGTGAAATAAAGGCTGAGGACGGCAAGCTGATGCGGGCATACGGCTTTATAGGCCGTGATCTGGCCGTAGGCATATGCTCCGAGGACAGTGAGTACAGACTCAACGGCATAGTTCGTACTACGCCGGCAAGCGCCATAGAGATGCTTGATGATGAGCTGGCAGTGGTCAAGCATTACGAGAGAGCCGGTCAGTACATATTTGATGTAAACATAAGCGACGGCCGTATAAATATGTCCCTCGCCAGGAGAGAGAACGACGGAGCATATGTGATCTCAGGAGAGGATACCATAGTTTCGTCGGTGCTTCCCCCGACACGGTCGCAGGGTATAGGAAACTATGTATCGGAGGATCGCGGAAGGATATTCTATGTTCAGATGGAAGAGAACATGGGAAGATCCGGCGCGGATGTACAGACGGTGACCGCGATTCAAAGCTCGCGGATCACGCTGTCACACCTCGGAGGCGTGCTGGCACACCGATATGATGCCTACGCGCAAGGACGGATGACGGGAAGTTACGAGAATCTGGCAGATGCGGTAGCTGCGGTATATGCGAAGATGGGAGTGGTACGCCGCGACGGTGAGCTGATATACAACCGAGCGGGGACCGTGACAAGCCGCATCATAGCAGATGTGCAGAATCAGGCTCAGGATATCCTCAAAGCCAGAAAAAACGGTACCATGCAGAGTCTGTTTGGACTTTCTCTGCGGCCTGTGCTTTATTTTGTGGGAACAAGGCACCCTGTGCTGGTATATGATGCACAGTCAAGGCCTTTGCTGATATATGCTTATGACAAGAGCGATATCTCCATATATGATATCGAGGAGGATCGTAAGTACCGAAAGCCCATAGATGAGGCTGCCGAGGAGTTTGAGGCAGCGCATAACGACTTTGGATATCTGCCGTGAGGGGACATACTCACGGAGAGGACAGCAAAAGAGAGTATCACAGGCTGTCCTCGTCTGCTGCATGCCGGGAGGCTATGAGCGCCTCCTTCTGAGCATGAGTCAGTTGTTTGATGTGCCATTCGCGGCTCATCGCTTCCTGTTTGGTTTCAAATTCTTCAAGATAGACAAGCACAACCGGACAGCGGCTGTGCGTGTATCGTCCGCCTTTGCCGCTGTTGTGCGCGGCAAGTCTCTTTTCTATGTCATTAGTCCATCCGCAGTATAATGATCCGTCCGAGCACCGTAGGATATATGTATAATTCATGAATTTATTCTCCCAGATACGCAAGCATAGCAGATAAAAGGGAGATTGGGTACATGAATCTGACACAATTTGGGCATATAATGATCACAGTATCGGAGACTTGACGCGGTGCCGCGCCTGCGGCAGTGCAGAGTAAAAGCCATTCATGCTTATAAGATAAGACGCAATGCGAAGATGCGTGTGTTTTGAGGAGATGGATTTGAATGAATAGATACAGAGCGGGAATAGATATCGGATCGACGACAGTAAAGCTTGTGGTTCTGGACGGGCAGAACAAGGTGCTGTTTGGAGATTATCGGCGTCATCACGCACATACACAGGCGACGCTTAAAGAGCTCCTTCAGGATGCAAAGAGCCGGATAGGGGAGGCGCTGCTGGACATCAGGATCACGGGATCCGGCTCTATCAGCCTTGCCAAGGCCATGGGTATACCGTTTGTACAGGAGGTCGTGGCGGTAGCCACAGCCCTGCAGACACTGTATCCGCAGACAGATGTGGCTATAGAACTGGGCGGCGAGGATGCGAAGATCATATATTTTGACGGCGGGCTTGAGGAAAGGATGAACGGAGTCTGCGCCGGAGGCACGGGTTCATTTATAGATCAGATGGCAGCGCTGATTCAGACAGATGCATCGGGACTGAATGAGGCGGCCAAGGATTATAAGGAGATATACAGCATAGCCGCAAGATGCGGAGTGTTTGCCAAGTCTGACATACAGCCGCTGATCAATGATGGTGCCACAAAGCCGGATCTTGCGGCATCCATATTTCAGGCGGTGGTCAATCAGACCATATCGGGGCTCGCATGCGGCAAGCCCATACGGGGCTGCGTGGCATTTCTGGGAGGACCGCTGCACTTTCTCACCGAGCTGAAGAAGGCGTTTATCAGAACTTTGAAGCTTACTCCCGAGAATATCGTGGATCCGGAGGATTCACACCTTTTCGCAGCCATAGGTGCGGCTCTGGAGTCGCTTGAGACGAGAGCCCTTAAATCGACTGCACCTGCTGTCGGCGACAGAGGGTCTGACAGGGCAGATGAGGGCAGAAATGGTGCGGCGGCAGACCTTGACAATACAGATACAGACATGCCGGGGCACATGCATACATTTTCCGAACTGATAGGAAAGCTGGACTCGGGAGTTGAGGTGGACTTTGAGATAAAGCGCCTCGAGCCGCTTTTTGCCGATCAGGAGGACTATCGCGCCTTTGAGGAAAGACATGCCGGGGCTGTGGTCGAAAAGGCAGATATCGCTTCCTATGCGGGGCCGTGCTATCTGGGCATAGATGCCGGCTCTACTACAACAAAGATAGCCCTGATCGGAGATAAGGGACAGCTCCTGTATTCATTTTATTCCAACAATCAGGGCAATCCCATAAAGACCTCCATGCAGGCCATGAGCGAGCTGAGCAAAAAGCTTCCTGAGGGAGCATGGATCGCAGGCTCATGCTCGACGGGATACGGGGAGGCTTTGCTGAAGGCGGCCTTCAGACTTGACACCGGAGAAGTAGAGACCGTGGCGCATACGACGGCAGCGGAGTTTTTCAATCCTGATGTGGACTGCGTGCTGGATATCGGCGGCCAGGATATGAAATGCATCACATTGAAGGATCACTGCGTAAGCAATGTGATGCTCAATGAGGCGTGCTCATCGGGGTGCGGCTCATTTATAGAAAACTTTGCATCGTCGCTCGGATATACGGCGCAGGACTTCGCGCAGGAGGCGCTTTTTGCCAAGGCGCCGGTTGATCTGGGAACCAGATGTACCGTATTTATGAACTCCAATGTCAAGCAGGCTCAGAAGGAGGGCGCACCGGTATCTGACATATCGGCGGGTCTTGCGTATTCTGTTATAAAAAATGCGCTCTTTAAGGTTATAAAGCTTGCGGATGTCAGTCAGCTGGGCAGAAATATCGTGGTGCAGGGCGGAACATTCTACAATAAGGCTGTGCTCAGAGCATTTGAGAAGATATCGGGCGTAGAGGTTATCTGTCCGGACATATCGGGCATCATGGGAGCGTTCGGTGCGGCGCTCATAGCAAGAGACAGAGCATCGGGCAAATCGAACATGCTGTCCTTTGACGAGATCGCTGCCTTTGAATATACGACATCTACAAGTCACTGCCACGGATGCGAGAACAGATGCATGCTGACTATCAATACATTTCCGGATTCAAGCCGCTACATCACCGGCAACAGATGTGAAAAGGTGATCAAGAGCAAGGATTCTGCCGAGCCGGGAGTCAATCTGGTGGAGTACAAAAAGCACAGAATGTTTGACTATGAGCCGCTCCCGCCGCAGGAGGCGCCGAGGGGCGTCATAGGAATCCCGAGAGTGCTCAATATGTATGAAAATTATCCGTACTGGGCAGTATTCTTCAGAGAGCTCGGCTTCTCCGTGAAGCTGTCGCCGTTCTCCAAGCGCAACATATATGAGCTTGGTATGGAGTCCATACCCTCGGAGTCGGAATGCTATCCGGCCAAGCTTTCTCACGGGCATGTTCAATGGCTCATAGATCAGGGGGTAAAAACCATATTCCATCCCTGCGTATTCTATGAATATCAGGAGACAAAGGAATCGCAGAATCACTACAACTGTCCGATGGTCATCTCATATCCGGAGAACCTCAAGAACAATGTGGAGGCCATCACGGAGGGCAGGGTGAGATACATCCGCCCATTCATAGCATTTACGAACGAAAAGACAGCTGCGGACAGGCTTGTGGAGCTTTGCAGAAAGGAATGGGGCATCGGAGCCGGAGAGGTCAGAAGGGCTGCAAAGCTGGCCTGGCAGGAGCAGAGACAGGCAAAGGAGGATATTCGCCGGAAGGGGCGGGAGACCCTGAAGGAGATGGAGGAGCGCGGAAAGCGGGGCATCGTGCTGATAGGCCGCCCCTATCATATAGATCCGGAGATCAATCACGGCATACCGGAGCTTGTAGCCTCCTATGGATTCTATGTATATACAGAGGACTCCATACCTATGGATGAGGTGGAGCGTCCTATCAGGGTGCTCGATCAGTGGGTATTCCACGCAAGGCTGTACAATGCAGCCGAGTTCGTGGCCAAGCGCGATGATATGGATGTCATCCAGCTGTTCTCCTTCGGATGCGGGCTTGATGCGGTCACTACCGATCAGGTAAGCGAGATCATGGAGAACTCGGGGAAACTCTATACGGTCTTGAAGATAGATGAGGTCAACAATCTCGGAGCGGCGCGGATTCGCGTACGAAGCCTGATTGCGGCGATCAACATGAGAGCGAGTCACAACATCAAGGCGAAGCCGCGGAGCATGGACTATACTCATGCGACATTTACAAAGCAGATGTATGATGAGGGATATACGCTGCTGTGCCCGGACATGAGTCCGATACACTTTGACCTGCTGGAGCCGATATTCAGAAAATACGGATACAATGTCAAGGTTCTGAAAAATGCGAGCCGCAAGGCCATAGATGTGGGCCTGAAGTATGTCAACAATGATGCCTGCTATCCGTCCATACTTTCTGTGGGTCAGCTGATGGAGGGTGTGCTCTCCGGAGAGTATGACGTAAACAAGGTGGCGCTTCTCATGAGCCAGACCGGCGGATGCTGCCGTGCAAGCAACTATGTTAGCTTTATCAGAAGGGCGCTGGACAAGGCTGGTCTGCAGCAGATACCGGTTATATCGCTGAACCTGAGCAAGCTGGAGGAAAATGAAGGATTTAAGCTGTATCCGAAGATGCTGTATGATGCGCTCAGAGCCATCGTATGCGGTGATCTGATGATGAAATGTCTGTATCGCACCAGACCGTATGAGAAGGTGAAGGGATCGGCGGATGCGCTGCATGAAAAGTGGGAGAAGATAGTCATAGATACATTTACCGGCAACCGCACCGGATATGGCTACGGACATATATGCCGCTCCATAGTGGAGGACTTCGACAATCTTGAGCTTGATGAAACGCTGAAAAAGCCCAGAGTCGGAATCACCGGTGAGATACTCGTGAAGTATATGCCGCTTGCCAACAACAATCTGGTGGAGCTTCTCGAGGCAGAGGGGGCTGAGGCTGTAGTGCCGGATCTTCTTGACTTTATCACCATGTGCTTTTACGAGCTCAGCTATCAGCACAGGCACCTTGGCAAGAGCTGGAAGGTGGATCTGGTGGCAAAGGCCGGGACAGACATGATGCAGACTATCAGGCGGCCGGCGGTCAATGCTCTGAGAAGAAGCAGACGATTTGATGCGCCCATCCCTATGAAGGAGATAGCCGAGTATGCGAAGCCGTTCCTCTCCATTGGCAACCAATACGGCGAAGGATGGTTTTTGTGCGGAGAGATGGTGGAGATGATACATGAGGGCGTGCCCAATATCATCTGCGTGCAGCCATTTGCCTGTCTGCCCAACCATGTAGTCGGAAAGGGCGTGATAAAGGCACTGAAGAAGGCATATCCGCAGGCCAACATAGCAGCTATTGACTATGATCCGGGCGCAAGCGAGGTGAATCAGCTCAACAGAATCAAGCTGATGCTGAGCTCGGCGCGTAAAGCGATGAACACGGAAGAATGATGAAAAAGGATACACGGATGCAGCGCAGATTGCTGTGCTGCATCGTTTTTTGGATAGGATTCATATGGATGCATTCTGCGGTTCCGGCAGTGGAATCCTCCAGAGAGAGTCGGATTGCAGAGCAGATACTGGAGCCGGTGCTTGAGGTTATCACGGGAGAGGGCAATGTCACGGAGCATCTGGTGAGAAAGCTGGCGCATTTCTTTGAGTATACCGTTCTGGGACTGCTCATGGGAATGCGGCTGATAAGCATGGGCGAGAGCTCCTTCCATCACAGAAGCTATGCCTTCCTCTGCATAGTTGCGATCGCGGTAGCAGATGAGAGCATACAGCTTCTGGCGGACGGACGAAGCGCACAGGTGACAGATATACTGCTGGACTCGTCGGGAGGACTGGCGGGTCTTGCAGCCACAGTGATATTCGGAATGATAGCAGGACTTTTTTAAGGGAGATTTAAGCTGCCTTATATATATTGCGGGAAGGGATAGCTGGTATAATCCACTGGAACCCCGGCAAAATGCATGGATGAATCATGCCTTAGAACCCGGGACGGCAGGAGAGAAAAGATGAAGGCTTTGTTGAAGAGAACCACGGCGCTGCTTCTCGCAGCCATGATGTTTTGTACGGCATTGTCGGGAACGGCAGCGGCCAATGCCAGAACGAACTTCGACATGAGAAAGAAGGTAGTGGGGCTGGCAGGAATCATGAATGTCTCTGCCGGGATGAATGACCCGGTGTCAAGAGCCGAGTTTGCCCGCATGTGTGTGCTTGGCTCGAGCTACAGAAATGTACTGACGAACACAAGCAATATCTCTGTATTTGCAGATGTGCTCAACAACAATGAGTATGCCGCGGTTATAAGAATCTGCGCCGAGAACGGATGGATGAGCGGATATCTGGGGGGATTGTTCAAGCCTGACCAGACGGTGACGCTGAGTGAGGCGTCGCGTGCCATGCTGGGAATGCTGGGATATACAAGCTCTGACTTTGCAGGAGATGAATACAACAAAAGGCTTGCCATGTTCTCATATCTTGAGATGAATGAAAATATCACGAAGCAGCCTGCAGATGCGCTGACAAAGGAGGATGCGGTCAATCTCTTCTACAATCTCATGCGCTGTGATATGAAAAACGGATCTGCGTACGCAACGGTGCTTGAGGCAAGCCTTTCGGATGATGGAGAGGTCAACGCCATGAGTATGGCGGACAACTCGCTGAAGGGACCGAAGTATGTGACAAAGGTGAGCGATCTGGACAGCTATCTGCCGTTTGCCGGAAGAACGGGAAGCACATTTATAAACGGCGAAGCGTCAAGCTGGGATGCGCTTACAAGCATCATCAGCGGCGGAGCAGTTATATACTATTCCGGAAAGGCCAAGACTATATGGGCATATGCGGGTGATTCGGGCAACAGCTCCAAGGGTGTATACCGGGGCAAGGTTGAAAGCATAGTGTATCAGTCGAGCAGCACGCTGACACCAAGCGCGGTTGTGGTGGACGGAACAGAATATAAGATCAGCTCATCCGATATGCAGTTTGCATTTTCCATATATGGCAGCGTCAAGGTCGGAGAGACCATAGTTGTTATCTACAACAGATCTTCCGGCTCGCTGGATGACGACACATATACGATCGTGGATTACACATATTGATGCCGAAAGAACAGCGCAAATATATCCTGAATCACGAAAAACAGGGGAATGAACAACATGAAAAAGATCCTCGCCGCGATAGGCGGCTTTGCATCGGGACATAAGAAGATGGTTACGACGGCGGCTATACTCCTGGCAGCAGGCGCTGCGGGAATCGCATGGTACAACACATCCGGTCCGGGGGCGAGAGGAAAGCACGACCAGTCCCAGACTGCCGTAAATACTGCCGTGGCAACCAGAGGAGATATGTCATCGGAGATCACATCCTCGGGAACGCTCAGCGCAAAGGATTCATATAATATCACGGCGCTTGTGTCGGGGACCATAGTTCAGGCAGACTTCGAGGAGGGAGACACAGTAGAGAAGGATCAGGTCATGTATGTGATCGATGCATCTACGATGCAGTCGGAGCTGAAGAGCGCCTCTAACTCGCTGTCAAGAGCACAGGCCTCATATGAGGATGCGAAAAAGGAGTATGAGGACGCACAGGCCAAATACGGGGATGGGACATACAAGGCGACACGCTCGGGATATATAAAAAAGCTCCATATCGAAAGCGGAGATAAGCTCTCCGGAGGCACATCCCTGGCAGATATATACAATGAGAAGCTGATGCGGATAAAGATACCGTTTCTGGCTATGGAGACTCCGTATATCGCGGCGGGAAGCGGGGCTGTCATCACATTGTCGGCAAGCGGAGAACAGGTATGGGGCACAGTATCGTCGGTCAGCAATATGGATGAGGTTCTCGACGGCGGAAGAATAGTGAGATACGTGACATTTCAGGTGGAAAATCCCGGAGGACTCACTACGGAGATGGCGGCCACGGCTACGCTGGGAAGCTTCGTCTCTGCGGGTGAGGGGACATTTGAGGCATGGACCGATACCACGATGAATGCGGATCTTGATACATCTGTAGAGATAGATACCATGCTGGTACATGAAGGAGATTATGTATCGGAGGGAACGCCGATATTCAGGATGACGCAGACGAGCGCGGACAAGCTCATGCGTTACTACAAGGATTCTCTTGATTCGGCAGAGGAAAAGGTGGATACGGCGCAGCAGCATCTGGATGAAACTCAGGACAATTATGAGGAATATACAGTGAAGGCGCCTATCGCGGGACGCGTCATAACCAAGACCTACAAGGTTGGAGACAAGATAGGCTCCGGCTCATCCGGCTCCACGACGCTTGCGGTCATCTACGATATGAGCAGCTATACATTTGAGATGTCGGTGGACGAGCTGGACATCTCCTCTGTGAAGGCCGGACAGACGGTTCGGGTCGAGGCGGACGCCTTTGACGGACAGACATTTTACGGAAAGGTGACCAATGTCAGCCTTGTAAGCAAGGCATCAAACGGTGTATCTACATACCCTGTGACGGTGACACTTGACGAGACATACGATCTGCTTCCGGGAATGAATGTGGACGGATATATAGTGGTGGGATCCGCAACGGATGCCATACTCATCCCGTCTGATTCGCTGATGCGCGGTGACACCGTATATGTAAAGGATGATACGGTGACCGAGACAAACGGGACGATACCGGCAGGCTTCAGAGCCGTGAAAGTAGAGACGGGTCTGGTAGGAGAGGACTATGTGGAGATCATAAGCGGCGTAGAGGAGGGTGATGTGGTCTATGTGCCGGAGAGCTCGGCGACGACAACCTTCTGGGATATGGGCTATGGCGAAGGTCCCGGCGGAGGAGGCGGCCGGCATGAGGGCGGAGGTCACGGCGGCGGAGGCGACAGGCCATGAACCCGGGTGACAAGCTGATAGAGATGCGTGACATCTATAAGATATACAGAACCGGAGGAGAAGAGGTTCGCGCCAATGACGGCATAAATCTGGATATAGCACACGGAGAGTTTGTATCCATCGTAGGCAAGTCCGGCTCAGGCAAGTCTACTCTGATGAACATCATAGGAGCGCTGGATGTTCCGACATCCGGGACATATCTGCTTGGCGGAGAGAATGTGGGAAGCATGAAGGATGATCAGCTCGCTGATATCCGAAATCGCATGATAGGCTTTGTCTTTCAGCAATACAACCTGCTTCCGCGGCTCACTATACTGGAAAATGTCGAGCTCCCGCTTCTGTATGCCAAACTGCCGCGCAGGGAGAGAGCCGATAAGGCCAGAGAGGCGCTTGCCAAGGTCGGACTGGAGGACAAGGTCGACAATATGCCGAATCAGCTCTCCGGAGGGCAGCAGCAGAGGGTGTCCATAGCGAGGGCTCTGGCGGCAGATCCGCAGCTTCTTCTGGCCGATGAACCGACGGGTGCTCTGGATTCCAGAACCTCTGCCCAGATACTTGACTTTTTCGCCCAGCTCAATGAGGAGGGCAATACAGTCATCATGATAACACACGACAATTCGATAGCGGTAAAGGCTCACAGAGTCGTGCAGATCATGGACGGCAGGATCACATTTGACGGAAAGGCGCAGGAGTATGAGAGACTCATTCATTCTGGCGGTTAAGAGCATATGGAGCAACAAGATGCGCTCCTTTTTAACCATGCTGGGGATCATCATCGGCGTGGCCTCCGTCATCATACTTGTCAGCCTGATAAACGGATACATGTCATACATGACGGACAGCTTCTCATCTCTCGGAACGAACCAGATTCAGGTATATGTGCAGAACATGTCAACACGGTTTGTGACAGATACGCAGATGTACGAGTTCTTTGAGGAGCACAGTGACTATTTCAGCGCGATGTCACCTCTGGCCTCAGTAGGCGCTACGGTCAAAAGCGGCAATGAGACACTTGACTATACCACGGTCAGCGGTGTTGGCGAGGACTATGCGCAGCTGAAAGAGTTCAAGATGACGGCAGGGAGGTTTATCAGCTACGCGGATATAAAATCACGCCAGAAGGTGGCTGTGATCGGATATTATGATGCGGACAAGCTTTTCGGATCGGCACAGGCTGCGCTGGGACAGAAGATAAAGCTGAACGGATATGCCTACAATGTGGTGGGCGTTGTCGAGCGTCAGGACGAGGACAGTCTGGAGGAGGGCGGATATGATGATGTGATATATCTGCCGTATTCATCGGCGCTGAAGCTGTCACGCACCAATCTTCCGTCCAACTATATCTTTTGCCTGAAAGATCTGGAGGATTGCGATGCTGCAGTGGATGCCATAGAGGAGTATCTTCAGGAGATCTTTTCGTCGGACGGCTTCTACAGCGTGACTGCCATGAGTCAGATGCTGGATTCTTTAAACGAAATGATAAACATGATGAGCCTTCTGATCGGAGGAATAGCGGGAATATCCCTGCTGGTGGCCGGCGTCGGGGTAATGAATATCATGCTTGTGTCGGTTACGGAGAGAACGCGTGAGATAGGAATCAGAAAGGCTCTGGGAGCCAGACGCGCAACCATCATGCAGCAGTTTGTGATAGAGGCATCACTGACATGCGTCATAGCCGGACTTATCGGGATCCTGATAGGCGGATCCATGTCGACGGTCATAGGAAGCTTCATGGGGATAACCTCGCCGCCCACGATATCCGCCGTGCTGGTGTCGTTCGGGGTTTCGGTAGCCATAGGGCTGATATTCGGATACATGCCGGCCGACAGAGCTGCGAAGATGAATCCGATAGATGCTCTGCGAAGCGAGTGATGTGGAAGACAGAAAGGATGAGAATGAATATCAGAAGATTGCATAAAGCGGCGATGCTGGCATTGGCTCTGCTTTGCACAGCGACCGGCATATCGCTTGCATCGGCGACGGATACCATGGCCGGGGACTATACCATCACATCCGCATGGTTTGACGATTACAACGGGCATATCATCGCCAGATGGGATCAGCCCTCAGACAAGACAAAATATCGGATGCAGCTCTACAAGGGGGACGCATATTTCTCTGACGGGAGCGTCATCAATGCCAACAAGGTCGGCAACATCATCAAGACTTCAGGCGAGAGCTATGATGTGACAAGGCTTATCAGGGACGAGGGAGCGGGAACCTATCGATTTACGGTATATCCGGTAGAGGATCCTTCCCTTGTCATCCAATCGGAAAGTATACAGATCACATATGAGAGGCTTGACAACACAGCAGAGCTGACAGGATGGCAAAAAATAGGAGATGAATGGTACTACTATGCCCAGGACGGGACATTGCGCTACGGATGGCAGTACATCGACGGCGCGTGGTATTATCTGGCGTCCAAAGGCAACTGTCTGATGAATACCTATACGCCTGACGGGTATTATGTTGATGCAACCGGCGCCTGGGACGGCAATCCGAAGATATGAATCTGGTTGGATCATTTTGATATCGCAACTAATTGTGCAAAACACACAAAAATATATATGCATAATGCTGCTTTATACTATGCACAAGCAAAGCCCGCACAGCAACTTTGACAAGAAGCGGGCTTTTTTTTATGCCGTTGAAGCTGTAATAGCTTTTTGTTGCACATCTTGAGAGATACTGTACTTTAATTGTCGAAACCGTTAAAATGTAGACAATGTTTTAAAAGGATAAGCAGCGTTTTTTGTGGCGTTTCGGTCGTATTTACCGACAGCCGGGTCAGGCGACAGGAAAAACGCTGATATTCATGTTTCTTTACAAAACCAGGAGGAGGTTTCGGTATGTCATTTGTTGACAAGCCCCAGATCTTTGGGGCATCAATCAAATCGCTCACCTTCGGTAAGGAAGGAAAGAGCGTAACCATCGGCGGAGGAAATACATATCCGCTGTATACGTTCGACGCGGCACCGGTCAATACCGTGAAGATCGGAATGGTCATTTCTGACAAGGGCTATGACGCATCGCTTCCGGGACTCGCAAAGTTCTATGAGGGCTGCGGCAATGTCGTAGAGATGGCCAAGAGAGCTGCGGAGCTGGATCATGTTGACTTCGTGGCACTCGAGCTTGAGAGCGCGGATCCCAACGGAGACAATGCTTCCGTAGACGACTGCGCAGCACTTGCAAAGGAGGTATGCGATGCTATAAGCAAGCCTCTGGCTGTTCTCGGCTGCAAGAATGTGGAAAAGGACACAGAACTTTTTGTTAAGGTTGCAGATGTTCTCCGCGGTGAGAATGTTCTCATGCTTTCCTGCAAAGAGGAGGACTACAAGACTATAGGCGCTGCTGCCGTTCTTGCGAGCGGACAGAATCTGGGCGGCGAGTCGGCAGTTGATATCAACCTTGCAAAGCAGCTCAATGTGCTTCTTTCTCAGATGAATATACCGATGGACAAGATCGTCATGAACCTCGGAAGCGCAGCGGCAGGCTACGGCTTTGAGTATCTTGCATCGACGATAGAGCGTGTCAAGGACGCAGCGCTCGGCCAGAACGATGCGATGCTGCAGATGCCCGTAGTAACCATGTGCGGAGACGATGCATGGAGTGTCAAGGAGTCTCTTCTTGAAGAGGCGGATATGCCCGAATGGGGCGCACGCGAGGAGCGTGGTATCCAGATGGAGATCTGCACTGCGTCTGCCGTTATCGGCAGCGGCACAGATGCCGTTATTCTCCGTCATCCGGAATCTGTAAAGACACTGTCCGAGATGATCTCGGAGCTGGCATAAGGAGGGGAGAACGATGGCATTAAAGGGTCTTGATATTTTTAAATTATCTCCTAAGAAGAACTGCAAGGAGTGTGGAAACCCCACATGTATGGCATTCTGTATGAAGGTTGCTCAGGGCGCTGCGAAGCTTGAAGCATGCCCCTATTTCTCGGCTGACGCCATAGCGAAGCTTTCAGAGGCTACTGCACCGCCGATGAAGACCATCACGGTCGGAGATTTCTCCCTGGGCGGCGAGACGGTTATGTTCCGTCATGACAAGACATTTGTATCCCGCACACGCTACAGCGTATTTATCTGCAGCGGCATGGAGGCGGCTGAGGTTGACCGCCGCATCGGTCTTATAAATCATGTGGATTATGAGCGTATCGGCGAGCAGATGTATGCCGAGATGGTAATGCTCAACTACAGTCACAAGAATGATGCGGAAGTTTACTACGCGATGATTGAGAAGGTAAAGCCCGAGCTCAAGAACCGCGTTGTAATACTTAACTGCGATGACGCTACTGTAGCGGAGAAGGCGCTTGAGGCAGTAAAGGGACTTCCCGTCATCCTCAACGGTGCGGACGAGAGCAATGTAGATGATATGAACAAGCTGGCGACAGCTGCAGGCGCTGTACTTGGAGTAAGCGCGTCAAGTCTTGATGCGCTGCATGACATGATAGAGAAGCTTGAGGCCGCAGGCAACAAGAACCTTATCATCGATGCTACGGCAGATACACTCAAGGAGACATGGGCCAATGTAGTAAGAATCCGCCGCGCTGCCCTCAAGGGAGGCGACCGCGTATTCGGATATCCGACCATCGTCAACGGACATGCGTTGGCTATGAATGATTCGCATAAGCAGGAAGCTCTCGCGGCTCTGTTTACGGTACGCTACGGATCGATTTTCGTCATGGATGAGATGGACTATGCGAAGGCACTTCCGCTCTACGGTCTGAGACAGAACATCTTCACAGATCCTCAGAAGCCGATGAAGGTTCAGCCGGGCATCTATCCGATCAACCATGGTGATGAGAACTCCGTATGTCTGACAACCGTTGACTTCGCTCTTACATACTTTGTTGTATCGGGCGAGCTTGAGAGAAGCGGTGTGCCCTGCAATCTGCTTATATCGGATGCCGGCGGCTATTCGGTTCTTACATCATGGGCGGCAGGCAAGTTCTCGGCAAGCTCCATCGCAAAGTTCATCGAGGAGTTCGAGATTCCCACAAAGATCAAGAACCGCAAGCTGATCATTCCGGGCAAGGTAGCAGTTCTCAAGGGTGAGCTTGAGTCGAAGCTGCCGGATTGGGAGATTATAGTAGCTCCCAACGAGGCAGTACAGCTCGTCAAGTTCCTCAGAGATATGAATAAATAATTTATCATCAGGAAGGAAGGAAAGCTATTATGGGAAAATTTGTTGTTATCGGCGAGAGAATTCACTGCATCTCACCAGCGATCCGTAAGGCCATGGCAGAGCGTGATCCTGAGCCAATCCTCAAGCGTGCTAAGGAGCAGATTGATGCAGGCGCGACATATCTGGATGTCAATATCGGACCGGCGGAGTCAGACGGTGAGGATCTTATGAAGTGGGCGGTACAGCTCATTCAGTCCAATTTCGACAATGTTCCTCTTGCGCTTGATACTGCAAATCAGAAGGCCATTGAAGCAGGTATCTCGGTATACAACCGCTCCAAGGGCAAGCCTATCGTAAACTCTGCAGATGCAGGAGACAGAATCTCCAACATCGACCTTGCTGCAAACAATGATGCTATCGTCATCGCTCTTTGCTCTGCAGCTGGTGTTCCGGCAGACAATGACGAGCGTATGGCTTTCTGCCAGCAGCTGCTTGAGTACGGCCTTGAGAGAGGCATGGAAGCAGAGGATATGTGGTTTGATCCGCTGTTCCTTGTCATCAAGGGAATGCAGGATAAGCAGGAAGATGTTCTCGACGCTATTCGTCAGTTTACGGAGATGGGTCTGAATTCCACAGGCGGACTTTCCAACAACTCCAACGGTATGCCGAAGAGAAACCGCGATATCATGGATGCAGCTATGGTTGCCATGGCTATGCAGGCAGGTCTGACAAGCGCTATCGTTAATCCCTGCAGTGAGAGACTGATGGAGACCATCAAGTCCTGCGATATCATCAAGAACAATACACTTTACGCAGATTCCTATCTGGATCTGTAAGATGTATCCGAGCCGGGCATGACGCAGGATACGGTGCGACTGTACCGCGCGGACAGCCACCGAATGCGTTTGCCCGGATTTTTTGCGCGGCCAAAGCCCGTTAAAAGCATGAAAACGGGCTCTGAGGTGCCGCATGACAGCAAGAAAAGAACATTTGACGGATGTATTTCAACGGGAATAAGACACAAAAGCTCTCACAGAGTACTATCAAAAGATTCTTATGAAAGGATGGCATTAATCTATGAGTGAAGAATTCATCTCAACGACTGTGGAACAGATGGAGGCCGACAGTGCGCGACTTCATGAAACAGCCGAAGCGGTTGGAATAGATACTTGGCAGGATCGTGTCAAGAATCAGACTCCTCATTGTAAGTTCGGCGAGACAGGTATCTGCTGCCGTATCTGCGCGATGGGTCCCTGCCGTATCACTCCCAAGGCGCCCAAGGGCATCTGCGGTGCTACTGCAGATACGATAGCCGGAAGAAACTATCTTCGTATGGCCGCTGCCGGCGCTGCAACTCACTCTGATCACGGACGCGAGTGCGTAAGAAAGCTGTATGACGCGTCTGCAGACGGATATTATCATGTAACAGACTCTTCCAAGCTTCTCAGCCTCGCCAAGGAATGGGGAGTAGAGACAGAGGGAAGAGACATATACGATATAGCTCATGAGGTGGCGGATCTCGGACTGAACGAGTACGGCAAGATCAACGGCTACCAGAGATGGGTAACCAGAGCCACAAAGGAGCGCCAGGAGGTATGGGCAAGAGAGGATATCCTTCCCCGTGCCGTAGACCGCGAGGTAGTAACTGCCATGCATATGACCCATATGGGATGTACTGCTGATGCAGAGGCTCTTGTAAGACAGGCGCTTCGCTGCGGTATGTCCGACGGATGGGGCGGCTCCATGGCCGGTACGGAGTTCTCGGATATCCTGTACGGAACACCTATGCCGTGCGAGACAGAAGGCAATCTCGGAGTTATGGAGAAGGATATGGTCAACATCATCTGCCACGGACATGATCCGGCGGTATCAGAGATGATCGTGCGTATGTCCGAGGATCCTGAGATGATCAAGTATGCCCGCAGCTTCGGAGCAAAGGGAATCAATATAGTAGGCCTTTGCTGCACGGCAAATGAGATCGCAATGCGCCACGGAGTAAGGATGGCAGGCAATTTCCTTCAGCAGGAGAATGCTCTTCTGACAGGTGTGGCTGAGGCCATAGTAGTAGATGTTCAGTGTATCTTCCCGAACATCGGACCCCTTTCAGAGTGCTTCCATACAAAGTTCTACACCACATCACCCATCGCGCGTATCCCGTTCAGCGAGTATCTTGAGCTGACAAGCGAGAATGCAGGCGAGGTAGCAGAAAAGATAGTAAGAGAGGCATGCGAGAACTTCGCAAACCGCGATGAAAGCAAGATATTCATCCCTGAGCATAAGCACAAAGCATATGTGGGATACTCCTGCGAGGGTATCAAGAGCCGCCTCGACACTGTTACAAACAGCCATGTAGACGAGCTCGACACATACAAGCCGCTCATCGAATGCGTTAAGTCAGGTGTACTCAGAGGTGCTGTAGCGATGGTGGGCTGCAACAATCCGAAGGTTCGTCCGGACTATTCACACATCGAGATCATGAAGAAGCTTCTGGAGCATGATATCGTCATCGTTGCTACCGGATGCGCCGCTCAGGCCGCTTCCAAGGCAGGACTTCTTGACAAGAAGGCCAAGGTATTCTGCGGCGAGGGTCTGCGCAGAGTCTGCACACTCGCCGATATTCCGCCGGTGCTTCATATGGGATCGTGCGTTGATATCAGCCGTATGATGCTCCTTGTTGCCGGAATCGCCAAGGACTGGGGCATCGAGACAACCCAGCTTCCGGTTGTAGGATGTGCTCCGGAGTGGATGAGTGAGAAGGCGGTTTCTATCGCAAACTATGTAGTTTCCACAGGAATAGACACATATCTGGGTGTTGATCCTCTGGTAAGCGGCTCGGAGCAGATGATGCAGCTTATCACGGAGGGCACAAAGGGCATGGTAGGTGCCGGATATGTCATAGATACAGATCCCGACAAGCTCGTTGACAAGATCATCGAGGGCATCGAGGCTAAGCGTGAAGCGCTGGGTATCTGATCATGAAAGTAGCAATCACCGGTAAAGGCGGAGTCGGCAAGACGACATTTGCCGCAGTCCTCGCCAGGCTGTATGCCGACGAGGGACATAAGGTTTTATGTGCCGACGCAGATCCGGATGCGAATCTTGGACTTGCGCTCGGATTCTCAGAGAAAACACTGGAGCAGATCACACCTATCACCGAGATGAAGGAGATGATCAATGAAAGAACGGGAGCCGATCAGTTCGGCAAGTTCTTCAAGATCAATCCCAAGGTGGACGATCTTCCCGATATGCTGGCCAAGGAGGAGCACGGAGTCAAGCTTCTGCTTCTGGGGACAGTAAAGGAGGCCGGAACAGGCTGTGTCTGCCCGGAAAATGTGATCCTCAAGCGACTGCTGTCGCATCTGATCCTGCAAAGAGATGACGTGGTTATCATGGACATGGAGGCAGGACTGGAGCATCTGGCGAGAGGCACGACGGATATGGTGGATCAGTTCATCGTAGTCGTGGAGCCGGGAGCCAGAAGCATCCAGACATACCACAGCGTGCAAAGACTGGCAGCCGACCTCGGCGTTCATCAGGTCAGCGTGGTAGCCAACAAGGTGCATGATGAGCAGGATGAGCGTTTCATACGGGAAAATATCCCGCAGCAGGACCTGCTGGGCATCATCCATTACAGCGACAAGGTCGGTGAGGCAGACAGAAGAAGCGCAGCGCCGTATGAGGTGGCGGCAGATACTGTTGAGGAGATCCGGGTTATAAAGAACAAAATCGACTTAACCGCAAAAAGCGGAAACTAATAGGAGGTATCGAGCGTGAATCGCTTATTCGACAGAGTATTTAACGGCAGCGACGAGATGTATGCAAAAGCCACGAAAGATCTGGATGAGGCTATTGCTAAGTATGGCGCCGACCATGTGATGCAGCTCCCCGATACAGCATACAACTGTGCGATCATTCTGCAGTACACAGGCATCAAGGTTCAGACTCTGGCAGACCTTAAGAAGGCCATGGACGGCCCGATCAAGGACTACATGAAGCATGAACACAACACACATAATGTATTTACATCAGGCTTTGCAACAGCCATGGCTGCACAGGTCATCGAGGCTGTAAAGTATGTAGAGAATCCTCAGCCCTACGGTGGAGAGTATCACGGCCACATGACAGACGCAGAGGTTCGTGAGCTTGGTCTTCCGCTGGTTACGGAGGATATCCCCGGATTCGTAGTATTCATCGGACCGGCACCTTCGGCAGAGGAAGCAAGGGATATGATCAAGGGATACCAGGCAAGAGGTATCTTCGTATTCCTGATCGGCGGAATCATCGACCAGGCCAAGGAGATGGGCATCCAGATGGGCTTCAAGGTTCGTATCGTTGAGGTGGGACCTGACATCTGGGCTGTATCCCATGTAGTTGATCTGGTTATGAGAGCCGCGATGATCTTCGGCAATATCCAGCCGATGGATTATTGGGGCATGAACACATACACACTTGAGAGAATCCGCGCATTTGTAAACGCATATGCACCTGTAGATGATCTGACAGTTGCCTGCGGCGGCGGAGCGATCGGCCTCGGTTTCCCGGTTATCACCAACGAGACCAAGGACGGCGATATGTGGAAGGTGCCGAAGTCCCTTATCATCAGCGAGAATACAAAGGACTGGATCGAGACATCACTCGAGGCGCGTGACATCAAGATCAAGGTAACCACCATGGATATCCCGATCACCTTCAACACAGCATTTGAGGGTGAGGTTATCAGAAGAAAGGATATGAAGTTCGATGCCTACGGCTCTCGTGTAGACTGCTTCGAGCTGGTTCAGAGCAAGGATGTAAGAGAGATCGAGGATCACAAGATCACAGTTATCGGACCCGATTTTGATGAGCTTCCCGATCAGGACGGCTATGTATCTCTTGCTTATATCGCAGAGGTCGGCGGCAAGAACATGCAGAGCGATTTCGAGTCGGTATTTGAGCGTAAGTTCCACTCATGGATCAACTGCCTTGAGGGAGTGATGCATACAGGACAGAGAGATCAGATCCGTATCCGTGTATCGAAGGCGGCATTTGATGCCGGATTCAGAGCAAAGCACATCGGAGAGGTGCTTTATGCAAAGATCATGAGCGAGTACGATGCGGTTGTCGACAAGGTACAGGTGACCGTGATCACAGATCCTGCCGAGGTAGGAAAGCTCAGACATGAGGTTGCTATCCCCGTATACAACAAGCGTGATGACAGACTGAAGTCACTGACAGATGAGAATGTAGATGTATTCTACACCTGCACTATGTGCCAGTCCTTCTCACCGTCTCATGTATGTATAGTTACTCCCGAGAGACTCGGTCTGTGCGGCGCCGTTTCATGGCTTGATGCAAAGGCAACAAATCAGCTCAATCCGAACGGTCCCTGCCAGCTGGTATCAAAGGAAGGCTGCGAGGACGAGAGAATCGGTATCTGGCCTGATGTAGACCGTGCCGTTAAGGAGTTCTCACAGGGTCATCTGGAGAAGGTTACGCTGTATTCGCTGTTCCAGGATCCTATGACATCCTGCGGATGCTTCGAGTGTATCTGCGGTATGGAGCCCTCGACCATGGGCGTTGTTATAGTAAACCGTGAGTATCCGGGATCTACTCCTCTTGGTATGTCCTTCGCGGAGCTGGCTTCCATGACAGGCGGCGGACAGCAGACCCCCGGATTTATGGGACACGGCAAGCATTTCATCGCATCCAAGAAGTTCATGAGAGCAGAGGGCGGAATCGCGCGTATCGTATGGATGCCCAAGGCGCTCAAGGATGAGGTTCGCGAGAATCTTGATGCATCAGCTAAGGAGCTGTACGGAATAGACAACTTCACAGATATGATCTGTGACGAGACCATCGCACCCACAGCCGACGAGCTGGAGCAGATGATCGAGTACCTGACCGAGAAGGGTCATCCTGTATTGTCTATGGAGCCGTTTGACATATGATGACACCAGGGGACAAAGCACGCATATCCGATGCAAGCTTGCTTGCAAGAGGAGATGCGTGCTTGGGACCCGCCCCACACATGAGCGTGTAGCCATTTTCCGCAGGAAAATGTGCGGAATGCGAATGCGTGGCCCGGATTGCAAGAGCGCAAAGCGCGGAGCAATCCGGGAAGGTGTCATCATATTAA
>CAVIJY010000017.1:0-29335 GCA_963643215.1 Lachnospiraceae bacterium | reverse complement strand
CACACCGCGCAAGACGACCATCGAGGATGCTGCGGAGGCGGTCTACGAGGAGCCCAAGGCAGCGGTGGAGGAGCTGGTATTTGTAGCTGACAGGTTCGGATATTGCAAGACCATCGACATGAATACCTATGACAAGAACGCCGAGGCGGTCAATGCCGACTACAGGTTCGTCATACCGATGCTGAATACGGACAAGATATGCATATTTACCTCTGCGGGAGTGATGCATTCCGTGCGTATGCAGGACGTTCCGGCGGGCAGACTCAAGGACAAGGGTGTACCGATAGACAATATCAGCAAGTATGACACGGCGGTCGAGGATGCTCTGGAGGTCGCTTCCGGCAGCGCGCTGGAGGGCAGAAGGCTCTTGTTCGTCACGAAGCAGGGACTGATAAAGACCGTGCCCAGCACGGAGTTTGTGACAAACAACAAGACGGTCGCCGCGACGAAGCTGGCAGACGGCGACAGCGTGGTCAGCGTCAAGCTGCTGGACGAGGAGGACACGGATGTGATCCTCGTGACGGATAATGATTATATGCTGAGATTCCCGCTGGCAGAGGTCTCCGAGATGAAGAAGACCAGCAAGGGCGAGAAGGGTATACAGCTGGGCAAGGGCGAGAGCGTATCGGGAGTATATCTGCTGTCGCAGACCGATACGATCATGATACGCGGCAGGGAGGTCAATCCCGCACGCCTCAAGCCGGGGCACCGCAACAACCGCGGGATAAAGGCAAGGCCATAGGTGCCATGTGATAGGAGGAGATAACTATGGACAAGAAGATCAAGGTAGGTATCCTCGGGGCGACCGGGATGGTAGGTCAGAGATTTGTGACGCTGCTCGCAGATCATCCGTGGTTTGAGATAACGGCGCTTGCTGCAAGCGCAAGGAGCGCGGGCAGGACATATGAGGAGGCAGTCGGAGGCAGATGGAAGATGCAGACGCCCATCCCCGAGAAGGTAAAGAGCATAAAGGTGGTTGATGTATCTGACGTAGAGAAGGTATCGGGCATGGTCGATATGTGCTTCTCCGCAGTGGATATGAGCAAGGACGAGATCAAGGCTATCGAGGAGGCGTATGCAAAGACGGAGACGCCCGTGGTCTCCAACAACAGCGCCCACAGGTGGACGCCGGACGTGCCGATGATCATCCCGGAGATCAATCCGCAGCATGCCGAGGTGATACAGTATCAGAAGAAGCGTCTGGGCACGGCGAAGGGCTTCGTGGCTGTCAAGCCCAACTGCTCCATACAGAGCTATACGCCCGCGCTCAATGCATGGATGGAATATGAGCCCTACGAGGTCGTGGCTACGACCTATCAGGCGATATCCGGAGCGGGCAAGACCTTTGCCGACTGGCCGGAGATGGTGGAGAATATCATCCCCTATATCGGAGGCGAGGAGGAGAAGTCCGAGAAGGAGCCGCTGAGGATCTGGGGTCATATCGAGGGCGGCGTGATAGTTCCGGCAGTATCGCCGGTCATCACATGCCAGTGTCTGCGCGTTCCGGTGCTCAACGGTCATACGGCGGCGGCATTTGTCAAGTTCAGAAAGAAGGTATCCAAGGACGAACTGATAGACAGACTGGAGAGCTACTCAGGTCTGCCGCAGCAGTTGAAGCTCCCGAGTGCGCCCGAGCATTTTATCCGGTATATGCAGGAGGACGACAGACCGCAGGTGAGACTGGATGTGGACTATGAGCGCGGCATGGGCATCAGCATAGGAAGGCTGCGTGAGGATACGGTATATGACTGGAAGTTCGTCGGACTCTCGCACAATACTCTCAGAGGCGCGGCAGGCGGAGCCGTGGAGTGCGCGGAGCTTCTGACGGCGCAGGGATATATCGAAAGCAAGTAAAGCAGGTAATGAAGGATCTTTTCATCGCGGAAAAACCAAGCGTGGCTGCCGAATTTGCCAGAGTACTGGGAGTAGGCGGCTCGCGCCGCAATGGTTATATCGAGGACGATAAATATATAGTCACCTGGTGCGTAGGGCATCTGGTGACTATGAGTTATCCGGACAAATATGATGAAAGACTCAAAAGATGGTCTACGGACACGCTTCCGTTCATCCCGGAGGTGTTCAAATACGAGGTGATAGATGCGGTCAGACCTCAGTTTGAGACTGTCAGGGGACTTCTGAACAGAGACGATGTAGGCTGCATATATATCTGCACGGACTCCGGGCGGGAGGGAGAGTATATATACAGACTCACGGATGCGATGGCAGGAGTGAGCCCGGAGAAAAAGCGCAGAAGAGTCTGGATAGATTCTCAGACAGAGGAGGAGATACGCAAGGGCATCCGGGAGGCCAAGGACTGGAGCGAGTATGACAATCTGTCTGCGAGCGCCTATCTCAGAGCCAAGGAAGACTATCTGATGGGTATCAACTTTTCCCGCATACTGACGCTCAAGTACGGTCAGGCGGTATCGTCCGCCATGAAGAAGGACAGAGTCGTGATCAGCGTGGGACGGGTCATGACATGCGTGCTTGGAATGACAGTGCGCAGGGAGAGGGAGATCCGCGATTTTAAAAAGACTCCATTCTATCGCGTGACGGCGGAGCTGGCGGCGGGCGATGAAAGTATATCCTGCGAGTGGCGCGCCGCGCAGGGCAGCCGGTATGCCGGTTCGCCGCGGCTGTACAAGGAAAACGGTTTTAAATACCGGGAGGATGCGCAGCAGCTGGCGCAGCAGATACAGGACGCCGGACGCGCGGTGCTGATAAAAAAGGAAAAGAAGAAGGAAACCAAGAACCCGCCGCTGCTTTACAATCTCGCAGAGATACAGAATGACTGCTCGAAGAGATTCAAGATCAGTCCGGATGAGACGCTGAAGATCATACAAGAGCTTTACGAAAAGAAGCTGGTGACATATCCCAGAACCGATGCCCGGGTTCTGTCGAGCGCAGTGGCAAAAGAGATATCGAAAAACATCAGAGGACTGGCCGGACTTTCGGATGATATCTTCGACAAGCCGCAGCCGCTGTCGCAGCTTGCAAGGCAGGTGCTTGAGGACGATGCATATAAGAAGATAGCAAAGAGCAGATACACCAATGACTCGGCTATCACGGATCACTATGCCATCATCCCCACAGGACAGGGGCTTTCCGCCCTGAGAAGCGCGGGGGATATACAAAGAAAAGTATATGAGCTCATATGCAGGCGCTTTCTGAGTATATTTTTCCCTGCAGCCGTATATGAGAAGATATCGCTTGAATGGGAAGCTGCGGGAGAGCATATGTTTTATTCCGCAAGGCTTCTGAAGGAGCCGGGGTATCTGAAGGTGACCGGAGCCGCGGGATCGGCAGATCAGACAGGCGCGGGAGCGGCAGATCAGGCAGGCACGGGCAGCGGGGAAGCCGTGGATGCGGGAAGCAAAGCAGAGAACGACGCAGAGAGCAACGCGGGAGCCGATGCGGCTGTCAGAGCATGGATAGGCGGCCTGAAAAAAGGAACGAAGACGGATATAAGGAAAACAGAAGTCAAAGAGAGCGAGACCACAGCGCCCAAGCGGTATACCACGGGCTCTATGATACTTGCGATGGAAAATGCGGGCCAGCTCATCGAGGACGAGGAGCTGAGAGCCATGATAAAGGGCAGCGGCATAGGCACATCGGCGACCAGAGCCGAGATATTGAAAAAGCTGGAGAATATAAAATATCTTGCGGTCAACAAAAAGACGCAGACCATCACTCCCACACTGATGGGAGAGATGATATATGAGGTGGTATATGCCTCGATCCGAGCGCTTCTGAACCCTGATCTTACAGCGAGCTGGGAGAAGGGACTGTCATATGTGGCAGAGGGGAGCATCACACAGGACGAATATATGGCCAAGCTGGATGCATTTGTCTCGGGCAAGGTCAATGCCGTCAAGAACATAAATAATCGTTATATAGTACCGCAGGCATACAGGGAGATAGCTTCGCATTATGAGAGCAGAAGAGGCAAGAACAACACAGCTGTTTGATCTGAGCCATACCATGACGGCATCGCTTCTGGAGGCATGCCGGTATCCGTGGGAGGCTCTTGATGGCATACATGCATGGATACTGGAGCACGGCCCGGGGCTTGACGACGGAGAATGGAATCATCCGTCTGAGCATGTATGGATACATAAAAGCGTGAGAATCATCAATCCGGCGGCGACCACAATACTTGGCCCTGCCGTCATAGGGGCAGACTGCGAGATAAGGCCGGGAGCATTTATCAGAAGCGATGTAGTGATCGGAGAGGGAGTGGTCATAGGAAACTCCTGCGAATACAAAAACTGCATCATATTTGACGGAGCCGAAACGCCGCACTACAACTATATAGGCGATTCCATACTGGGATATAAGGCTCATACGGGCGCTCAGGCGCTGACAAGCAATGTGCGCTCGGATAAAAGACATGTCATCGTGCATTTCGAAGACGCAGATGTTGATACCGGACGCAAGAAGGTCGGGGCGATGATCGGCGACAATGCGGAGATAGGCTGCGGCAGCGTACTGAATCCCGGGGTAGTGATAGGACGCGGCAGCGTGGTGAGACCGCTGAGCAGCGTAAGAGGAAGTGTGAGCAGCGGCTGCATATACAAGCAGGATGCGTCGATTGTAAGGATAAAGGAGCAGAGCTGATACATGATATCATTTGTCAGAGGGCGTCTGGCTGAGGTGGCCGACAGCAGATGCGTCATAGAGACATCGGGCATAGGTCTGGAGATCAATGTTCCCTATACCGTGCTGGAGGCTCTGCCCGGCATAGGCGAGGAGGCAATACTCTATACATATTTCAAGATATCCGAGGATGCCATGAGCCTCTACGGATTTCTCTCGCGCAGAGACGAGGAGATGTTTGAGAGGCTTATCAGCGTCAGCGGTATAGGACCGAAGGCGGCGCTGGCCATACTTTCAACGCTGACTCCGGATGATCTGCGCATGGCGATAGCGGCAGGCGACGCAAAGGCTATAGCCAGAGCGCCGGGGGTAGGCGCCAAGATGGCACAGCGCCTGATACTGGAGCTGAGAGACAAGATAGATATCAGCGAGATCATAGATTCTCACGGAGCTGGGGTCGCGGAGAGCCAAGGCGGCGCATCATCCGCAGCGGCTGCAGCTGAGGCGATTGAGGCGCTTACGGCGCTCGGTTACTCGGCATCTCAGGCCGCAAGAGCGGTTCACGAGGTTTACGGAGAGAACATGATGCCGGAGGAGGTGCTCAAGGCAGCACTTAAGCATCTCATATGACAACTTAGGCAATCTCATATGACAAAGACGCAGAGCCGCGGATACGGCAGAAAAGAAGAGGCGGCATAAGGGAACGAGCACATATGGAAAGACGCATCATAACTACGGAGGCGACCGGAGAGGACAAGGTCGCAGACAATAAGCTGAGACCTCAGCGGCTGGAAGAATACATCGGGCAGGAGCGCATCAAGTCCCAGATCAAGGTTTATATCTCGGCTGCCAAGAGCAGAGGAGAGTCGCTGGATCATCTGCTGTTCTACGGGCCGCCGGGACTGGGCAAAACCACGCTGGCCGGAATCATAGCCAATGAAATGGGAGTAAATATAAAGATAACCTCGGGACCGGCCATAGAAAAGCCGGGGGAGATGGCTGCCGTTCTCAACAATCTCCACCCGGGCGATGTGCTTTTTGTGGATGAGATACACCGGCTGAATCGGCAGGTGGAGGAGGTTCTCTATCCGGCGATGGAGGACTATGCCATAGACATCATGATCGGCAAGGAGGCCGGAGCAAGAAGCATCAGACTGGAGCTTCCGAGATTTACACTCATCGGAGCCACAACCAGAGCAGGTCTTTTGAGCGCACCGCTTCGCGACCGATTCGGAGTGGTGCACAAGCTTGAATACTACACGCAGGCAGAGCTGGAGAAGATAGTGACGCGCTCGGCGGATGTACTGGGAGTCAGCATAGATCCGGAGGGAGCCGGAGAGATAGCGAGAAGAAGCCGAGGAACGCCGAGACTGGCCAACCGGCTTTTAAAGCGTGTCAGGGATTTCGCACAGGTACGCTTTGACGGAAATGTCACCAGGGATGTGGTGGACTATACTCTGGATATACTGGAGATAGATCAGCTCGGCCTTGATCAGAACGACAGAGCCATACTTGAGTGCATCATAGACAAGTTCTCAGGCGGCCCGGTCGGGCTGGATACTCTGGCAGCAGCTCTGGGAGAGGATGCCGGGACACTTGAGGATGTATACGAGCCGTATCTGATCATGAACGGGCTCATCAACAGGACTCCGAGGGGGCGCGTGGCGACAGAGCACGCCTACAGCCATCTGGGGATCAGCATCCCAAAGCAGATATGATATGGAGGAGTGCGATGATAGAGGTGCTAGCGCCGGCAGGATCCTATGAGAGTCTTGTGGCGGCGGTCAATGCAGGCGCCGACGCAGTATATATGGGCGCTTCACGCTTCGGTGCACGGGCATATGCGGACAATCCCGACACGGACAGATTCATGGACGGACTGCACTACGCGCACAGATACGGCGTCAAAGTATATATGACGGTCAATACACTTTTCAAGGACAGCGAGCTTGATGAGCTGTATGATTTTCTGCTCCCGTACTACAGAGAAGGGGTCGATGCGGTGCTGGTTCAGGATCTTGGAGCATTGAGCCTCATACACAGGGAGTTCCCGGATCTTCCGCTGCATGCCAGCACGCAGATGACTGTAACCGACGCAAGAAGCGCGGAGCTTGCGAGACGGCTCGGAGTATGCAGAGTGGTGCCGGCCAGAGAGCTGTCACTGAATGAGATACGGAATATAAAGGAGCATGTAGATGTCGAGATAGAGACATTTGTCTACGGAGCCATGTGCTACAGCTACTCCGGACAATGCCTTATGAGCAGTCTGATAGGCGGAAGAAGCGGGAACAGAGGACGTTGTGCGCAGAGCTGCAGGCTGGCATATACATGCAGCTATAAAGGAAAAACCGCACAGGGGCGGCTCTTGAGCATGAAGGATCTCAATGCGCTCGAGCTCGTTCCGGAGCTGGCGCAGGCCGGCATATGCAGCTTCAAAATAGAAGGTCGTATGAAGAGCCCCCGCTATACAGCGGGGGTTACATCGGTATGGCGCAAGTACGCAGACAGATATCTGAGCAATGCGGCAGAGTGGAGCGTGGATCCGAAGGATCTGAGGTTTCTCGCAGATCTTTTCGACAGAGGCGGAACCACATCGGGATACTATCACAGGCAAAACGGAAGAGACATGATGGCCTGGGAGGAGAAGAAGAACCCTGGAGCTAAGGAGGCTCTGTATGCCTATCTGGATGAGCGGTATGTCAATGCTGTAAGAACGACGGAGATAACCGGAAGAGCTGTATTCAGACTGGGAGAGCCTGCGGTGCTTACGGTATCAAACGGAGAGCTGACGGCGCAGGCGACGGGCGCAGAGCCTGAGAGAGCTGTCGGAAGACCCATGGCAGAGGCCGATCTGAGACGGCAGCTGGAGAAGACGGGAGCCACAGCCTATCGCTGGAAGCGTCTGGAGATAGAAGCGGATGACGGGATATTCATTCCTGTGAGCCGCCTGAATGAGCTGAGAAGGAGTGCGCTTGACGCTCTCGAAACGGAGGTGCAGCATGCATATCAGCGTACTGTGTAACTCGCCCGAGCAGCTGGAGGCAGCTATAGATGCGGCAGACAGGGCAAGGGGAGCGTTCGGGGAGATAGCCATCGAGGGAGTGAAGTTCGACGAGGCAGCATACAGGGACATAGTAAGGCGCTGTCATGCCGCAGGGTGTGCATGCGCGCTGGCTATGCCGTATATATTCCGGGACAAGGCGGAGCGCTGGCTCGGAGAGTGCAGACAGTACATGGCAGAGGCCGGATTTGACGGATATATCATCAGATCGCTGAGTGAGTTTTCTGCAGTAGAGGAGATAGAAAAGCTGCGTACGGCAGATGCGGATATACCGACCCCGGACAGCACGGGACGCCCGTATATCAAGGCAGACTACAATCTGTACGCCATGAACCGTGAGGGAGTGCGTGTGCTGAGAGAGCTGGGAGCGGATATACTGACTGCGCCGGTAGAACTGAATGAAAGAGAACTGCATGTTCTGAATATATCTGAGATGGAGTTGCTTATTTTTGGACGGATTCCGATGACAATATCAGCACAATGCATAAAAAAAGCCTTTGGAGGCTGCAAAAAAACGGGAAATGTACAGATAAAAGACCGAACCGGCAAGATCATGCCCGTTGAAAATGTATGCAGAGTTTGTTATAACATTAACTATAATTCAGTGCCGCTTTCGATGATCGCACTTAAGGACAGGATCATGAGGCTGTCTCCAAGGACGGTCAGGATATCACTGACGATAGAGGATGGGACACTGAGCAGTAGCATTCTGAAGGCATACGCGATGGCATTTGCGCCGGAATCCTGTCAAAAGACGCAAGGCATGAGAACAGCAGCCCCGGGAGGGAGCCGAGATCCCAAAGACATAGGCAGTCGGGACATGGCTGCCGAGCCGGTGCCCGAGTATACCAGAGGTCACTTTAGCAGAGGAGTAGAATGATGTTTAAAATCTTAAAAAAGGAACTGCTTGCCGACAAGATCTGGCTCATGGACATTGAGGCTGCCCGTATTGCGCGGATCTGCAAGCCCGGAGAGTTCATCATCCTCAGGATGGATGAACATGGAGAGCGTATCCCCCTGACCATCTGTGACTATGACGCCGAAGCCGGAACCGTCACCATCGTATTTCAGGAGGTCGGAGCGTCTACAGCGAGGCTTGCGAGAGATTTTGAAGCCGGAGACGAGCTTCTGGACTTTGTAGGACCGCTCGGAAGACCCAGCGATCTGGTTACGGAGGACCTGGAAGAGGTAAAAAAGAAGAAAATCATATTCGTGGCAGGCGGCGTGGGAACAGCACCGGTATATCCTCAGGTAAAGTGGCTGCGTCAGCACGGTATCAAGTGCGATGTCATCATCGGCGCGAGAACAAAGAGCCTTCTTATCATGGAAGATAAGATGAGGAAAGTCGCTGAGAATCTGTATGTATGCACAGACGATGCCTCATACGGGCTCAAGGGACCGGTTACAGTGGTGCTTGAAGATCTGGTGACCAATCAGGGCAAAGCCTATGACCATTGCGTGGCCATCGGCCCGATGGTGATGATGAAGTTTACGACTCTTCTGACAAAGAAGCTGAACATACCCACGGTAGTCAGCATGAATCCCATCATGGTAGACGGAACCGGAATGTGCGGTGCCTGCCGTCTGACTGTAGGCGGAGAGGTGAAGTTCGCATGCGTGGACGGACCGGAGTTTGACGGACATCTCGTGGATTTTGATCAGGCTATGAAGCGCTCACAGATATATAAGACCGAGGAAGGAAGAGCCATGCTCAGACTTCAGGAGGGAGATACACATCACGGCGGATGCGGACATTGCGGAGGTGACGAATGATGGCAGCAAATATCGATAGAGTTGCGGTAAGAGAGCAGGATCCACAGGTTCGCGCCCACAATTTCGACGAGGTATGCCTGGGATATAATGAGGAGGAGGCACTGCTTGAGGCCTCCAGATGCCTTCAGTGCAAGAAGCCGAAGTGCATGGAGGGATGCCCGGTATCCATCAATATACCGGGATTTATCAAGGCTCTGACGGATAAGGAGTATGCGAAGGCATACAGCATCATCGGTGAGGCAAGCTCACTTCCGTCCATATGCGGACGCGTGTGCCCGCAGGAGACACAGTGCGAGGGCGTGTGCATAAGAGGCATCAAGAGTCAGCCCGTGGCTATCGGAAAGCTGGAGAGATTTACGGCAGACTGGGCAAGGGAGAACGGCATAGCCATAGATCCTCCGGCAGAAAAGAACGGCAGAAAGGTGGCTGTCATAGGATCGGGACCCGCGGGACTCGCATGTGCATATGATCTGAATCAGATGGGCTATACAGTGAAGATATTCGAGGCGCTTCATGAGCCCGGCGGCGTTCTGATGTACGGTATTCCGGAATTCCGTCTGCCCAAGGATGCGGTTGTAAGACCGGCGGTACAGTCGGTTCTCGATATCGGAGTAGAGCTTGAGACGGATGTCATAGTCGGAAAGACGGTGATGATAGACGAGCTGATGGACGAAGAGGGCTATGATGCCGTATTTATCGGATCAGGCGCGGGTCTTCCGATGTTTATGAGCATACCGGGAGAGCAGAGCAACGGCGTATTCTCCGCTAATGAGTTTCTTACCAGAAGCAACCTCATGAAGGCCTTCAGGGATGAGTACGACACACCCATCGTCTGCGGCAAGAAGGTCGTGGTCTGCGGCGGAGGCAATGTAGCCATGGATGCGGCAAGAACAGCTCTTCGTCTGGGCGCCGAGGTGCATGTGGTATACAGAAGAGGCGATGAGGAGCTCCCTGCAAGACGCGAGGAGATCGAGCATGCAAAAAGCGAGGGCATCATATTTGACCTGCTTCAGAATCCGGTGGAGATACTTGCTGATGAAAACGGCTGGGTGAAGGGCATCAGGCTCGTAAAGATGGAGCTGGGAGAGCCCGACGCATCAGGCAGAAGAAGCCCGCATCCCATAGAGGGAAGCGAATATGAGATAGAATGCGATATGGTTATCATGTCGCTGGGAACATCACCCAATCCGCTTATACCGTCCAATACAAAGGGACTTGATACAAACCGCAAGAAATGCATCGTGACAGATGCCGAGACCGGAGCAACCAGCCGCGAGGGAGTATTTGCCGGAGGAGATGCGGCGACAGGCGCGGCGACCGTCATCCTGGCCATGGGTGCAGGACGAAGAGCAGCGGCAGGCATACATGAGTATCTCAAGAACAAAAAATGAGCATGTGTATCACGCTGCTGATTTATGAATTCCGCCCGGGAAGGGGCGGCAAAAAAGAATAAGCATTTGTGCCGGTGCCAGGTCGATTTATTCGACTTGGCACTTGATTATTGAAGAGGCAAATTGCTATACTTGTTAAAATATACGGGTATGTAGAGGCTAACCGGTTAAAGCCGAAGGGCATATCCGGGGCCGATGGCTGAAAGTTTTCAAAGGAGAGGATGATATTATGACAGATCATGCGATATTTAAAGGTGCGGGGACAGCTCTGATCACTCCTACCACGGCGGCAGGCGTAGACTATGACGCATTCGGAAAGCTTATAGACTGGCAGATTGACAACGGTATAGATGCTCTCATCATTGCAGGAACATCCGGAGAGGGCTCCACACTGGATGACAGGGAGCACAGACAGGTTCTTGAATATGCGGCACAGAGGATAAACGGGCGCGTGCCCATGATCGCAGGAACCGGATCCAACGATACGGCATATGCGGTATCATTGACGAAATTTGCATGCGAGATCGGAGCTGACGGCATGCTGGTTGTGACGCCTTACTACAACAAGGCCACACAGAACGGACTTGTCAAGATGTACAATGTGATCGCAGACGCATCCACAAAGCCGATCATCGTATACAATGTTCCTTCGAGAACGGGAGTGACGGTAGAGCCGGCCACATTTGCACAGCTGGCTAAAAACGGCAACATAACAGCCATAAAGGAGGCCAGCGGCAACATATCAAAGCTCGTGGAGACGATGTCTCTGGTGGGCGATGTGATGGATATATATTCAGGCAATGACGATGAGATCGTTCCCATACTTTCCATGGGAGGAAGCGGTGTCATCTCGGTGCTGTCCAATGTATGTCCTATGGAAACGAGCCGCATGTGCAAGATGTTCTGGGCAGGGGATGTGCAGGGAGCCGCACAGATGCAGATGAAGTATCTGCCGCTGATCCGCTCACTGTTCTGCGAGGTCAATCCGATTCCGGCCAGAGCGGCTATGGCTGCCATGGGCTTCTGCGAGAATTATCTCCGCCTTCCTCTGACGCCGATGGAGAGCGCGCATGAGGAGCAGATGCTCGGCATCATGAGAGGACTGGGAATCATATGAGGATATTGCTGAGCGGATACAACGGAGCTATGGGACATGAGGTTGCAAAGCTTGCGCAGACGGGATATTGCGATGCGAGGATCACGGCAGGCGTGGATATGCATGCAACCGGTGATGAGATATGGAACGGACAGAGCGTGCCTGTTGCAAAAAGCTTTGCAGAGGCTGTCAAGGATGCGGATGTGATCGTGGATTTCTCGCATCATTCGCTCACCAAAGAGCTGACGGACTTTGCAGTGGAAAACGGAATAAGGCTTGTGCTGGCAACCACGGGACAGACGGATGAGGAGAAGAGCCTCATAAAAAAAGCCGCACAGAGGATACCGCTGTTTTTCGCGGCAAACTATTCCATGGGCATAGCGATACTTATAGATCTGGCCAAAAAGACGGCATCGCTGATGCCGGATGCAGAGGTGGAGATAGTAGAGGTCCATCATGACAGAAAGATCGATGCGCCCAGCGGAACGGCGCTGGCTATAGCAGAGGCAGTAAAAGAGGTGAGAGCCGGAAGCGATATCGTATGCGGCAGGAGCGGCATGAAGAAGCGTGAGCACAGCGACATAGGCATCTCATCTGTGAGAATAGGCAATGTGGCCGGTATACACGAGGTTCTCATCGGCACACAAAACCAGACCATCACGCTAAAGCATGAAGCGCACAACAGGGCTCTGTTTGCAGAGGGGGCGCTGAGCGCGGCGGCATGGCTGATGGATAAGCCTGCGGGCTTGTATGACATGAATGATTTGATAGGATGAAAGGAGCAACAGGATGAAAATCGCCATCTACGGATATGGCAACCTTGGCAAGGGTGTGGAGCTTGCCATCAGAAAGAATGCGGATCTTGAGCTGACAGGAGTTTATACAAGAAGAGATCCGGCATCGGTGAAGACACTGACGAAGGCACCGGTATATGCGGCAGATACCATAAAGGATCACAAGGACGACATAGATGTGCTGGTTATCTGCGGCGGAAGCGCTACAGATCTTCCGTCTATGACCCCGGCGCTTGCAGGAGAGTTCAATGTCATAGACAGCTTTGATACACATGCGCATATCCCGGAGCATTTTGCCGATGTCGACAGGGCGGCATCCGAGGGAGGCCATCTGGCGCTTATCTCGGGCGGATGGGATCCGGGCATGTTCTCGCTTGCAAGACTTTACTCCAATGTCATACTGCCGGAGGGCGCGGACTATACATTCTGGGGCAGAGGCGTCAGCCAGGGACATTCCGACGCGATCCGCAGGATAAAGGGAGTAAAGGACGCCCGTCAGTATACTGTTCCTGTAGAGGCTGCGCTTGAGGCTGTCAGAAGCGGAAGCATGCCGGAGCTGACTACACGCCAGAAGCATACAAGAGAGTGTTATGTGGTGCTCGAGGAGGGCGCGGACGCGGCTTATGTAGAGGAGCAGATAAAGACCATGCCCAACTACTTTGATGAGTATGATACCACGGTGACATTTATCACCGAAGAGGAGTTGCTTCGCGATCATGCAGGACTGCCTCACGGCGGCTTTGTGATCCGCACGGGCAGAACAGGACTGAACGACGAGCATACTCACACCATCGAATACAGCCTGACGCTTGATTCCAATCCGGAATTTACCGGAAGCGTGCTGGCGGCGCTTGCAAGAGCGATAGGAAGAAAGGCTGCGAGAGGCGAGACGGGATGCAGAACCATATTTGATATCGCACCGGCAGATCTCAGCCCGCTCAGCCCCGAGGAGCTCAGAGCACATATGCTTTAAATTTTTTAAGAAGCTCGCAGACGGCGGGCAGCGAAGATGATGAAGTCAAAGCACCGGATCGATGAAGAACCGGTCTTTGGCTTCTTGTTGTAAATAAAACCATATGGAGGTGTACAAACATGATATGCGACAACATCGGCATCAGAGACGGACATTTGACCTTTGCCGGACAGGATACTACGGAGCTTGCGGCAAAGTACCAGACTCCGCTGTATCTCATGGATGAGAACAGAATCAGAGCGAATATCAGAGCATATAAGTCTGTTATGGAGAGAGTATTTCCCGAGGGAAGTATGCCTATCTATGCCAGCAAGGCGAACTCTTTCAAGGAGATATACAGGATCTGCAGTCAGGAGAATATCGGAATAGACGTGGTATCGGGCGGCGAGATCTATACGGCTGCTGCTGCGGGATTTGATATGAGCATGGCCTATTTTCAGGGAAACAACAAGACAGACGATGAGATCGCCCTCGCTCTTGATAAGAAAGTAGGATATTTCGTTGTAGACTGCATGGAGGAGCTCGAGACGCTTGAGAGGATGGCAGGAGAGCGCGGAATAGTCCAGAAGATATTCATCCGCGTGACTCCGGGCATCGATCCCCACACATATGAGAAGATCTCTACCGGAAAGGTGGACTCCAAGTTCGGAAGCCCCATCGAGACTGGAAGCGCCGAGAGGATCACGAAGAGAGCGCTGGAGTGCGCGCATATAGATCTGCGCGGCATCCACTGCCATGTGGGCTCCATGGTCTTCGGAGAGGATGTCTATGAGCAGACGGCGAGAGTCATGCTGGAGTTCATGGCGTATGTCAAAGAAAAGCTGGGATATGAGCTTGAGGTGCTGGATCTTGGAGGCGGCTACGGCGTCACATATGTAGAGGGAGACGGCCACATCGATATCACACAGAAGACCGAATCCGTGGCGCGAACCATTAATGAAAACTGCAGAAGACTCGGCATTGCATTTCCCAAGGTCATCCTCGAGCCGGGCAGAAGCATAGTGGCTGATGCCGGAATGACGCTTTATACAGCAGGATCCATGAAGGTGATAGAAGGATACAAGTCATACATATCTGTGGACGGCGGAATGTCGGATAACCCGCGCTATGCACTGTACGGCTCAAGGTATACGGTATACGATGCAAGCCGCATGGATGAGGCGGCGGATACGCTCTTTGATGTGGTGGGAAAATGCTGCGAAAGCGGGGATATCATCCAGCCCGGAGTCATGCTTCCGGCCTCTGTCGGAAGGGGCGACATCATGGCGGTATGCACCACAGGAGCATACAACTATTCCATGGCCTCAAACTACAACCGTATTCCGAGACCTGCCATGGTCATGCTTGACGGCGGAGAGAGCAGAGTTGTCATAAGGCGCGAGAGCTATGAGGACATCGTTCGCAACGACATGTGAGAACGAGCACGCAGCTGAGCATGAATGCGCAGCAGCTGCAGAAGGCGACGATCAAGACAGAACAGCCGGAAGGCGCAATTCATGCAGCCGGACAGCAATTGAATAAGGATCGATGCATTCAAAAAAGACCGCCCGCACAGGACGGTCTTTTTGACTTTAAATGAGAGAATATCTTTGACATGGTGCACTGAAGTCAGACCTGTGGGACTATGCCTTTTGGTAATGATTGATATATCATATTTTGTGGTTGCTTTTTTAGTAAAAATACATTAATGTTAAGTAAAAATACAGCCGAACATAAAACGGTACATAAATGGGGGACATTATGGCACAACCAACAATCGTAGGAATGGAAGTATATCCGGTAGCGGGATACGACAGCATGGAGCTGAACCTTTCCGGAGCGCATGGTCCGTACTTCACCAGGAATATCCTGATCCTTACGGACTCAGACGGCAGAGAGGGCGTCGGAGAGGTGCCCGGCGGACAGAAGATCACGGATGCCATGAACATGGTCAAGGACATCGTGCTCGGAAGCAGCATAGGCGATTACAAGAATGTGATGAACAGAGTGAGCGCATGGCTTTCTCAGAATATCGCCGATGATGTCAGAGGAAATCAGACATATGATCTTCGCACAGGCGTGCATGTAGTGACAGCTATAGAGACGGCTATGCTGGATATACTCGGCAAGTATCTCGAGGTTCCCATGGCAGCTCTTCTGGGAGACGGCATACAGAGAACATCAGTCAGATTCCTCAGCTATCTTTTCTATGTAGGAGACAGAAAGAGAACAGATATGCCGTATGTGGCAGAAGAGGACAGCGACTGCGACTGGTACAGACTGCGCCATGAGGAGGCTATGGATCCGGATCATATCGTAGCTCTTGCACAGGCTACATACAAGAAGTACGGCTTCCAGGACTTCAAGCTCAAGGGCGGTGTGTTCTCGGTGGCAGAGGAGCTCAAGGCGGTTCAGGCGCTCAAGGAGGCATTTCCCGATGCGAGGATAGATCTTGATCCCAACGGCGGATGGTCTCTGGCAGAGGCGCTTAAGTATGCGCCGGAGTTCAAGAAGGTTCTGGCCTATATCGAGGATCCCTGCGGAGCAGAGGGAGTATTCTCTGGCCGTGAGGTCATGGCCGAGTTCAGACAGCTTTCCAATATCCCCACGGCTACCAACATGATCGATACCGACTGGCGTCAGATGCACCATTGCATCTCACTGCGCAGCGTGGATATCCCGCTGGCGGATCCTCACTTCTGGACCATGAACGGCTCAGTCAGAGTAGGACAGATCTGCAACGAATTCGGACTCATGTGGGGCTGCCATTCAAACAACCACTTCGATATATCTCTCGCGATGATGGTTCAGGCGGCAGCCGCTGTTCCCGGAAGACTCAACGGACTTGATACGCACTGGATCTGGCAGGAGGGTCTGAACAGACTGACGAAGGCTCCGCTTCAGATAGTAGACGGATGCATCGATCTTCCCGATGCGCCGGGACTGGGCGTTGAGATAGACCGGGCTCAGGTGATCGAGGCCAATAAGCGCTATATCGACAACAATTGCGGTGCCAGAGACGATGTAAAGGGTATGCAATTTTATATTCCGGGATGGACCTTTGATCCGCACAGACCGGCCATGGTACGCTGAAGCAGCTTAACGAAAATGCTGTAAAATCAAGGGCTTATGGCATAAATTCCATATTTGTCAATCATATAACATATTTAAGACCGCCTCGAAAGAGGCGGTCTTTTAAGTTGCGGTATGACAAAAAATTATCAATTGCCCTTGAAGATTGGGAAAAATAAATTATACTAATACTATTGCAAAGCAATTTATATGTGATATTGACTAAAAATCTTTATGAAATAAGTCAAAAACCTAAAAGAAAGGGGATGCATTTATGGAGCTACAGATTCAGGATCTGGTTTCGTCGATTCGCAAGGACGGGATCGATGCGGCTCAGGCTCAGGCGCAGACCATCATCTCGGAGGCTGAGCAAAAGGCTCAGAAGATAGTGGAAGATGCGAAGGCGCAGGCAGCCGGCATGAAGGAGACCGCTGAGAAGGAGATCGGTATCCTAAGAGAGAGCGCTGCCGTAAGTGCCGAGCAGGCCAAGAGAGACGCCATGCTGGCATTTAAGACTGAGGTTCAAAAAGAATTTGAAAAAATTCTCGCCTTCAAGATCAAGGCAGAGCTTACGGACACTGCTCTCGGCAAGCTGATACAGGCAGTGCTCACAGATCAGGATGTATCGGGATATACGGCAGAGGTGGCACAGGTAAGCGATGCGCTGAAGGCTGAGCTGGCCGATGAGATCAGAAACGGACTGGAGATAAGACCGACAAAGGCGGTGAAGGCGGGCTTTCGTCTCGCATCCAAGGACGGCTCGGGATACTTTGACTGCTCTGATGAGGAGATCATGCAGATGCTGATGCCCTACTTCAGAGATATCGAGCTGGGTGAGTGAGAAGCGCACTGAAAGCGAGAAGGAGGAAATATGGCTTCATACTATTACCTGATAGCAAGCCTGCCGGATCTGAGATCCGATTCAGAGATGCCCATCAGCTATGAAGAGTTTCTCGCCTGGTGCAAGCCGAATGTAAGTGAATCATGCTACAGGCTTCTGGAGGGTCTCACGCTTTCCTCGAGTGAGGGACCGCTGGTGAAGGACTGGTACGCGATGTATCAGAACCTCATGAGCGAGCTGAACCACCAAAGAAGCGTAAGGCTGGGAAAATCCTATCCGGCCGAGTACGAGAAGGACTATATGGCTTCGCAGGCCGCTTCTGCCGCGATGAATGCCAAAAACCCTCTCGAGGCGGAGAAGATACTGCTTGATTATGAATTTGAAAATCTTGATTCACTGGTAGGCCTGCATGCCTTCGATGATATCTATCTCTTCGGGTATGCGATAAAACTCAAGCTGCTTGAACGTCAGGGCTGCTTCGTACAGGAGAAGGGCAAGGAGGAGTTCAAGAGGCTCTTTGATCAGGTGCAGCAGCGCGTCTATAGCTTATGACAGGAGACAATGAATGGAAACAGTAACAGGATATGTAACCGGTATCAACGGAAACCTGGCCAGTGTCAGCTTCGAGGGTGCCGTTCACAAAAACGAGGTTGGTTATATCCTGGTTGACGGAAAGCGCCTCAAAAGCGAGGTCATCCGTATCAACAACGGAGTAGCCAGCATGCAGATATACGAGATGTCCAACGGTGTCAAGGTTGGAGATCCGGTAGAGTTCACCGGTGCAATGATGAGCGTGGAGCTCGGACCGGGACTTTTGACACAGGTATTTGACGGACTTCAGAATCCTCTTCCGGAGCTGGCGGACAAGTGCGGCTTCTTCCTTGAAAGAGGTGTGTATCTGGATCCGATTCCGGACAGGGACTGGGAGTTTACACCGTCCGTGGCTGTGGGTGACACGGTAGAGGCCGGAGACAGCATCGGCAGCGTACCCGAGGGGCTCTTCGTGCATGAGATCATGGTGCCCTTCACACTCAAGGGTCAGGGCTGGAAGGTAAAGTCCATCAAGGAAAAGGGTACATACAATGTAAGATCGACCATATGCGTCATCGAGGATGAAAACGGCGATGAAAAAGAGCTCAGCATGGTCATCACACAGCCTATCAAGCAGGCAGTCAAGTGCTACGAGGAGAGGCTCCGTCCGGATGAGACACTGGTCACACAGATCAGGTGTATCGACTCATTCCTGCCGGTAGCCAAGGGCGGAACCTTCTGCGTTCCGGGTCCCTTCGGAGCAGGCAAGACTGTGCTTCAGCACATGGAGGCCAAGAACAGCGAGGCGGACATAGTTATCATAGCGGCCTGCGGAGAGAGAGCCGGAGAGGTCGTGGAGGTTCTCAAGGAATTCCCCGAGCTGGAGGATCCCAAGACAGGACGATCCCTTATGGAGAGAACCATCATCATATGCAACACATCGTCCATGCCTGTTGCAGCCCGTGAGGCGTCATGCTATACGGCTGTGACCATGGCGGAGTATTACAGACAGATGGGACTTGATGTACTTCTTCTGGCAGACTCTACCAGCCGCTGGGCACAGGCCATGCGTGAGATGAGCGGACGACTTGAGGAGATCCCGGGAGAGGAAGCATTTCCGGCATATCTGGAGTCAACCATCGCATCATTCTACGAGAGAGCGGGCAAGGTAAGGCTCAAAAACGGCAAGATAGCCTCCGTCACCATAGGAGGTACGGTATCGCCCGCCGGAGGAAACTTCGAGGAGCCGGTGACACAGGCTACACTGAAAGTAGTCGGAGCCTTCCACGGACTGTCAAGAGAGCGCTCGGATGCCAGAAAGTATCCGTCCATCCATCCGATGGAGTCCTGGTCGAAATATACGGGAGTTGTGGATATGAATCGTGTGGAGGAGGCCAGAGGCATACTCAGACGCGGCAACGAGATCAATCAGATGATGAAGGTAGTCGGCGAGGAGGGAACCTCCGATGAGGACTACATCATCTATCAGAAGGGAGAGCTGCTTGATGCGGTATATCTGCAGCAGAACTCATTTGACCCGATCGACGCTGCATGCTCGCCGGAAAGACAGCGACAGGAGTTCGAGAAGATGTACGAGGCTCTGACGCTTAACTACAGGATGGCGGACAAGAACGAGATCCGAGGCTTCTTCAATCAGCTCAGACAGGAGTTTCTGGACTGGCACGGCACCGAGTTCGAATCACCCGAGTACAAGGCGCAGGCTCAGAAGATCACCGATTTCTATATGTCCAAGGCTGAGAAGTAGGAGGGGTAGACGTGCAGAAAGTATATACAAAGATAGAATCGATCGTCGGCAACGTGGTCACCGTAAGAGCCAAGGATGTCCGCCTCGGAGATCTGGCTCTCGTGGGAGACAGCTATGCCACGATCATCAAGCTTGATAAGGACCTGGTATCGCTTCAGGTATTTGCCGGAGCACAGGGTGTAGGAACCAATGATACCGTGAAGTTTCTGGGAAGACCCATGATGGTGTCATTTTCCGATCATCTGCTGGGACGCGTCTTTGACGGCGCGGGAGTTCCCAGAGATCACGGCCCGGCTCTGACAGAGAACATGATCGCCATCAACGGACCGTCATTCAACCCGGCAAGGCGAATCATGCCCAAGAACATGATTCGTACCGGTATCCCTATGATCGATGTGTTCAATACACTGGTAGAGAGCCAGAAGCTCCCGATATTCTCCATATCCGGAGAGCCGTACAATGCGCTGCTGTCCCGTATAGCGCTTCAGGCCGAGGTTGATGTCATCGTGCTCGGCGGAATGGGACTCAAGTATGACGACTATCTGGCATTCCGCGACACGCTGGAGAAGGGCGGCGCCATGAGCCATACGGTCATGTTCATACATACCGCGTCCGACCCGATAGTAGAATGCACGCTGGTGCCTGATATGGCGCTCGCGGTAGCAGAGCAGTTCGCGCTGGGCGGCAAGAAGGTGCTGGTGCTGCTGACAGACATGACGAACTATGCAGATGCGCAGAAGGAGATGGCCATCACCATGGAACAGGTTCCTTCGAACCGAGGGTACCCCGGCGATCTGTACAGCTGTCTGGCATCACGCTATGAGAAGGCAGTCGATATAGAGGGAGCGGGCTCCATCACCATCCTCGGCGTCACCACGATGCCCGGAGACGATGTAACTCATCCGGTTCCGGACAACACCGGATATATCACGGAGGGTCAGTATTATCTCAAGAACGGCCACATAGAGCCGTTCGGATCACTGTCGCGTCTGAAGCAGAATGTCAACGGAAAGACCAGAGACGACCACAGAGCGCTGATGGACGGCATGATCAGACTGTATTCTCAGTACAAGGAGGCTCTGGAGAAGAAGTCCATGGGCTTCATGATGAGCGACTGGGATGAAAAGCTTCTGAAGTACGGAGAGCTCTTTGAGACGAAGCTGATGGATCTGAGTGTGAATATCCCGCTGGAGGATGCTCTGGATCTGGGATGGGAGATACTCGCAGAGTGCTTCGAGCCGAACGAAACCGGTATGAAGACGAGCCTTCTGCAGGAAAGATGGCCGGACAAGGCTGCATTACAGTAAAAGGAGCAGCCGATGGCAATCAAACTTACGAAAAATGAGCAAAAGATTCAGAAGGATCGGCTCAAGCAGTATCAGCGATATCTTCCGACCCTGCAGCTGAAAAAGCAGCAGCTGCAGACGGTCATCATGAAGACGCGGGATGAGCTGGAGCAGAAGGATGTCGAACGTGCTCAAATGATAGGAGATTTGGACGACTGGGTAGCCGTATTTACGGAAAATGAGCTTTTTGATGATGATAAAAAGCTCGACAATCTGGTCATGCCCGATACCGTCATCTGTAAGAATGAGAACATAGCAGGCGTGACGGTTCCGAAGTTTGAGGAACTGACATTCAAGGATATCAGCTACGACATCGCCGACTATCCGCTGTGGGTCGATACCGCTATAGTAAAGCTTCGCGAGATAGCAAGGCTGGATGCTCTGGTATCCACACTGCGAAAGCAGGAGGAGCTGCTGGAGAGAGAGCTGCGGTCAACATCACAGAGAGTCAACCTCTTTGAGAAGGTGAAGATACCCGAGGCCAAGGAAAATATCCGCGTGATAGGAGTATTCCTCGGAGATCAGCAGACGGCAGCCGTAGTGCGGGGCAAGATTTCAAAAAGAAAACTGACGGAGGCGGCGAAATGATCGAAAAGATGAAGATGATCTGCATCGTGACATCCGTCTCCAAAAAGGACGAGATGCTCGAAGGTCTCAGAGACCTGGGACTGTTGCATCTGGCACAGAAGAAGGCACCCGGAAGGGCTGCAACAGAGAGATTTGACAACCTGTCAAGGGCGGCTTCGGCACTGGCTGACTATGCTCCCGGCAAGAAGGGCAGGGAGGCCGCACAGACAAAGCTTCTTGCAGATGACGAGTTTGAAAAGCTGTACAGCAGCGTGCTGGCAGCTCTGGAGAAGAAATCGGAGCTGGAGCAGAGAATCAGCGCGGACAATGCCGAGATAGACCGCATATATCAATGGGGCAACTTCTCGGTGGATGAGCTGAGAGAGCTGAAGAAGGCCGGATATGACCTGCATTTCTACAAGCTGGAAAAGAGCGAGTACGAGGAGATAGCCAATGATCCCGATATCAGGATGGTCAGGCTCATGTCCGTGGACAAGGCCGACACTGTAGCAGTGCTGGGACAGCTTCCGATAGCGTTCTCATCCAAGGAGTTCACGCTTCCGGACAAGAGTCTGAAGGAGCTGAATGCCGAGATAGAGGAAAGCCTCAGAGAGGTGGAGTCCTGCGAGGCTCTGCTGAGAGATGCGGCGGTATACGAGACGAGCTTCAGAGCGCAGATGCTGAAGGCGCAGAACGCAGAGGACTATTCGGCGGCGGGACAGACCGCAGAGTCGGATGATGATCTGGTATGGATATCAGGATATCTGCCGGAGGCGGATCTGGACACATTCAGGCAGGCTGCGGCAAAAGGCAAGTGGGCATGGGCGGCTGATGATGTATCCGAGGAGGATGATCAGATTCCGACGAAGATGAGATTCAGCAAGATATCAGGTCTCATAAGCCCCGTGCTTGATATTCTGGGTATATTGCCCGGATACTATGAGCCGGATATATCGCTCTGGTTTTTGCTGTTCTTCACACTGTTCTTTGCGATGATACTGGGCGACGGAGCCTACGGAATACTGATACTGCTGGGCACCATCGGATATTCGGTAAAGACGGGCAAGCGCAACGACGGAACATATCTGCTGTACGTTCTGTCCATAGCAACTATCGTATGGGGAGCTATCACGGGAACATGGTTCGGCACAGAGGCAGCCATGAAGATCCCGTTCCTGAAGGCGATGGTCATCCCGAACTTTGCCAGCTATCCGGAGTACTTCGGAGTGACGGCTACAGCTCAGCAGAACACCATCATGAAGTTCTCGTTCTCGGTCGGAGCCATACAGATGGCACTGGGAAGCCTCATATCCGTAAAGCGGAAGATGGCTGCCAAGGATCTGAGCTTCGTGGCGGATATCGGATGGATCATATGCATATCGGCCATGTATCTGATGGCGCTTTATCTGGTCATCGGAGAGAAGCTGGCATTTGAGCCTATAGTGGCCATGATAGCAGTGGCATTTACACTGGTTGTATGCTTCGGCGGAATGTCGCCGGACAAGAGCTTCGCGGACGGTCTTAAGGCGGGACTTGCCAATGCGTTTACGGAGTTTCTGAATACCATCAGCTGCTTCGGCAATGTCATGAGTTATATCCGACTTTTTGCGGTAGGTATGGCTGGACTCGCCATATCGCAGAGCTTTAACAATCTGGCTGCGGGCTTCTCCGGGCCGATGGTTATAGCCGGAGTCGTGATAGTAGTCATAGGACATGTGCTGAACATAGTGATGAACTTCCTGTCGGTTGTGGTGCACGGCGTGAGACTGAATGTCATGGAATTTTCCGGACAGGCGGGTCTTGAGTGGACCGGAATACCGTATGAGCCCTTCAGGGTGAGCGACAGGATCAGAAAGTAGCGTCGGCGGTTGTGAGAGTGCCGGCGGCACGAAGCAACCAGCTTTCGTTTATGGATAGCATCAGAGGATGTATCCGTCATAAACACAATAAAAGGAGAAAAAATATGAATCTCACATTTATAGGAATGGCAGCAGCTCTTGGTTTATCTGCTCTCGGATCCGGATTTGGTACAGGTATCGCAGGAATGGCATCTATCGGCGCATGGAAGAAATGCTATGCAAGCGGCAAGCAGGCTCCGTTCATCATGGTAGCCTTCTCCGGTGCACCTCTGACACAGACCATCTACGGCTTCCTTCTCATGAACTTCATCAAGTCAGCGGTAGCTGCAGGAGCTGATGCAGGTCTGGCTCTCGGAGTCGGAGTATTCAGCGGTATGGCTATAGGTCTTTCCGCTCTGTTTCAGGGCAAGTGCGCCGCAGCGGCATCAGACGCTCTCGGCTCCACAGGCAAGGGTACTGCGAACTACTTCATAGTCATCGGTATCACCGAGACCGTGGCGCTGTTCACACTGGTATTCAGCCTGCTGCTGCTTGGCTGAGCATCAAGTCGACAGACGGCTGCACGGATCGCAGGATCACAGCTTTAACAGTATTCAGGTCGGAAACCGCCCGTTTGGGCGGCTTCCGACCTGTTTTTATATAAGGCAGTGAGCCGGGGTTCGGCTTTGGAAGCGACATCAGCTATCATCAGGAAATTCCCCCTTGCTATTTGAATATCACAATTGTATAATGTGAAAGTCGCTGATGCGCGGGTGTTCTTTGCAGATAGGCTGTGGGGTGCATTTGCATAAGGCTGACAGTAGGGGAATGGTGCAATGGTAGCATACCGGTCTCCAAAACCGTTGATGGGGGTTCGAATCCCTCTTCCCCTGTATTTATCCGAAGTCATAGACCGGCGCGGTCTATGGCTGTTTTTGTATAGTGAAAAAGCAGCGACGCGCTCCGGACATGTAAGAGCGAGAAGCCCGCAGCGATACGAGAGGATCAGAAGATGAATCAATGTGATACATGCGCCTATTTTGCCTATGATGATGAGTACGAGGAGTACTATTGTGAGGCGGATATGGATGAAGATGATGCATACAGGATGCAGACCGGTCATTACAGGTCATGCCCGTTCTACAGGGACGGAGACGAGTACAAGGTGGTAAGACACCAGATGGGTCGAAGGTAGGACAGACGCAGGAAGGAAATGTCCCGTGATGAGCCGGATATAGGGCAGAAGCGGACGGCAGGTGATATAAAACAATGTACAGGGAGGAGAGCCATGGCAGAAAAGAGTATATGGATTCATGAGGACAGATACGCAGACAGTGTACAAAGCAAGCTGTCCAGAGTACGGGAGAGCATGAAGAACTCCGGAATCTCCACGCTCGATGTGACGAAGGAAGATGATGTGGCATGGCTGTGCAACCTGAGAGGAAGCGGCTGGCCGGATGCATTTACCCCAAAGTTCGAGTCGCGTATGCGCATAGAGCCGGATCGGGTGATACTCTATGCAGACGAGAGGTATTTCGCACCGGGAGTAAAGGAGCATCTGGGACAGAGCGGCATCGAGGTAAAGCCCTACGGAGCGGCACCGGACTGTGTCACATATACAAAATGCTATAAAACGCCCGAAGAGATAGAGCATATGAAAGAGTGCCATGTGCGGGACGGGGTGATAGTGACACGATTCATCTACAGACTCAAGAGCATGATGGCACGCGGCGAGTACCCTGATGAGCTGGAGGTCGCGCGGATGCTGGATGATATGCGGATGGCAGATCCCAGATGCATAGGGCTCAGCTTTCCGACCATAGGCGGCTACGGACCTCACGGAGCGGTGATCCACTATACAGCTGCGGAGGAGACCAATGTAAGGCTGGAGCCCAGAGGCTTCATAGTAGTTGACAGCGGCGGACAGTATCTTGACGGAACCACGGATATCACGCGCACTATCGCACTGGGAGATCTGACTGACAGGCAGCGGTGCTGCTATACATATGTGATGATGGGCATGCTCAGACTTCTTTCGGCTCATATCACGGGTCGGGAGGTGCTGGAGACGAGAGACGCGCTGGCAAAGGGAGATATATACGGAGCCCGGGCAACAGGCAGAAGGCTGGATGAGATCGCCAGGAAGCCGCTCAGAGATCATGGACTTGACTATGCCCACGGCACGGGACACGGTGTGGGATATCTTGGAGAGGTGCACGAGCTGCCGGTGCGTATACCGGAGGCAATATATGCGCCGGGGCTTATCATGAGCGATGAGCCGGGAGTATATATAGACGGCGAGTTTGGCGTGAGAATAGAAAATCTGATGCTCTGCGAGGCAGAAAACACTGAGGCGGGCAATGCAGGCGGTCTGTACTTTACATCACTCACATGGTGCCCGCTCGAGAGAGCGGCAGTGGTGCCGGAGATCATGACATCGGAGGATCGCCGCATATATAACAAATATCAGAGACAGGTATGGGAGATCATATCGCCGTATCTGAACGAGGATGAGAGAGAATGGCTCAGACAGGAAACTGCAGAGATAGCAATGTGAGTAAGACGGCGCATCAAAGTCAGAAACACAGAAACCCGGATCGCGGAGATTCAGCGGCTCTGAGTCCTGATCGCAGGGATTCGGTGCGCCGTGATACGGGCCGCACGAATGCAGACCGTAAAAACCGGGATCACAGGAGCTCTGAGAGCAAAGACTTTGATTACAAAAAGGAGCTGGCCGGCAAGGAAGCACGCATCAGAGCGCTGATAGGAAAGTACGGTACTGTGAGAGATATCGTAGGCATGGATGATCCCTATCACTACAGAAACAAGGTGACAGCGGCCTTCGGATATGTAAAGGGACAGGTGATCTCCGGAACATACAAGCCTGGCACACATGAGATCATACCGTCGGATTCCAATCCGCTTGAGGACAGGCAGGCAGACGAAATCATAGTGGCCATCAGAAAGCTGTGCAGGTCATTTAAAATCAAGACATATGACGAGGATACCGGATACGGACTGCTGCGCTATGTGATGGTCAGAACAGCTAAGAAAACCGGACAGATCATGGTTGTACTTGTGGTGACATCGCCGGTATTTCCGGGGAGCAGGAACTTCACGCGGGTGCTCAGGGAGATGTTTCCGCAGATATCGACCATCGTGCTCAATATCAACACCCGCACGGACAGCATGGTGCTGGACAAGCGCCAGAAGATACTGTACGGCAGAGGATATATAGAGGACGAGCTGTGCGGTATGAGATACAGGATCTCACCGACCTCATTTTATCAGATCAATCCTGTACAGACAGAGAAGTTCTATGCGAGAGCGCTCAAGTATGCTGATCTGAAGGGCGGAGAGACCGTGATAGATGCATATTGCGGCATCGGGACCATCGGGATAGCAGCGGCTGCGCGTGCCGGTCAGGTGATAGGCGTAGAGATAAATGAGGATGCTGTGGCGGATGCCAGAGTCAATGCGAAGATAAACGGGATAAACAATATCAGGTTCGCGGTGCAGGACGCGGGTGAGTTCATGGTCGGCATGAAGGACGCCGGAGAAAGCGCTGATGTAGTGTTCATGGACCCACCGAGGGCAGGAAGCACTCCCGAATTCATAGACTGTGCGGCATATATGCGCCCCAAAAGGATCATATATATATCATGCAATCCGGGCACGCTGGCCAGAGATCTGGAACTGTTCACACAAAAGGGATACCGCATGCTGGAGGCTACGCCGTTTGACGCCTTCCCGATGACCGAGCATGTTGAGCTCGTAGTTCTGCTGTCACGAGTGCAAAGCACGAAGTGAGAGCAGATTACGGAGAGCCATGCGATAGCAGCCCGCGATTGCGACGCGCAAAGCGCGGCAGCAGAGCGGTTTACTGCGAACCGCTGAGCTCGTAGTTCTGCTGTCACGAGTGCAAAGCACGGAGTGAGAGCAGATTACGGAGAGCCATGCGATAGCAGCCCGCGATTGCGCCGCGCAAAGCGCGACAGCAGAGCGGCCTGCTGCGAACCGTTGAGCTCGTAGTTCTGCTGTCACATAAGGCAGACTAAAACCATATCAAAAGGCTTGAAATCAAGGGATTCCGAGGATATTGCCAGAAACAGGCTGATCTTCGGAGTCCCTTTTTTGCCGTCTGTGTGCGGCGTAAAAAGGTGTAGTCGTACGATTTCATGCGTCGCAACATGCTCGGCAGATATACTGAATAAATGCTTTTTTGTAACACTTAGAAAATCAGCCCACAAGTGTTTCTCGGTGTTTCATTAGGCATTGAACAAACTCTTTGCTTGCCAGCGGCAGTGTGTTTTTGTCCTTTGTGACGATGCTCATAGTTCGGATGATTGCCGGTTCGATAGGCAACGCCACTACATCATAACTCGTCTTGTGCAGTACAAGTTCAGTCAAAATAGAAATTCCTAACCCTTGTTCCACCATAGACAAGATGGAATAATCGTCATGAACACGCAGCTTGACATTTGGAGTGATACCTGCTGCATGAAACGCCTCCAAAGGTTCACTATAGGCACCTTCCTCCAATAGCAAGAACGGTTCATCTGCCAAGTCTTCAAGTACCAGCGACTTTTTCTCGGACAGTGGATGATTTTTCGGCAATACCGCACGAAACTCGCCAGACTTGATCGTTGTCGTTTCCATCCCCCTCACCGCAACTGGATTGACAAAGCCGAAATCGACGGCTCCGGTTCGCACCCACTCCGGGATGGTGGTGTAATCTCCCTGATGCAGCACAATTTGAATATTCGGATGTTCCTGCCAGAACGCATGAATGATCCCCGGTAGCCAGTGGCAGGATACGCTGGAAACCGTTCCGATTCGCACAACTCCAGAGTCCAGTCCTCGAATTTCGTCCGCTGTGCGGCGCATGGCTTTGTATTGCAATACAGAGTTTTGAATGGATGGATACAGCCGTTCGCCCTCTGGCGTCAGGCGTATTCCATAACGAGAGCGGTACAAAATCTTGATGGATAACTCTCTTTCTAATGACGCAACCATCTGACTGAGGGCAGGCTGCGTGTAGCCCAGCAACTCTGCCGCTTTTGTAAAACTGCCGATCTCTATGACTTTCAAAAGCGCGATGTATCTTTCCATTTTTAAAATAACCTTTTTGCATATTCAGATAAAAAACATCAATTTTTCTTATTCGGCTATTTAGTATATAGTGAAATCCAAAAAGATACAAGAGGCACCAGATTATGAAATCAAAGCTGTTTTTTGATGGGGCAAAAAGCGCCATCCCTATTTGTTTGGGGCTAATTCCTATTGGCATTTCCTACGGCCTGCTGGCAATGCAGGCAGGATTAACACAGCTTGAAACCGTCTTAATGTCTGTACTTGTGATGGCTGGCTCCTCCCAACTAATGGTGGTGGGTATGATTGGCAAGGCCACGGTGCTGGCTATGGTCACAGCCGTATTCTTTGTAAACTTACGGCATCTGGTGATGAGCAGCGCCGTCATGAGCCGCATGGAGCCCACGCCGCTGGGCATGAAACTGCTGAGTGCCTTCTCACTTTGTGACGAGTCCTTCGCCCTGTTCTCCCTATCCGGCAGCCGCAGCGCCGCCTATCTGCTGGGAGCCAACACCGCGCTGTACGGCACATGGGTACTGGCATCCGTGCTGGGCGTTGTGATTGGACAATTCTTGCCGGAGGTGGTAGCCAAGAGCTTCGGCGTGGCGTTTTACGCCTCAT
>CAVIJY010000016.1:0-29398 GCA_963643215.1 Lachnospiraceae bacterium | reverse complement strand
TATGTTATAAGACTTTCAGAGTCTTAGCTCATGGTTGGAAACTGTAAAACTAGGGTGAACGGAATGCTCCGTTCTCTCAAAGCAGTCCGTGTGTATGTTTCATAAAATGTCTGCTTGGTCTGTCCCATAGCATCAAGCATTTCTCCCAACTCCTCATAGATCGAGTCATCTAATCTGACACTGATTGTTTTCATTGCAGCCTCCTTTTGACTCAAATATATAGTGATTTGAAGCAAATCGCAAGCAGCACCCGCCGACTCGCATGACATTTGAACCCTGTCTTTCACTATCCGGGTCAAAGTTACATAACCCCTGCCGGCATATCATGATATAATGCACACTATGAGAAAAAAAATCTGTGTCATACTTTGCACATACAATGGGGAGAAATATCTGCGTCCCCAGATAGATTCGATACTTTCACAGAGCACGGGCGGCGGGCTTGCAGCACACTTTGATCTGGCACTGCATGTCTTTGACGACTGCTCCTGCGATGCAACCCGGGCGATCCTTGAGGAATATAAATCATCTCATCCTGATAAGGTATTTCTCCATCTGCGTGATGTGCCGAGCGGCGGCGCATGCCTCAGCTTTCTCGATGCCGTACGCCGGGCGCCCGATGCAGATCTGTATATGCTGTCCGATCAGGATGACATCTGGGATACGAATAAGGCCGCCTCGCTGCTTGATGTCTTCCTCGGCTGCGGCAACGCCTGCACCGATGCGGACAAGCCCATGCTGGCCTTTTCGGATGCAAGAGTGACCGATGATACAGGGATCATTTCCGGTTCCTTCGTCGATTATCAAAAGCTCTCGCCCCGCCGTACCTCTCTGAATCATCTTCTGGTGATGAATCAGATCACCGGAGCAGCCTGCATGTTCAACCGCAGCCTTCGCAGTCTCATACTGTCGGCGCCGCCGGCACTCCATGCGGTCATGCATGATCATCTCATAGCGCTGACAGCGTCGGCATTCGGAGATATCGTCTATCTTGACAGAGCGCTTTACAGCTACCGTCAGCACGGCACAAATGTCCTCGGTGCGCAAAGCGGCGCGATGCTGCTTGAGATCAGAAAGAGGCTTGGCCTTGCCGGGCGCTCCAGAGAGGAGATGGATCAGGCCTCCCGCAGCAGCTATGATGCGCTCTTTGCTCAGGCAGAGGAATTTATGAACATGTATGCGGGGCGATTCAGTCCGGCGCAGCTTCGGATGCTTCGTGCATTTATATCATTAAAAGACATGAGCCGCGCAGGCAAGATAGCCGTCATACTTCGATACGGCTTCACATTCAACAGATTTCATCGAACGATCGGAGAACTCATATTTCTATGAAACCGCTTGTATCCATCTGCTGTCTGGCATATAACCACGGCCCGTATGTGGCGCAGGCGCTCGAAGGTATGCTCATGCAGCAGGATGTGGACTTCGAGATACTCATCCACGATGATGCCTCCACCGACGGCACCGACCAGATCATACGGGATTATGAGCGCCGCTATCCCGACATCATAAAGGCTCTGTATGAAAAGGAGAATCAGCATTCTCTGTACGCCGCCAGAGGCTTTACCAACACATCCGCCATTTTTAACTTTCCACGGGCAAAAGGGCGATATATCGCCATGTGCGAGGGCGACGATTTCTGGAATGATCCGCACAAGCTTGCCATGCAGACCGCATATATGCAGGAGCATGATGACTGCACGCTTTCATTTCACAGCGCGCATATGATAGTGGGCGATGCATCCTCTCCCTCCGGTCTGATGCGGCCGTACAAAAGCGACCGGCCTGTCACTGCGCAGGAGATCATCGACAAAAGGTCCGGGTATCCCACGGCAAGCCTTGTTCTGCGCACGGATATCATGATGAAGCTTCCTGAGTTTTACATGAAAGCTCCCATCGGAGATATCCCCATACAGCTGACCATGGCCTCCGAGGGCGGCGGATACTACTTTGACCGCCCCATGTGCACATACCGCTATGCCAGAAGGGGTTCATGGACACATGAGCTTTTGGACAGCCCCGACGCGCGAAAGCGTCAGGAGCTCTATGTCAGCCGGATGAAGGAGATGTACGAGAGATTTGACAGCTATACAGGCGGCCGCTATCATGATGAGGCGCTTCGCGCATACAACCGTATACTGTATTCCACAAAGCTCAATCTGCGTGACTGGGATGCCATCTACGATCCGGCTATGCGGGAATATCTAAAGGAGCTTCCTGTCGCGACGCGGGCACTGATGCGGCTGGAAAAGACGGCGCCCGCCGTATTCGGACTGCTGCAGAAGATCGCAGGCCGCCCCGGCAGGGCATGAGGACTCTGTAAATACATGACTCAGATATCAGAAAAGGAAACAACAGCATCAACTGCCATCAGCCAAAACCTGATGTATAAGATTCTTGAGCTTGCCTGTACTCAGGGCATCCTTTTTGTCGTATCCGTGCTTCTTGCCAGGATACTTTCCCCCGAAGAGTACGGAGCCATAAGTCTCATCACCATATTTATCACCATAGCCAATGTATTCGTGCAGTCCGGCTTTTCCATGGCACTTATACAGAAAAGGGATGTGGCATATGAGGACTATTCCTCGGTATTTTGCATATCCATGCTTCTGGCAGCGCTTCTGTATCTTGTTTTATATGCCGCCTCACCGGTCATTGCGCATTACTATGACACGCCTGTACTCACAGGCCTTTTAAGAATCACCGGAATCATACTGTTTCCCGGAGCGCTTGTCAGCATACAGAGCTCCTATATATCCCGTAACATGCAGTTTCGCAAGCTTCTTGCGGCATCGGTTATAGCTGTCGTCATATCCGGCAGCTGCTCAGTCGCTCTCGCCCTCTGCGGTGCCGGTGTCTGGGCGATGAGCATGCAGCAGATCATATATTACTTTACTCTTGCGGCTGCACTTCTGCTTTTGATCGACTGGAGACCCCGTATCCGCTGTGATATCGCACGCGTGAGAGAGCTATTCTCCTTCGGATGGAAGATACTCGTCTCCGGATTGATAGATACCGTCTGGGGCAGCGTCTACGGTCTGGTCATAGGCAAGCAGTTCTCTCAGGCCGATCTGGGCGGCTACAATCGCGGCGAGCAGTTTCCCAAGCTGATAGCAACCAATCTTGCTGCGGCTGTCCAGTCAGTGATGCTTCCCGCTTATTCCAACATTCAGGACGAAAAGGAGCGGCTGAGGGATATGCTTGCGGACACCATACGATACTCGGCATTCTTCCTCTTTCCGATGATGGCAGGGCTCATAGTCATCGCCAGACCGCTTGTCATCGTGCTTCTCACTGACAAGTGGCTCTTTTGCGTTCCTTATCTGAGGCTTATGTCCTTATGCTATGCGCTGTATCCTGTTCACACCGCCAATCTCGCGGCACTCAATGCTCAGGGGCGAAGCGATCTCTTCCTAAAGCTTGAGCTGATGAAGAAGATATCCGGCATATTCTTTCTGCTGATAAGCATAAAGCGCGGGATTCTTGCGATGCTGATATATAAGGTCATAAACGAATGCGTATGCGCATGGCTGAACATTCGCTACAACAAGGCGCTTCTCGGCTACGGAGCATGCTCTCAGCTTCGTGATATGCTTCCGGCAGCTCTTTGTTCCGCAGTCATGTCGGCTGCCGCGGCGCTTGCCGGAAGACTCCGCCTTGCGCCTCTTTCGCTCATGTGTGTCCAGATCCTGTGCGGTATGCTCTCCTACGGACTGCTCTCTCTGCTCCTGAACAAAAGGACAGTGCAGGGACTGCTTCTCATCCTGCATCAAAGAAGGGCCGCCGCATCAAGCGGCAGCCCCGATAAGCCTTAATGTTCTGCGGTATACGCATATTCAGTTGTTTAAGGGATCCAGCACTATGCTTCCGGTCTTTCTGGTTCTCGGCATATCGATGATCCTTTGATTCTCCGAGCCTCGAAAATTCAGCGTGATGCGCTTTTTCGCCTCTATGAAGGGGCCGTCGACCAGTATATCTATGCTGTCGAGTATCTCATCCGTGACCGCTCCGTAATATCTGCGTCCTCCCGGTATCAGATCTCTGTCATATACAAATCCCGTATACAGCCATATGGTCTTACCCGGAAGCTCGCTTCTGATGCGTCTTATAAGCGGCAGCACCCCTGCCTGATTGCTTTGCTCCATGGGATCGCCTCCCAGAAGCGTGAGTCCGTCATAGTACGGCTGAGCCAGCTCGGCCATGATCCGATCCTCTATCTCCCGCGTATATAACACTCCGTATTCAAAGTCCCAGGTCTCAGGCTGAAAGCATCCCGGGCAGGCGTTGGTACATCCGGACACGAATACAGTGACCCTCATTCCTATCCCGTTGGCGGTATCCGCCGTCATTATCTCTCCTACATGCATGATTCATCCACTCGTCAGATTGCCCGAAGGCCTCATCTGCAGCCTTCCGATCCTTTACGCCTCTGTCTCGCCCTGAAGCTGCTTGTTTGATACATGCAGCACCCGGTCCTTTATCTCCTGTGTGCGTCCCTGATTCCAGAACTGAGTCCCTATGTATCCGCAGGTGCGTCTGGCTACGCTCATCTTGGACTGGTCTCTGTTTTTGCAGTTCGGGCATTCCCACACGAGCTTGCCGTTCCTGTCCTCTACGATCTTTATCTCACCGTCGTAGCCGCATACCTCGCAGTAGTCGCTCTTTGTATTCAGCTCGGCGTACATGATGTTGTTGTAGATGTATTTCATGATCGCCAGAACCGCCGGTATGTTGCTCTGCATGTCCGGAACCTCCACATAGGAGATCGCTCCGCCCGGACTCAGCTTCTGAAAGTCCGCCTCGAACTTCAGCTTGCTGAAGGCATCTATCTCCTCCGTCACATGGACATGATAGCTGTTGGTGATATAGTTCTTGTCCGTCACGCCGGGGATGATTCCGAAGCGCTTCTGCAGGCACTTTGCGAACTTGTATGTGGTGCTCTCCATAGGAGTGCCGTATACCGAGTAGCTGATATGCTCCGCTGCCTTCCACTCATTGCACTTGTCATTGAGCCGCTGCATGACCTTCAGAGAAAACTCTCTGCCCTTTTCATCCGTATGCGATACGCCCATCATGCGCATGCACATCTCATACAGACCGGCGTATCCCAGGCTGATGGTCGAATAGTTGTCAAAAAGCAGCTTATCTATGGTCTCGCCCTTCTTCAGTCTGGCCAATGCTCCGTACTGCCACAGTATCGGCGCGACATCGCTTACGGTTCCGAGAAGCCTCTCATGACGGCAGCGCAATGCTCTGTGGCACAGCTCCAGCCTTTCATCGAGTATCTTCCAGAATCTGTCCATATCACCATAGGACGAGCATGCCACATCCACGAGATTGATGGTTACAACTCCCTGATTGAAGCGTCCGTAGTATTTGTGGCTCCCGTCTGCGTTCAGCCCGACTGTATCCGGCGTCAGAAAGCTCCGGCAGCCCATACACGGATATACATCGCCGTTCTTGTACTGCTTCATCATCTTGGCCGAGATATAGTCCGGAACCATCCTTTTTGCAGTGCATCTGGCCGCCAGCTCAGTCAGCGCATAGTAGCGCGAGCCCTCCTCCATATTGTCCTCGTCGAGCACATATATGAGCTTTGGAAATGCAGGCGTAACCCATACGCCCTTCTCGTTTTTGACTCCCTGCATCCTCTGTATCATCACCTCGCGGATGATCATGGCAAGATCATCTCTGGTGCGTCCCTCGGGGACCTCATCCAGATACATGAACATCGTCACAAACGGAGCCTGTCCGTTGCATGTCATCAGGGTGATCAGCTGATACTGTATCGTCTGAATACCGCTTTTTATCTCCTCAGCCAGCCTTCTCTCGGCTATCTTCGCGATGATGCCTTCATCCATTGACTCGCCGCAGAGCTCACGCTCCTCGCGAACCTGCTTCAGTATCTTCTGTCTTGATACATCTACGAACGGAGCAAGATGCGACAGGGTGAATGATTGTCCGCCGTATTGATTGGACGCCACCTGCGCTACTATCTGAGTCGTGACATTGCAGGCCGTGAAAAAGCTGTGAGGCTTTTCAATCATGGTCTCGCTGATGACAGTGCCGTTCTGCAGCATGTCCTCCAGATTGATCAGGTCGCAGTTGTGCTCCTTCTGAGCGAAGTAGTCGCTGTCATGAAAATGGATAATGCCCTCCTCATGCGCCTTGACTATATCCTCCGGCAGCAGCACACGCTTTGTCAGATCCTTCGATACCTCTCCTGCCATGTAGTCCCTCTGTGTAGAGTTTATGACGGGATTCTTGTTGGAGTTTTCCTGCTTGACCTCTTCATTCTGCTGGTTTATAAGCGCGAGTATGCCGTTGTCGGTCGTATTGGCCTTTCTTGATATCTCTCTTCTGTATCTGTAGCGCACATACTTCTGCGCCACCTCATAGCCGCGCATCTCCATGATGCCGGTCTCCACCATATCCTGGATATCCTCCACGCTCACCGCATGGGGCGAGACTGCGATCCTGCGTGCGCAGTTCTCCGCCACCGCCAGTATCTGCGCGTCGTTCATCTGGTAGATATCCTCGACCTCGGCATTGGCCTTTTTTATGGCATTGATTATCTTTGTGATATCAAACTCAACTTCCTGGCCGTTGCGCTTTATGATATTCGTGCGCACATCCATCGCGCCGACTCTCTGCATTACCTCAGTTTCCGTCATCAAATCTGTCAAGCCTCCACATTTCCTATAACCGGATTTGCATTTTCTATACCGTAAACTGCCGGATCCGTGGGATCATAGTTCTGATCTCTCGGAATCACCATATCGATCGCAGGCTTCTCCAGCGGTCCCTTGTTGTACAGATCCTCGTATGTCGTGATCGTAGTGCCCAGAGGTACATTTTTGAAGATCCAGTACGAATCCCTTGCCAGAAGCCTGATGCAGCCGCCCGATGTGGCATCGTCCATATAGTTGTAGTTTACGGCATCAAGCGTATATGTATTCGGAGCATTGTAGTACAAAAGCGAATGCATGAGGAAATGACCGTAAAATCTTGTCAGATATCTGCAGTAGATCGCTTCGTTCTTCTCCGACATATGCATGAAGTTCCAGTCGTACTTGGCATATGTCTTGTATGTTCCGATGGGTGTATCCGGTCCGCATGACGATATGAACACCTTGTACGGCATGCAGTAGCTCTGTGTGTCAACATCAAACGCCATCACATACATGCTTCGTGTAGACTTATTGTACTTGAGCTGATAGTCGCCCGGCAGTCCTATGATCGGCTCCAGATCCGTAGCCACTGTTCCGTCGGCATTGGCAAAATACTTATATCCGTTTGCATAGAACCATCCTGACGCCGGCTGGCTGTCAACGAAATAATACATCGTATTGCCCACAAAGCCGAAGCCTGTATACGGTCTGTTGTCATATGTGGAGTATACTACTCTGCCGTTGCTGTCATTGACCGGACCCTCGTATCTGCCGCTCATCAGCTTCGTGGTCTCTCCCGTAAATGTCTGACTTCTGTTCCACAGAACCACCCTGAGCGCCACGATATAGCTTCCCGTGCCCATGGTGCCGAGTGTCTGGCCGTTCTTTGCCCAGTCAAGCACGGTTCCGTCACTCAGGACCGCCTTGTAGTAGATATCATATCCTGTGGCAGTATACCCCTTGACCCTGATCTGAAGCGCGGATACCTTGCTTCCGTCGTAGTTTGTGTTTGTATATTCCTTGGAGTTGGCCCATGAGCTCCATCCGTTGTTGTCCGAATAAACCCTGTAATAGTAGCGTCCGACTCCGGCATGATCCATCTTCAGCTTTGAAAATCCCTGAGCGCTGAAGAGATACTGGTTTGCATTGGTTGTGGTTCCTTCTACCAGCGGAACATTCAGATGCGCTCCCATCTCATAATATGCCACGGGAGTCACTCCCAGAATATCATCCGCAACCACGCCGCCGTCTCCGATCTGCATTCCCGCGGATGCTGCCTTCTGCGCCAGCGCCTCCTCGCCCGCATTTACGGAATCGGCTGCCGCCTGTGGTCCTGACGCATCTGAGGGGCCGGCATTATATGTAGCCTCAGAGCTTCCTCCCGTATGTGTCGGATCCACGCCAGGACCGCTGTCCACAAAGCTTGCCGCCATGGCATTGACCGACAGTGCTAAAGTACATGCAAGACTGCATGCAGCGTATATAAATGTCTTTTTCACTAACATTTTCTTATCCTCCAAAGCATGATAGAATATGCCTTGTGAATGATATCACAGGCAACCTCAAAATACCATATCTATAAGGACTACGAAAAATTTATGAAAACCTTACTGATCACTGCCATCGGCTCATTTTCGGCCAAAACTGCCATAGAAGCTGCAAAAGAGCTCGGCTTCAGGGTCATAGGCTGCGACATATATCCTGAGCAGTGGATATCACAGGCGCTTCTCGTCGACAGATTCTACAAGGCAGTTCCCGCCTCCGATGAGGAGTCCTATATGCAGTTCATAGGGGATGTATGCAGCAGGGAGCATGTGGATCTCATACTTCCCCTCACCGATCCGGAGGTAGATGTGCTCAGTGCCAGACGGGATGAGCTTCCGGCTCAGGTGGCGCTCTCTCACGATGACATCATCACAACCTGCCGTGACAAGATGATCTTCTGTACGCATATGAAGGGGATTATCGATGCCATACCGACATCATGGGTATCGGAAACCGAGATGCCCGACAGCTTTCCGGTTATTGTAAAGCCTGTCAGAGGCCGCAGCAGCAACGGCATGCGCAAACTCTCCTCTCCCGGGGAGTATACAAAGTTTCGCGATTCGCTTTGTGCCGCAACTCCCGGGACGCAGACGGGGCGCGGCTCCGGAGATTACATAGTTCAGCCGTATATCCGCGGAAGTGTGGTGTCCGTGGATATCTTCCGCGATCCGCGCAACGGATATATCTACACTCTCCCCAGAGAGGAGCTTCTTCGCACCTCCGGCGGAGCGGGTACATCCGTAAGGATATTCCATGATGAGTTCATCGAGGATGACTGCAAGCTCTTCGCAGAGCTGTTCGGCATCAGGGGAACCGTCATGCTGGAGTTTATAGTTGATGAGACCGGCTATTCATGGGCCATGGAATGCAATCCACGCTTCTCCGGCGGAATAGGCTTCTCCAAAGCTGCCGGATGGGACTTCGCAAAGGCTCATCTCGCGGTTTATGCGGATATGAAATATGACATGCCGCCGGATATCGACGAAATGTGGATAGTAAAGGAATACTCGGAGGTCGTGACTGCACACAGGCAGGATTGACCTGATGCTCAAAGCACAGATACTCAAAGCACATATAAATGTACAAAGCGGTAATATTTCACGCAATATTTTGTCAATGGCTGCCGCTTTGCAGCGATAGTAAACTGACGGTAATAGTTAGTGTCTAAATCAGATCAGAAAGGATATGAACATGCGTTATTACATCGACCCGGGCAGGGAAAGAAAAAGCATCACATTTATGGATCAGATCGTGTTTTCGACCGTAGATACACCGGTATGCGGCGGCAGTACAGAGCTTAAGCTCAGCATCATGGTCACAAACGGCAACAGCGAGATGCGTGCCGCGACGGGCAAGGATCAGACCGCTTCCAAGGCTCCGTCCAAGCCCTGCATTGTCTGGATACCGGGCGGCGGCTGGAGAACCGGAGAAACCATGCGCAATCTTATGGTTCCCGAGATGATGTTTCTGGCTGATGCGGGATTTGTGGTTGTCTCCATACGCTACAGAAACAGCGGTGAGGCGCACTTCCCCGCGCAGCTTATAGACTGCAAGTCGGCAGTCAGATTTCTTCGCGCCAATGCGGAAAAATATCGCATAGATCCCGACCGTATAGGCGTAATGGGACGCTCGGCAGGCGGCCATCTCGCAGCATGGATGGCTATGAATACGGACGGCTTTGACGAGGGAGACAATCTGGAATACAGCTCCAAAGTATCTGCGGCCTGGGATATGTTCGGACCTGTAGATCTCCAGGCGCTTGTGGATTTGAATGTAGAGGCCATCAAGGATCCCGGATACCGCTGGCACAATCTCAACGATACCCATGAGGGCGCGCTCCTCGGCGCAAATGACGAAAACCGCGCGGAGCTCGCGTACAAGGCAAGTCCCGTCAATTTCATCAATGACGGCATGTGCCCGATACTGATCACTCACGGGGACGCTGATCCGCTTGTACCGTACACTGTGAGCGAGGCTTTCTATGACAGGCTCTGTGCCGCAGGTCTCGAGGATCGCTCCACGCTGTATCTGCTGCGCAATGCCGGCCACGGATCTGACGAGTTCTTCCAGCCCTCTACCAAGGACATAGTCGTAAGATTCTTTAAAAAGAATCTCATGAATATCTGATGCCTGACAGTCATCTGAAAAAGCAGGAGCCATGCTGTGATCATACTCACCGCATGGCTCCTGTTGACTTTATCCGATTTTTCAGTTTTTTTCTTCGCTCCGCGGTATCAGAAGGCTCCTGGCCGTCATCATATCCTCAGGCGTTGTGATCTTTATATTGCGCTCATCGCCCTCTATAAATCGGGCGCGCACGCCGCACATCGCCTCCACTACCATGGCATCATCGGTGACATCCTCCCGGGAGGCATCTCCCGTCTCCAGCATCTCATATGCTCTCAAGCAAAGCTCAAACTCAAATGCCTGCGGTGTCTGGACGGCTCTCAATCTCGCCCTCTGCGGAGTGGCTCCGCACATATCATCTTCCTCGATGAACCTCACGGTATCCTTGAGCTTTACTCCCGGTATGCAGGCTCTGTACATATCCGCGCCTGCTGCCAGACGCTCTATAAGCTCCGGCGTCACCATGGGTCTGGCGCCGTCATGTATGAGCACTATACGGCGGCTCTCTGTACCGGCCATATCTCTCAGAGCCTTCAGCCCTTCCCATACAGAATCATATCTCTGTGCTCCGCCGCTTACCACCGCCCGCACCTTGCTCAGCCGGTATCTTTCGACTATGTCATGCTTTACAAACCCGATATACTCCGGTGCGGTCACGATCACCACATCGTCCACGCAGCTTTTCTCCATGGCATCAAGGCTGTACCAGACTACGGGTCTTGTGCCTATCTCCATGAACTGCTTCGGTATGTCGCTGAGCATCCTGCTGCCTCGTCCGGCAGCCAGAACTATCGCCTGAATCCGTCCCATCTTATACCATCTCCAGCTCAAGATCGGGAACGGCATTCAGATCCAGCCCGTCTCTTCGCCCGCTGATAAACCTGTAGTATCCCGCTGCCCCTATCATGGCTGCATTGTCAGTGCACAATACCGGCGAGGGCACATACATCTCAAATCCCCGCCTGTCGCAGGCCTCCTTCATTCTCGCTCTCAGCTCCGAGTTGGCAGACACTCCGCCTGCCATGGCTATCTGCGTGAAGCCGTATTCCTTCGCCGCCTCCATGGTATGCTCCACCAGCACATCCACGACTGCCTTTTGAAACGAAGCCGCAAGATCTGCCGGATCTATGCTTTCTCCCGTCATCCTCGCATGATTCTGATAGTTCAGCACCGCGCTCTTCAGTCCGCTGAAGCTGAAATCATACGGGGCTCCCTCAACCTTCGCCTTCGGAAAGTGTATGGCATTCGGATCACCGTTCTTGGCCGCCTTGTCTATCTTCGGTCCTCCCGGATATCCGAGTCCTATGCTCCTTGCAACCTTGTCGTAGGCTTCCCCGGCAGCATCGTCTCTGGTTGTTCCTATCATGCGAAATCTTCCGTAGTCCTCAACCACAACCAGATTGGTATGTCCTCCTGATACTATAAGACACAGAAAAGGCGGCTTCAGATCCGGATATTCTATAAAGTTGGCCGACACATGCCCCTCTATATGATGAACACCTACCAGAGGCTTCCCGGCGGCATATGCTATGGCCTTTGCCGCAGAGACACCCACCAGAAGCGCTCCGACCAGCCCCGGGCCGTATGTAACCGCCACCGCATCTATATCCGAAAATGTCATATCTGCATCCGCAAGTGCCTGTCTTACAACCGGATTGATATTTTCAACATGCTTTCTCGAGGCGATCTCCGGAACGACCCCGCCGTACAGTGTGTGGAGCGCTATCTGCGATGATATCACATTGCTCAGAGCCTGACGTCCGTTTCTCACCACCGCGGCAGCAGTCTCGTCGCATGATGATTCAATTGCAAGAATATGTATATCGCTCATTGCTCCTGCTCCTCTTCATCATATCCCATGTCAATGCTCCATCCGTCCCTTGCGGCTTTCGCCTCCGGAAATATCTGCCTGATCTCCTTTATGTAAAGATCCGGGCGCATCATGGAGGGACTGTAGTGAGTGAACCACATCTGCCTCGGCTGCGGATTGGCTCTTGCCGCCAGCATGGCGCCCTCCTGCATGGTCATATGCCTGTGCTCTCTGGCCTTGGCCTCCATCCCCTCCTCGCCGTACATGCCCTCACAGATAAACAGATCCGCATCCGCGGCATATTCACTGATCACAGGCACCGGCCGGGTGTCCGTACAATAGCATACCTTCAGCCCTCTGCGTGACTCTCCCATCACCATGTCGGGCGTATATGTCCTGCCGTCCAGCGTGAGTGTCTCTCCATGCTGGAGCCTGTTCCAGAGCCGGAGCGGTATGCCCTGTTCTCTGGCTCTCGCCGCATCAAACCTGCCCTTGCGCGGGATAGTGATGCGATATCCGTAGCATACAGTATTGTGGCTTACACGAAATGCATCTATCTCGTACGGTGCCAGACTGATATGCTGTCTCGGCTCATCCAGCTCGATGTATTTTATATCAAAGGGAAGACCCGGAGTGATGACCCGCAGCGCTCCCACGACACCCTGAAGCCCCTTCGGGCCTATCATGACAAGCGGCGTGGTCTTCTCCGCATTGGCCATGGACAGCAGCATCCCCGGAAGCCCGCTGATATGATCCGCGTGATAGTGCGTAAAGCACATGATGTCTATGGGCTTGGGACTCCATCCCTTTTCCTTCAGCGCTATCTGCGTGCCTTCTCCGCAGTCAATCAGCAGATCCACACCGCTGCATCTGGCCAGCATGGCAGTCAGCCAGCGCTGCGGCATGGGCATCATCCCGCCCGTTCCGAGCAAACATATATCAAGCATCTTCACCTCTCATACTCTTGTATCCGACCTGCAAGCCTGTCTTATCCCGACGGCACGGTCTGCTTTTTCAGCTTCAGCAGCATCACCGCGGCATCCTCCACGGGATTGCTGTAATAATCTCTTCTGGTACCGAGCTCCTCAAATCCGAACTTTCTGTAAAGCCCTATGGCCGCCTCATTGCTTTTTCGCACCTCGAGGACTATCTGCTCTGCGTTCTCCTGCCTTGCCTGCTCCAGCATATGCCGCATCAGAAGGCTCGCTCCGCCTTTTTTTCTGGCGGTGCCTGTCACGCATATGCTCATGAGATCGCAATCACCGTACATATTTCTGATATCGGCATATCCGATGACCTTGCCCTCATCCTCCAGCACATATATCCTGTCCCATTGGCTTGCGAACATCTGCGACATGAGAGCCGGGCTCCATGAATCCGTGAAACATTCCTGCTCAAGCCCGGTGATCGCGTCATCGTCCCCGTCACGCTTAGGCCTTACCAGCATGCTCCGCCTCCTCGCGCTCACGCTCTGCCTGACTCTTTCTGAAATATTCCGGGACAAATGCATCCGCGTCGGTTATCCGACCCTCGCGCAGATACAAAGCCGCAAGTGCAGCAACCGCTCCGGCACGCTGTCTGGACAGATGGGGAGGCGCATATGCGTACGAAACCCTGCAAAGCTCGTCTATGACTGCCTTATAGACAGGAACGCCGTCTCCCATGAATATCACCGGATGATCAAGACTCTCAAGCCGTGTCAGAAGCTCTCTTATATCCATGGCAGCGCCCGGCATGATGCTCTCCGGCATTCCTGCCCCGGGGCGGTATATCCCGGTATAAACCTGATTTCTTCTGGCATCCATGATAGGACATATGTTGTACGGCGGGTTCATACCGGCGCACAGCCCGTATGCCTGCGCATCCAGCGTAGGAACTGCAACAACAGGTATATCAAGCGTCATAGCCAGACCCTTTGCCGTGGCGGCTCCTATCCTGAGTCCCGTAAACGATCCCGGCCCGCTGCTTACCGCTATGGCATCAAGAGACGACAGCTCTGTCTGCGTCATGCGCACTATCTCATCTATCATGGGCAGGAGCGTCTGAGAATGGGTCTTTTTATGATCCGTGGTATATTCGGCCAGTATCCTGTCATCCTCCAGTATGGCTGCCGAAGCCACCAGCGACGAGGACTCAACGGCAAGTAATCTCACGATAATCATCTCCCTTCTCCGGATCCTTCCGGATAGTTACATGCAGCGCGCTGTCCGGAATCAGCTCCTCTATCTGAGATGCCCACTCTATGAGGCATACTCCGTCTCCGAAGAAATATTCCTCATAGCCTATCTCATCCATCTCCTCGGGCTCCTCTATCCTGTATACATCATAGTGGTACAGCGGGAGCCTTCCCGATGTGTATATATGCATGATGGTAAATGTCGGACTGACTACAGGCTCAGTGATCCCGAGACCTCTGGCAAATCCCTTCGCCCATACGGTCTTTCCCGCTCCCAGATCTCCGTCAAGACATATGATCGTCCCCGGAGCTGCGCTCTGAGCCATACGGGCGGCCAGCTCCATCGTCTCCTCACAGCTGTATGTCCCGGCAGCAAACGATCCTGCGGCATACTCCGATGCGTCCTGCCCGTGCTCTGTTCCCGCCGCTTTGCCGCCGGGTCTGCTGTTTATTTCTTCTTCCTGTACATGTTTCATTCTTCCGTCTTTCATCTGCTCAGAAGCAAAGCCGCAGCATCATGCCCTCTAGCTCCCGGACCTTCATATCCAAACCGATGCATCATCTCACCTTCAGATCTTCATGGTCAGGCTGATTCTCTTTCTTGCCTCGTCCACGCCCAGCACCTTGACCTCGACCTGATCGCCCACGCTGACTGCCTCCAGCGGATGCTTGATATAGCGATCCGTGATCTGCGATATGTGCACCAGACCGTCCTGATGCACTCCGATATCTACAAATATACCGAAGTCTATGACATTTCTGACAGTTCCCTTGAGGATCATACCCTCCTTCAGATCCTTCATATCCATGACATCCGTCCGCAATATCGGCTTGGGCATCTCATCACGCGGGTCGCGTCCCGGCTTTTCCAGCTCTGCCGCTATATCCGTGAGCGTGATGCTGCCTACTCCCAGCTCTGCCGCCAGCGCGTCCCTGTCACCGAGCTGCTTTGATATGCCCCTGATGCCGCCGTTTTTCAGTCCTGTCTCGTCGTATCCCAGTTTTGACAGGAGCTTCTTTGCCGCGTCATAGGACTCCGGATGCACACTTGTCGCATCCAGCGGCTCGTCTCCGTCGGATATTCTCAAAAATCCGGCGCACTGCTCGTATGCCTTCGGTCCGAGTTTGCTCACCTTGAGGAGCTGTCTGCGGTTTCTGAACCGTCCGTTCTCCTCGCGATACGCGACGATATTTTTCGCCAGTGTCTTGTTGATGCCGGATACATATTCCAGAAGCGGCGCGGATGCCGTATTCAGGTCTACGCCGACCTTGTTTACGCAGTCCTCGACCACTCCGCCCAGCGCCTCGCCGAGCTTCTTCTGATCCATATCATGCTGGTACTGTCCGACACCTATGGAACGCGGATCTATCTTCACCAGCTCCGCCAGAGGATCCTGCAGTCGACGCGCGATGGATGCCGCGCTGCGCTGGCCTACATCAAACTCGGGGAACTCCTCGCTCGCCAGCTTGCTTGCCGAGTATACCGATGCTCCCGCCTCGTTGACTATGACATACTGTACATTTTTCACATCCCTCAGCAGCTGTATGATCACCTGCTCGGACTCTCTGGATGCCGTGCCGTTGCCTACTGAGATCAGATCCACATGATACTTTGCTATCAGGTCTTTGAGCACGCGTATGGACTCGCTGACCTTGTTCTGCGGCGCCGTGGGATATATGACCACCGTATGCAGCACCTTTCCTGTGGCGTCAACTACCGCAAGCTTACATCCGGTACGGAATGCCGGATCCCAGCCAAGCACCACCTTGCCTGTGATAGGCGGCTGCATCAAAAGCTGTTCCAGATTTTTTCCGAACACCTTGATCGCCTCCGCCTGTGCATTTTCCGTGAGTTCGTTTCTGAGTTCACGCTCTATGGCCGGCTGTATGAGGCGCTTATAGCTGTCCGCGACCGCTGCCTTCAGCACCGGTGATGTGTACGGATTGTCCTTTGTTATAGTATGCTTTTCGAGAACACGGATGATATCCTCATCCGGCCCGCATATCTTTACGCTCAGTATCTTCTCGTTTTCCCCTCGGTCGAGAGCAAGCACGCGGTAACCCCGGCACTTGGAGATCGGCTCGCTGTACTCGTAGTACATCTCGTAGACCCGCTTCTCATCATCTCCCTTGAGCTGTGACTGTATACTTCCGAGATTCTTTGTTGCACGGCGGATGGCAGTACGGTAGTCCGCATTGTCGGCGATGCGCTCCGCGATGATATCCTGCGCTCCGGCTATGGCAGCCGCAGCATCGGGTACCTCCAGCCCCTCCTTTGTGCTTATATAGTCTGCCGCAGCTGTCTCCAGCGGCTCCTTTATCTCCTGCGCAAGTATGAGCTCCGCCAGAGGCTCCAGCCCCTTTTCCTTTGCTATCATCGCTCTGGTACGCTTCTTCGGGCGGTACGGTCTGTACAGATCGTCCACAGCCACCAGTGTCTGTGCGGCCTGCACAGCCTGCTCCAGCTCGTCAGTCAGCTTGCCCTGCTCGCGTATGCTCTCGATGACCTGCGTCTTCTTCTCTTCCAGATTTCTCAGATATCTCAGTCTCTCGTCCAGATTTCTGAGCTGCTCATCATCAAGCGAACCGGTGGCTTCTTTCCTGTATCGCGCGATAAATGGTATGGTATTGCCCTCATCTATGAGATCTACTGCCGCCTGCACCTGGCTGACCTTGACGCCCAGCTCTCCGGCGATGATTTTGATGATGTCCATGATTCCTCCGTGTTTCTGCTGCTATTCTTAAAACCTCTTTAATCAATATTGGTTCGGGTGCACCCGAACCGTCGGACTGGATACGCCTTGCAGTACCACGAACTGACATCCGTCAGCACTTCGGTTATCCCGTTTTTATATTATAATCCGCTTAATCGCATTTAAAAAATGAGATTAAGCGGATTATACGGCTTATCGTGATGGCGGCTCTCAGCCTGCGGCTCATACCCACAGCGGTCTGGCAGGGATGGCATCCACAGTATGGCAGATATCTGCAACAACAGCGCTTGCCGTAGGGATCTTGCCCGCTCCGCTTCCGTAATACATGAGACGGCCGGAGTTAAGTCCCTCCACTACAACGGCATTGTATACTCCATTCACTCCGTAGAGCTCCTCGCTTCTGTGCACCAGTCTTGGTGCTACGGAGAGCTTCAGCTCTTCTCCGTCATATTCCGCGCTTCCTATGAGCTTTATCGCGCTGTCCTGCTGCTCGGCATCCATGATGTCATCGATTGTGATCTCCGTGATGCCTTTTGTCGGAATCTTTTCATAATCAATGAATCTTCCGCTCATGATCGATCCCAGAATCGCTATCTTGCGGCATGTATCCCAGCCTTCTATATCCGCGCTCGGATCCCGCTCTGCATATCCTCTGACCTGTGCGTCGCTCAGAGCGTCCTTAAATGACACTCCGTTTTCTCTCATCTGTGTCAGTATATAGTTCGTGGTTCCGTTGAGGATACCGCTTATCTTCATGGGTCTGTCGCCGCCCATGGCCGAGGTCAGCACCCTGATGATAGGAATCGCCCCGCCTACGGCACCCTCGAAGAGAAAATGCACGCCGTTTTCGATGGCCAGCTCCATCAGCTCTGTTCCGTGAGCCGCCACAAGCGCCTTGTTTGATGTCACTACATGCCTGTGATGCAGGATGGCCGATCTGACATACTCATATGCCGGAGATGTCCCTCCAAGCGCCTCTACAACCACATCCACATCCTCAGCATTTTCTATATCGGCATAGCTTGATGTGGTTATCTTCTCGACTGGAGTTCCTGTCATGTCCCTTCTGTTCAGGACATGCGTCACCTCTATATCCAGATCTGTATTTCTCTTTATGGTTTCCTTGTCGAATGTGATGATCTCGTATACACCGGAACCTATCGTCCCAAGTCCGAGCAGTGCGACTCTTATCATAGCGGCGTCTCCTTGTATGCAGGGCTGTTAATTGTCCTCCGATACCCTTCTGTCCGGACATCCAAGGCTCATCCATGTCAGATAGGCCGTGATGAATTTATCCAGATCTCCGTCCAGCACAGCGTCCGCATTGCCCATCTCGCAGCCCGTACGAAGATCCTTGACCAGCTTATACGGCTGCAGGAAATAGGATCTGATCTGGCTTCCCCACGCGTTGTCCTTTACCTCGCCGCGTATATCGGAGAGCTTTTCGACATTGGCCTGCTGCTTGAGCATGAAGAGCTTGGACTTGAGCATCTGCATTGCCTTGTCCTTGTTCTGAAACTGGCTTCGCTCGTTCTGGCACTGTACCACAACCCCCGTGGGAATATGCGTGATTCTGATGGCCGACGAGGTCTTGTTGACATGCTGTCCGCCTGCTCCGCTGGAACGGTAAGTGTCTATGCGCAGATCATCCGGATTGATGTCCACATCCAGATCCTCCTCGATGTCCGGCATGACATCGCAGGATACAAAGCTTGTCTGGCGCTTTCCCTGAGCGTTGAACGGAGATATGCGTACCAGCCTGTGAATGCCGTGCTCGCTGCGCAAAAGTCCGTATGCGTTTGTTCCGTTAACCTGAAATGTGACAGACTTGATGCCTGCCTCGTCTCCGTCCAGAAAGTCGAGAACCTCCACACTGAAGCCCTTGCGTTCTGCCCATTTCGTGTACATGCGATACAGCATGGAGCACCAGTCGCAGCTTTCTGTTCCGCCCGCACCGGCATTGAGCCTCAGGATCGCATTGGAATCATCGTATTCTCCCGACAGGAGCGTGCTGATCTTGAGCTCGTCTATCTTCACGGTTATCTCATTGACCATGGCTGCGATATCGTCAACCATGCTGATATCGTTTTCCTCGTTGGCAAGCTCGATCATCATGCCCGCATCGGCATAGTCACGCTCCAGCTCATTGTATTCAGTCACGATATCCTTGAGGTTTTTTGCTTCCTTGACTGTTTTCGTCGACTTCTCGGGATTGCTCCAGAAGTCAGGCTCCTCCATGGCGGCATCCAGCTCTCTGATCCTGTTCTGCTTGTTCTCCAGATCCAGAGAATTCTTCAGATCCGCCAGCGGCTGCTCATATGAAGACAGTAAATATTTGTATTGATCAAGCTCTACCATGTATTACGCTATCCTTCCGTGACAATTCTTGTATTTCTTTCCGGAGCCGCAGGGACACGGATCATTGGGATATATCTTTCCGGTCGCCTTTTTTACAGGCTTTTTACCTGCAGTATCGTCCCTGTTTGTTCCCGTCACCTTCGCGGCAGGCTCTCTCTCAAGCTTTCGCTCTACAACGAGATGATACATGATCCTCACCGTATCCTCCGTGATGGCCGCAGTCATCTCGTCAAACATCTCAAATGCGGTCATCTTGTACTCGATCAGCGGATCTCTGTTGCCGTATGCCTGCAATCCTATGCCCTGGCGAAGCTGCTCCATATCGTCGATATGGTTCATCCACTTGTTGTCTATAACCTTCAGAAGCACGATGCGCTCAGCTTCACGCATCTGCTCCGCAGTCGGAAATTCCGCCTCCTTGGCCTCGTAGAGCTTTACAGCCTCTGTCTTGAGTCTGTAGATAAGCTCGCTGCGGCTCATGGACTCAGCCTCCTCAGGCGTCACAGGCGTGACGGGAATGATCGGTACAATCAGCTCGTTCAGCTGCGTGATCTCCCATTTATCCTTGCTCTGATCCTCGGGTATGGTTCTTGCCACCGCAGTCTCTATTGCATCATCGATCATCTGCATGATGGTGGAGCGCATGCTCTCACCCTCAAGCACCTTCTGACGCTCCGCGTAGATGACCTCGCGCTGCTCATTGTTGACCTGATCATACTTGAGCAGGTTCTCGCGTATGCCGTAGTTGTTGGTCTCTATCCTCTCCTGCGCCTTCTGGATGGCATTGCTCAGCATCTTGTGCTGAATCTCCTCCCCGTCCGGAACGCCCATGGATTCAAACAGATTCATCAGCTTCTCCGATCCGAAGAGCCTCATGAGATCATCCTCCAGAGAGATATAGAACTTGCTCTCTCCCGGATCTCCCTGACGCCCCGACCGTCCTCTCAGCTGATTGTCTATACGCCTTGATTCATGCCGCTCCGTGCCTATGATCTTCAGACCGCCCAGATCTCTGGCCTCCTGATCCAGCTTTATATCGGTTCCTCGCCCCGCCATGTTGGTGGCTATGGTGACCGCGCCGTGAATACCGGCATCTGCTACGATCTCAGCCTCACGCTCGTGGAACTTGGCATTCAGAACATTATGCGGGATACCCTCGCGGCGAAGCATGTCCGAGAGCATCTCCGAGGTCTCGATAGTGATGGTTCCTACAAGAACAGGCTGTCCCTTGTCATGTGTTCTCTTTATCTCATCTACTACGGCTCTGAATTTCTCGCGCTTTGTCTTATATACGGCATCATCATGATCTATACGGGCTACCGGAAGATTCGTCGGGATCTCTATGACATCCATGCCGTAGGTGTTTCTGAATTCTCTTTCCTCAGTCAGGGCGGTACCTGTCATTCCGGCCTTCTTGCGGAACTTGTTGAAAAAGTTCTGGAATGTGATCGTCGCCAGAGTCTTGGATTCTCTCTTGACGGTTACATGCTCCTTCGCCTCTATCGCCTGATGAAGGCCATCAGAGAATCTTCTTCCCGGCATGATCCTTCCGGTGAACTCATCGACGATCAGCACCTCGTCATTGTTGACCACATAATCCTTGTCTCTGGCCATCAGATTGTTGGCGCGAAGCGCGAGAATCACACAGTGCTGTATCTCCAGGTTTTCAGCATCGGCCAGGTTTGTGATATGAAAGAACTGCTCCACCTTCGCGACGCCCTGCTCCGTCAGATTTATCGTCTTTTCCTTCTCACTTACGATAAAATCGCCGGTCTCCTCGATATCCTCGCCCATGATCGCGTTGAGCTTTGTGAACTCTCCGCTGGCCTCTCCGCGAACCATCTGTTTTGCCAGCATGTCGCAGATTTCATAAAGCTTCGTTGACTTTCCTGACTGTCCCGATATGATAAGCGGCGTTCTGGCCTCATCGATCAGCACCGAGTCCACCTCGTCGATGATTGCATAGTCCAGATTTCTGATAACCTGCTGGTCCTTGTATATGGCCATGTTGTCCCGCAGGTAATCAAAACCCAGCTCGTTGTTCGTCACATATGTGATATCGCAGGCGTACTGCGCCTTTCTCTCCTCTGAATTCATGCCGTTGAGCACACAGCCCACCGTCAGGCCGAGAAATTCATGAACGCTTCCCATCCATTCCGCATCACGCTTGGCCAGATAATCGTTGACCGTGACGATGTGGACGCCTTTTCCTGCCAGAGCGTTAAGGTATGCCGGGCAGGTTGATACCAGCGTCTTGCCTTCGCCTGTCTTCATTTCTGCGATACGCCCCTGATGGAGCACGATGCCGCCTATCAGCTGTACAGGATAATGCTCCATGTGCAGCACTCTTTTCGCGGCCTCTCTTACTGTGGCAAATGCCTCCGGAAGTATGGAGTCCAGATCCTCTCCGCCGGCTATCCTGTCCTTATATTGCTGTGTCAGGGCGCGAAGCTCCTCATCGCTTTTCTGCGACATCTCGGGTTTTAAAGCCTCAATTTTAGCTACTATCGGTCTGATCAGCTTCAGTTCTCTCTCACTGTGAGATCCGAATAATTTATCAAATAATGACATTCTGTGTTCTCCCTGTGTCTTATTCAAAGGCAGAAATATTCCAATCTACATAAGCGGAACTATTTTATCACAAAAGCTCTGACCATAGTTAATGAAAGTTATGTGAAAGCCCTTGTATTTGTTGCAATATTTTGGATTATTTAATTGAATTGTCTGAAAATTATGCTATAATATAACTATCTTAAAGCAAAGGAGTGATTGTATGCTATATAGTATAAGCGGAAAGAACATGACAGTAAGGGATAGTGTCAGGGAAGCGATCGAAAAGAAGCTTTCACGACTTGACAAGTACTTTTCCGAGGATACTGAAGCCAAAGTCGTCCTGTCCTATACCAAGGATATGCAGAAGATAGAGGTGACGATTCCGACCAAGCTCGGACTCATCCGTGCCGAGGATGAAAGCCGCGATATCATCTCCTCCATAGATGAGGTGGCCGACAGCATCGTCGCGCAGATCAAAAAGCACAAGAAGAAGCTCATAAGCAAGCGTCAGTCCGCCGCATCCTTCTCCAGACTCTTCCTCGATGAGATCGACGAATCCGATGATGCCGGAGAGGAGCAGATAAGAATCGTAAAGACGAAGCACTTTGCAGTAAAGCCGATGGATCCCGAGGAGGCATGCCTCCAGATGGAGATGCTCGGACACAGCTTCTTTGTATTTCAGGACGCGCAGACCGACTCCATCAGTGTGGTGTACAAGAGAAGAGACGGTACCTACGGCCTCATCGAGCCGGAGATGTGATCACGGCCGATCGGCTGCATCGTCGATTCGGTGTCATATCAGTTTCATGTAATATCGCAGGGAGGCGGCCGACGGCCGCCTCCCCTTTGTTCTCAGCAGGCCAAAGCCCGCCGCTTACCTTTTGCTGCTCAGTGCTGATTTACACCGGCTTCAGCGGTGCACGCCGTCTCACATCCTCCAGGTCGCACTGTCGACATATCCGCATGCCGCAAGTGCGGCCACGGCTCCGTCGGATGCCGCTGTCGTCAGCTGGCGTACATTCTTCGTCCTGCAGTCTCCGGCCGTGAATACTCCGTCATGCCCTGTCCTCGTATCCTCCGCTGCTACTATATATCCGGACGGATCAAGCTGCGCCACATTGGCAAATGCGCTGTTGTCCGGCATCTGTCCTATGGCTACAAAGAGCGCCGAAACCTCTATGTCGCGGCTTTCCTGCGTGTTCTTGTCAGTCACCTCTATCGAGCTGAGCCGTCCGTCGGCGGTATTCAGTTTCGTCACGGTGGCATTGAGTATGAACTCTACATTCTCCTTGGACTTAAGACGGTCCAGATCCTTCTTGTCGGCACGAAAGCCGTCTCTTCTGTGTATGACATATACCTTGGAGCATATGCCCGACAGATACTCCGCGTCCTCTATGGCGGTATTGCCGCCTCCGTTTACTGCGACAGTCCTGTCCTTAAAGAACATTCCGTCACATGTCGCACAGTAGGATATGCCCTTGCCTATCAGTGTTTCTTCATTTTCAAGCCCAAGATGACGGTTTTTGGCTCCTGTGGCGAGTATGACGCTCTTTGCCTCATAGCTGCCCCTCGATGTCTTCACCAGCTTCACACGACCCTCATCCGGCTTAGCGTCCCCGGTCTCCGGCTCCTCGATGCCTGTCACCCGCTCAAACTTGACCTGCGCGCCAAGCTCTACAGCCTGATTGTACAGATTCGTCGCAAAATCAAATCCTGATATATGCGCTATGCCGGGATAGTTCTCGATATCGGGAGTATTGATGATCTGCCCGCCGTACGCTCCCGCCTCAAGCACAAGTGCGCTCTTTCCCGCTCTCACGGTATATATGGCCGCCGAAAGACCTGCCGGTCCGGCGCCGACTATCACTACATCATACATGGTCTTGCCTCCTGTTTTACGCCTTAGTGTTTCTCAAATGTGCGAAGCGTCTTACAGCCAGCCATATCACGCCGGAGGCCGAGGCCGCAGTCAGCGCCCATCCCCACCAGGAAAGATTGTTGATGTTGAAGCAGCGCACATTTACCCACATACGGTTTGTATCCTCGCTTTGCTGCGCGTCAAAATATCTCATGATGCAGGTTCTCTCGATATCCTGTCTGCTTGGATATTGGGCTCCGAGCTGCCGGTGCAGCTGCTCTTCCGGGACAGCGAGCACATAGCGTTCATCAGTCTCCTGCGTGTCTCCGGTGAAGAAATATGTCACATCATAATCGACAGACTCCTCATCGTCATCCTCCGCGCCGTAGCTCCATTCCATATATTCAAGTATAGTGGGATCATCTCCTCCGGATATAAACGATGTATATCCGATGTAATTCATATTGCGCACTGCATTGTCCGGGCGGGATACAAAATTGATAAATGCCTCCGCCGCGTGCTGCTTGGCTGCATCGCTTCCTATACCGCACTTTAGCATGACCCAGCCGTCAAAGTAAATATCAGAGCTCTCCCTTGGCACGGCAAATTCCAGATAATAGTCATCCTCCTCTGCCTGATCCATGGTATATACGGCATCTCCCGACCATTGATAGTTTGCCGCCACCTTGCCTGTCACCATGTCGGACTTGCCTGAATCCACCTCAAAGGAGTAGACATTATCCTTCATCTCCTGCAGCCAGTCCTGAACCTTTGCTATCATCTCCGGCGATGTGTCATTCATGACATCCTCAAGCTTCTCGGAATAGTCCGGGTCGCTCGTGAAGCTCTCGTCTGTCAGCAGATCGGCATTCAGCGCTCCCACCGCTGCAAAGTAGCATTCCCTCACGCTGTCCTTGATGGTGACACGCCGCTTGTACTCAGGATTTACCAGCACACTCCATGTAGAGGCCTCCTCGCGGGTCATCGCCTCCGGGTTGTATACGATACCGGTCACTCCCCACATGAATCCTGCCGCGTACTTGCTCCAGGCCTCTCCGTCTATATCATGCTCATCGAATATGGCCCGAAGATGCGGCGATACGCCCTTGATATAGTAATTATATTCGTAGCTCTCATCGAAGAAGGCATCCGAAAGCGCGACACATCTGTCCTCGCTGATAAGCTTCATGAACATATATTCCGACGGGCATACCAGATCATAGGCGTCTCCGAGCGTCAGCATGTTGTAAAGGTCTTCATTTGTCCCGAATGTGGAATATTCCACATTGACCTTCACGCCGTAAGTCTCCTCATACCAGGCTTCAAAGTCATCTATCATGGAGTTTTCACCGAAGATATCTCCGCTCTCAAGATCTATGACATCCGCCTCGTCCCAATCGCCCTCGTCTATATACTCCTCCCAGCTGCATATACGCAGTGTGACAGGCTTTCCGGTCGCCGGAGCCTCATGGCTCTGCGCTGCGTATGCCTGCATGACCCCCCTGCCGGACACCGCCGGGAAAGCCGTAAATAGCATCGATACGGACAAAAGCGCAGCATATATTTCAGTTCTTTGCATCTGCCCGCTCCTTTCCGCCTTCAGCGCGCATGCTGCGGTAATTAAGTGCCAGCACAAGCGCAAGTGCAAGCACAAAAATCACAGTCGAAAGCGCCCACAAGGCCGTCTTGATGGTTGTCTGTGAGCCTCGTGTTGCATTGACAACATAGGTGCTGATCGTGTCAAACATGGCCGGTTTCGTATATGTAGCTATGAAATAATCATCCAGCGAAAGCGTCACTGCCAGCCCGAAGCCCGATGCTATGCCGGAAAATATCTGCGGAATGACCACGGAAAAAAGTGCCCGAAGCGGTGTAGCTCCCAGATCCAGCGCTGCCTCATACATGCTGGGATCCAGCTGGCGGATCTTCGGCATCACGCTCAGGTATACAAACGGCGTGCAAAGCGTCACATGTCCTGCCACCAGCGGTATATAGCTGTCCTTGCTGATATTCAGCACTACAACCATCAGCACACACAGGGAAAAGCCCGTCACCACATCAGCATTTATGACAGGAATCTGATTGACTGTAGAGACTGCATCTCTTATGCGCTCTCTTGAATAGTAGGCTCCTATGGCTCCCATGGTTCCGAGCAGGGTTGATACGGCCGCCGCGCCGAAGGCGAGCAGCACCGTTCCTTTTATCATGCTGCGAAGATCCTGTGTGGTGAACAGCGTCACATAGTTATGAAGCGAGAAGCCTCTGACTGCTCCGATGGTTGTAGAATCGGTAAAGCTGTAAAATGCGAGTATCAATATCGGCAGATACAGCACCATCAGCATAAATATAAAAAATGCCGGTCTCCATATCTTCTTCATCACAGCAGTGCGCCTCCTCTCGCGTGACTCTCCTCATCCGTGCCGCTCAGCAGCGTGAACAGACAGATGATGCCGAGCAGTATGAGCGCTATCATGGAGCCGCCATGCCAGTTGTAGGCAGAGAAATAGCTTCCTATCAGCGATCCCATGATATATGTGCTGTTGTAAAGCATATCCAGCACTACATAGTTCGTCATCGCCGGAAGAAATACCATGGACATGCCGCTCATCACTCCCGGCATGGAAAGCGGCAGCGTCACCTTGAAAAATGCCGTTCTCTCATCGGCGCCGAGATCCGCCGCAGCCTCCAGAAGCGACGGATCAAGACGATAAATCGTCGTATATATCGGCAGTATCATAAACGGCAGAAAATCATATGTCATTCCTATAACCGCATTCAGAAAGGGATAAAGCGCCAGATTGCCCTCAAGGAATGTCAGAACCTCCTTAAGCGCGGTGATACGCAGCGAGAAATTGATCCACATGGGCATCACAAATATCATGATGACGGCAGACCTTCCCTTCAGTCTCCCGGTAGCAAGTATATAAGCCAGCGGATATGCCAGCAGCAGGCATACCACTGTAGTCACTCCCGCTACAGCAAAGCTGTACACCAGCGTTCCAAGAGTGTTGGGATTGGTGAAAAATCCTGTCAGATTCGCTATGGTCGGGCTCCCTGTTCCGTCTGTAAACGCATAGTAGATCAGAACGAGAAGGGGTGCCGCCACAAAAAGCGCCAGAAACAGCGCGTAGGGGATGCACAGACTTTTTCTTGAAAACCTCATATCTCCCTGATCCTTTCCTTATTTTCTGAGAGCAAATGTCATCTTCTCGGTAGGGATGATAAGCCCCACATGATCTCCCATATTCCAGAGATCCTCATCATATACTGCGAAGTCCTGCTCCTGCTCCGTATGGATGACATACATGTATCTGTCGCCCAGATATATCAGGTTGCTGATATATCCGTCCACCAGACCCTCCTCATGATGGTCTGTCATCTTGATATCTCCCGGCTGTATGGAGGCCATAACCCTCGTTCTCTTAAGATCTATTACCTCTCCGCTGGCATCCACGATAGAGCCGTCATCGCGCCTCTTACCGCCGGGTATGAGCTTTGTCAGCGATGCATACAGCAGCTTGCCGTTGTACGAGAGACGGTATTCCTTGTTGATATCCACAAGGAAGGTATTGGTGTGATCCTCCGTCATCATGATATGTATGCCGTCCGGCTCGAGGACTATGCCCACATGATCGCCAACTTCGGCGGATTTTGTGGACTGCGCCACTATCTCATTTCTTCCGGACTGAATCGTGATCTCATAGTGCACTCCCTTAAATACCACAGAGGTCACCTCTCCGCGGATAGTGCCGTCCTGCGGCTTTGTCAGTATCACATCCTCCGGGCGAACCACCGCAGTGATATGCGTGCCCTGAGCCACATCATCCACACATTTAAACTCTCCGCCCGCAAAGCGCGCCGTGAGCTTTCCTGTCATTACACCCGTGAATATATTGCTCTCTCCGATGAAGTCTGCGACAAATGCATTGACCGGCTCATTGTATATATCCTCCGGCGTTCCTATCTGCTGGATCCTTCCCTCGCTCATGACCACGATCTTGTCTGACATGGTGAGTGCCTCCTCCTGGTCATGAGTGACATATATGAATGTGATGCCGAGCTTGTCATGCATGCTTTTCAGCTCTATCTGCATCTCCTGGCGCATCTTCAGGTCAAGAGCTCCCAGCGGCTCATCCAGAAGCAGTATCTCGGGCTCGTTGACCAGCGCTCTGGCGATGGCGATTCGCTGCTGCTGACCTCCGGAGAGAGTGGAAACGCTTCTCTCCTCAAATCCCTCCAGATCTACAAGTGAAAGCATGCGTCTCACCTTTCGATCCGTCTCCTCCTTCGACACTTTCTTCAGCTTAAGTCCGAAGGCGATGTTGTCATATATATTCATATGCGGGAAAAGAGCATATCTCTGAAAGACAGTATTGATCGGCCGCTTATAAGGCGGAAGATTCGTGATCGACTGGCCGTTCAGCAATATCTCTCCGGATGTCGGAATGTCAAATCCGGCTATCATGCGCAGGGTTGTGGTCTTGCCGCATCCCGACGGGCCGAGAAATGTGACAAACTCTCCCCGCTTTACTTCGAGATTGAAGTCATTTACAGCCGTAAAGCCGTTGTCGTCGAAGCGCTTTACGACATTTTTCAGTTCTATGATGTTGGTCGACATACATTTTTCTCCATGAAATCTTAATAATTTGATATGCGGTCAGCGGTTCGGAGCTCAGCGGTTCGGCGCTCAGCGGTTCGGAGCTCAGCGGTTCGCAGCTATCCGCTCTGTCTGCGCGCTTTGCGCTTGCCAATCGCGGGCTGCTATCGCATGGCTCCTCGTAAACCGCTCTCACTTCGCCTCCGGCTCGTGACAGCGGAACTCGGAGCTCAGAATTCCGGTGGGGTGCTGATCCAGAGGAAGCGCGCCGGGCGGCTGCCCGCATTGGCGATCCTGTGTGTCTTTGTGGTTCTGTAGTAGAAGCTCTCTCCTGCCTTTGCGGTATACGTGTGATCACCGAATATAACCTTGATCCTGCCGCTCAGCACATACCCGAACTCCTCGCCTGCGTGCGGCTTGTCCTCTCCGGTATCCTGTCCCGGCTGCAGCTCCACTAAAAGCGGCTCCATCTCAAACTTCTGAGCCGAAGGAATCAGCCATGTCTTTTCTCCGCAGCCCTCGTCAGACTTGACAAAGTAGTCCGCCTGAGTGAATACGATCTGCTCCGGTGCGCTGCTTTTAAAGAACTCCTCAGGCGTGACTCCAAGACATTCGATCATGTCCATCAATGTCACCACAGACGGCGAGACCTGCCCTCTCTCAAGCTGCGAAATAAAGCCCTTTGTCAGCTCTGTCCGGTCCGCCAGCTCCTGCTGTGTCAGCCCGTTCCTGTTGCGCAGATCCTTAACACGCTTTCCTATCACGATATTTATCTGTTCCTGATCCATATCTTCACCTGATTATTTTCACTAAACATCTTATCGCTTTTTACTAAACCCAAAAATCAGCACAGCCAATTATACTATTTCTAAACTTTGAGTCAATTATAAATCGCACTTTATGCGGCTTTGTTCTGCACTTTATTCCATACATGTTTGGTTACAGTGTCAAAACTCATCTCCCACGACATGCTGCGACGCGCAGCTAGT
>CAVIJY010000015.1:0-29911 GCA_963643215.1 Lachnospiraceae bacterium | reverse complement strand
CCGAGAGCTCCTTGATAGCAGCGATAAACTCTTCTGTAGTCAACTTTGCCATTAGAATATCCTCCTGTTGTTAGTAGTCCCCTTCGTCGGGGATATCTTTTCTGTCTGTTTAAATACTGTACTGATCCTGCAATGGCTGTTATCAGTCTGCTGCAGGAGCTGCGCTCTTCTCCGCTATCTGGTTGAGTACCCTTGCGAAGTTTGTGATGGGGCTCTTCATGCTGCCCAGCAGTCTTCCGAGAAGTATCTCTCTGGAAGGAATGCTTGCGATAGCCTGCATAGCTGCTGCGTCGCATTTCTCGCCTTCTACAAGTCCGCCCTTGATCTCAAGAATCGGTGCAGTCTTGGCGAACTCGGCAAGCACTCTTGCCGGAGCGGTAGCGTCTTCCTTGGATACAGCGATGGCTGTAGGTCCCTCAAGAAGATCATCCAGCTTCTCGAAATCTGTTCCCTTGGCGGCGATGCGTACCATGGTATTCTTGTATACCTTGTATGCAACACCGGCCTCACGAAGATTTCTTCTGAGCTGTGTATCCTGCTCTACAGTAAGACCACGATAGTCAACTACGACTGCCGACTTGGCACCGTCGAAGAGGTTTGCGATCTCCTGCACGACAGGCTGCTTGATAGCGATCTTTGAATTCTTCATGCCTTTCCTCCTTATGTTTTTTATATGTAAGGCATTTTACGGAAAAGCCCCGTCATCCCGAACCGAGACGACGAGGCATAAGGTCGTGATCATATATGCCTCGGCAGGCGTCCGCTCATGCGGTCTTACGCTTCTTGCACCTGCTGTCTTCGGTAAAATGCTTTTACACTCTGTATTTAAATCTTAAACCATCTTTGCTGTGTTCAGCTTGACGCCCGGGCCCATGGTTGATGCAATAACTGCATTCTTGATAAATGTTCCCTTGAGCGCTGACGGTCTTGCCTTAAGGATAGCATCCATGATGGCATTGTAGTTGCCCTCAAGCTGCTCCTGTGAGAAGGAAGCCTTGCCGAAGGCTACATGGATGATGTTGGCCTTGTCGAGTCTGTACTCAACCTTACCTGCCTTGATCTCCTGGATAGCCTTTGCGACATCCATGGTAACTGTTCCGGTCTTCGGGTTCGGCATGAGGCCCTTAGGTCCGAGCACTCTACCGAGGCGTCCTACAACGCCCATCATATCGGGAGTTGCCACAACTACATCGAAATCAAACCATCCGTCGTTCTGGATCCTCGGAATCAGCTCCTCGCCTCCGACAAAATCCGCGCCTGCAGCCTGTGCCTCGTCAACCTTGTTGCCCTTCGCAAATACAAGGATGCGCACCTTTTTGCCTGTTCCGTGAGGAAGAACAACAGAACCTCTGATCTGCTGCTCTGCATGGCGTCCGTCGCAGCCTGTACGAAGGTGAAGCTCCATTGTCTCATCGAACTTTGCCGAAGCCATCTCCTTAGCTGCTGCAATAGCCTGCGGAGCCTCGTATAATGTTGCGCGGTCATACTTCTTGTATGCTTCTGTATATCTCTTTCCGTGTTTCATCGTGTCCCCTCCAATCACTCAGCTATTGTAACGCCCATGGAACGAGCTGTTCCGGCGATCATGCTCATTGCTGCCTCGATAGTGGCGGCATTGAGATCCTTCATCTTGGTCTCGGCGATCTTTCTGAGATCCTCCTTGCTGAGCTCGGCAACCTTCGTCTTGTTCGGAACACCCGAACCGCTCTTTATGTTGCATGCCTTCTTGATCAGAACGGCTGCCGGGGGAGTCTTGGTGATGAATGTGAAGCTTCTGTCTGCATAAACAGTGATGACAACGGGGATGATCAGATCACCCTGATCCGCTGTTCTCGCGTTGAACTGCTTTGTGAATTCAACGATGTTGACTCCGTGCTGACCAAGTGCCGGACCTACCGGGGGAGCCGGGGTTGCCTTGCCTGCAGGAATCTGCAATTTGATGTAACCTGTGACTTTCTTTGCCATATCTTGCCTCCTGTGGTTGATGGCGGATGCATGCGCACCCTCCCACTTTTATGGTTCGGGATCCTGATACGGTTCCCGTATAGCTTCGCCGTCATGCGGCGCTACTATCATAGTGATGTGTTCCCGTAGTGATGCAGTGATGTGCCCGGGTGCTTTCAGATATCCTGTCCCGAAGCATAGCTGTCAGAGCTTCTTTACATCTCCGAAGCCCAGCTCCACGCTCGTCTCGCGTCCGAAGAGATCCACATTGATCGCTACTGTCTTCTTGTTCTCATTGATGGACTTGACGATACCCACGGTATCTTTCCATGCACCTGTGGTGACGCGCACTGAATCGCCTACCGCGAAATCTATGAGCACTCTCTTCTCGTGAAGTACTGTTCCCTCCGGAACGCCGAATCCCATCGCCACCATCTCCTCGGGTGTCAGCGGGCTCGGCTCTCTGCCCGGTCCTACAAATCCTGTCACGCCTCGCGTGTTTCTGACCACATACCATGTGTCCGAGTTGTTGATCATGCGGATGAAAACGTATCCGGGGAACATCTTTTTATCGACTGTCCGCTCTACGCCGTTTTTGACCTCTACCACCTTCATCAGGGGAACCGAAACCTCAAAGATCTGGTCTTCCATATGACGGTTCTCGATGGTCTTTTCTATATCGACTTTTACTTTATTCTCATAGCCGGAATAGGTATGCGCAACATACCAAAGTCCCTGTGACTCTGCCATATTATCCCCGTTATATTATTTGATGATGAAGCCCAGACCGAACTGAATGATCCAGTCCAGAAGCGCGATGATAAAACCAAGGATGACCGAGATAACCACTACCGCGGTAGTTTCCTTGAACAGCTCCTCGCGTGTAGGCCATATGATCTTCTTGTATTCGCTCTTTACACCCTCAAAGAATGCACCCATTATTACTTTGTCTCCCTATGCATTGTGTGTCTCTGACAGAAACGGCAATACTTCTTTGTCTCCATACGGTCGGGATGAGTCTTCTTGTCCTTTGTGATATCGTAATTTCTCTGCTTGCACTCTGTGCACGCAAGAGTAACCTTTGTACGCTTTGAGTTAGCCACGATCTTGCCCTCCAAAATATTACTGCCATGTTTCTGAGGTCGAAAAAAATAGACCTCAAAACGGTCGCCCATGTAATATACCATACTCATATGAGCGCGTCAATCAGTTAATTTTTCGCATACGCATCAACCATGTGTCCGGTAAGGAATAAACTCCAGCTTCAGCTGCATTCCCAGTCCCTGCGCCAGCTTTTTCACCATATTAAGACTGGGATTTCTTGTCCCGTTCTCGATTCGGCTTATATCAGCCTGTGTGATCCCGGTTCTGCTTGACAATTCCTTCTGTGTCATGTTCTGCTGTGTTCTGGCTTCAATCATCGCCTGAATGATGTCATACTCCGGCTGCAGTGCATCATATTCTGACTTGACCGCCGGATCCTGCAGTGCTGCCTTTTTATAATCTCTATAGCTGCTCATCGCTGTGCCTCCTTTCATAGTCTGTCTTATATTTTCTTGCCAGCTCTATATCTGCCTTTGGCGTTTTCTGAGACTTTTTAACAAATCCGTTTGTCAATACTGCTTTTCTTCCTACAACAAAAAAAATACATCACCCTCGTTATATCTGATCCCTGTCTGGTTCGAAGTTCAAATATTCCGTTCTCAAGCGGCTTAGAGTATGGTTCCCTCAGCAATGGCCCATTTTGCTCAAGCAGGTCAATAGTTCTCAATGTTTTCGCAAGAAGCTTAGGCTCCAGAGAATCCAGCATCTCCTTCACAGGGCATCGTCCATCCTCTGTATCGTATAAGACAATTTCGTACATCAAGATACTCTCTCCTCAAATATAATATGTTGTATCAGACATATTGTCAATGTTCCAATGATTTCAATCAGTTTTCTCACCTGTCGCTTCCCGTGCAGATTGCGGCGAAGTAGACCTGCCTCACACCTGCTGTCATGAGAACGCGTGTACATGCCTCTATAGTAGAGCCTGTGGTATAGATATCATCAACCAGCAGAACCCTGTCATACGGTATGACGCGCCCGGCCGGAGCGGTATCTGAAGAGGGGTCTGCGGCGGCTGCATCCGTATCATCATACAGCACGCCGAAGGCCTCGCTCAGATTCTTCAGCCTTTCCTCAGGCCCCAGATCCTTTTGTACAGCCGTATTTCTTATGCGCACCAGTATATCCTTCCTGACAGGAATGCTCAGCATTCTTCCGAGCTCGTCAGCCAGCAGCACCGCCTGATTGTAGCCCCGCTCCAGATATCTTTCCGGATGCACGGGTACCGGTATGATGCACTGCGGATTCATCTCACGGATAGAGCCTTCCAGACGCTGTGCCATCATCCGCCCGTAAAAGCGCATGTATTCGCCGCGCCTTTTATACTTTATCCTGACCATGCTCTCACGCGCGTGCTCTTCGTAATTGAGCAGACATACGCCTCTCTCATAGCTTCTGGGATGCTCCGTGCAGTCTGTGCACAGCCGCTGCGATGCCACAAGCACCTGCTTGCCGCATTTTTCACATACCGGAGGCTTCACAAAGCTCAGTCTGTCCATGCACTCCGGACAGATCAGCTGCGCTGCGCCGGCACAGTCCGCGCCATTCAATGCCGACACATCCCGCGGGCTTTCAGACAAAAGACTCCCCCTCCAGGGCAATGCCTCGTCGCAGACAGGACATCGCCTCGGATAGATGGAGTCTATGAAGATCTTGTATGCGGCGGATATGCAGCCCGCCGCGCGCTCTATATTCTTTTTATTCACACGCTATTCGAATAATCCGTAATCCCTCACACATTTACCTTTACTGTTCCGGCAAGCACTGCCCTGTAGTCCTCAAGATTCTTTTTAAGCAGATTGGGTATATCCAGCTCGTACGGGCATTTCTGTGTACACAGTCTGCACTCTACACAGTCATCTATCTTCGCCATCTCTTTCTGCCACTTTTCGCTCAGATAGTTCGCCGACGGAGACCGGCGAAGCATCAGTGACATGCGATTGCATGTATTTATCTCGATATCCACTGTGCACGGCATGCAGTACCCGCAGCCGCGGCAGAACTCTCCCGCCAGCTCTCCCTGCTCTGACTTGATGAACTCTCTTATCTCATCGTTCATCTCAGGCGTCTCATGCATGTAGCTGAGCCACTCGTCAAGCTCACTCTCCCGCTGTATACCCCAGATGGGAACGAGTCCGTCAAACTGTGCCGCGTATGCCATGGCAGCTCTTGAGTTCGTGATGAGTCCGCCTGCCAGTCCCTTCATGCATATAAAGCCCACATCATGCGCGTTGCAGCTTTTTACAAGCTCTACCTCCTGATCGCTTGCCAGATAGCTGAACGGAAACTGCAGCGTCTCATAGAGCCCGCTCTCCACTATCTCCCTTGCTACCGCAAGCATATGAGATGTAGCCCCGATATGGCGGATCTTGCCCTGCTTCTTGGCCTCGAGCATACACTCGTACATCCCCGTCCCGTCTCCCGGCTTCCAGCATGCTGTCACCTGATGGAACTGGTAGATATCGATATAGTCCGTCTTCAGCAGCCTGAGTGAGGTCTCCAGATCAGACCTGAAGCCCTCCGGCGTTGACGCATGCGTCTTGGTTGCGATGATCACATCCTCACGCTTCAGCCATCCGTCGCCGAATGCAGCTCCCAGTTTCTCTTCACTGTCACTGTAGGCTCTGGCTGTATCAAAGAATCTCATGCCTCCTTCATAGGCTCTTCGCAGCAGTGCTACCGCGCCGTCCATGCCTACTCTCTGCACCGGCAATGCTCCGAAGCCGTTCTGCGGTACACTGATTCCTGTTGATCCAAGCGTCACTGTCTTCATACTCCCGTGCCCTCCTCTTAAAATACTCCTCTCACTGCGGCATGTACCCTCGCTTTATATGCCCCATGCCGTTATGCGCATCCGTCAGCCGCCGATCTCCGGTGCGGCTATCTCCAGTATCCTGTCCTTAAGCCCCGAGTATCTCAGCTGCTCGCGTGTATTGGCCGTCATCCTGTCAAAATACTCCGGCTGACCCACCAGACATACGCAGCTGACTGCTCTCGTGATCGCCGTATATATCAGATTTCTGGTCATCAGAGTCTCCGGTCCCGAGTACATCGGTATCACCACGGCCGGATATTCGCTTCCCTGAGACTTGTGTATCGTAACTGCATATGCCAGCTCCACATCCGACATCTCATCAAAGCCGTAATCCGCCACTCTGCCGTCATCGAACTCTATGGTCACAGTCTGCGCATAGGCATTGATCTCCCTGATGCGCCCTATATCTCCGTTGAACACTCCCAGACCCTCATCAACGGCAAACCCGGCAGCGCCCTCTGTCCGCCACTGCATCTGGTAGTTGTTCTTTGTCTGCATCACCTTGTCGCCTTCCCTCCACAGGGTCTCGGCGATCTCCCTTTCCGCCTTGCTCGGAGACGGCGGATTCATGTACTGCTGCAGTATGGCATTGAGACGCTGAGTCCCCAGAGCTCCCTTTTTCATGGGAGTCAGCACCTGTATGCCAAACGGATCCGTATGAACATACTCAGGGAGCTTTTTCTGAATAAGCGTCAGCATCGCACTGATGATCGCGTCGGCTCCGCTTCTTTTGATAAACAGAAAGTCCCCGCTGCGCTTGTCCAGATCTATCCGCTCTCCGTCTATCATACGATGTGCATTGAGTATGATATCGCCCGACTCGCTCTGCCTGTAGATCTTTGTCAGCTTTTTCACATCATAGCATCCCGAATCTATGATATCGCGAAGCACATTGCCCGGTCCCACGCTCGGAAGCTGATTCACATCACCGACCAGCACCAGCCGCGTTCCTACGGCGACGGCCTTCAGCAGATAGTACATGATGTATATGTCAACCATGCTCATCTCGTCGATGATCACCACATCTGCCTCAAGCGGGTTCGTCTCGTCTCTGCCGAATGCGGCCGCATACTCGCCTCTGTCCCCGTCACCGGGCGCTCCCGCGACCTCCAGCAGACGGTGTATGGTAGAGGCCTCATATGCCGTGGCCTCAGTCATTCGCTTGGCGGCTCTTCCCGTAGGTGCCGCCAGAACGGCCTTCAGTCCCTTCTGTCCGCATTCGGACAATATATTCTTTATGGTTGTAGTCTTGCCTGTGCCCGGGCCTCCCGTGATGATTCTGATCGCAGCCGCCTGATTGATATCATGCAGCATCCTGGCCACGCTCAGCTCCATATAGTATGCCTGTGCGCTGTAGATATTCCCGGACTTGACGAACACCTTGCGCTCTATCTGAAGATCCTGCAGGTATTCGCTGACCATCCAGACATCCACGCCCAGAAGCTGCGCGCATCTTGAGAACAGCTCCTCGCCGGGCAGGTACATGTCTCCGGCACTCAATGCCTGACTCAGAATATAAAGCATGCCGCTTTTTATACGAAAACCTGAATCCGTGCTGATTCCAGCATGGCAGGCTATATCATCAGCTATCTTAAAGCCGACTCCGTCTATGTCCTCCGCGAGCTTGTACGGATTCTCCCGGATGATACGATACAGCTCCATATCGTAGCGCTTATATATCTTCAGAGCCAGGTTCATGCTTATGCCGTATCTTCCGAGGAATATCATGGCATCCCGCATGTCCTTCTTGGCCTCGGCCTGAGCGCCGATGCTCATGGCCATCTTCTCGCTGATTCCCTTTATCTGAGCCAGCCGCTCCGGCTCCTCCTCTATGATGCGAAGTGTATCGTCTCCGAATCTTTTCACGATACGCTTCGCCAGCGCCTCTCCGATCCCTTTGATGGCACCCGAGGCAAGATATCTGCGTATCCCGTCGGCATCCTCCGGCATCTTCACAGTGTACCTGTTAACAGAAAGCTGCTCTCCGTAGACGGGGTGCAGCTTCATCATGCCTTCAGCCTCTATATAATCGCCTTCATTGATTACCGGAAATGTCCCCACCAGCGTGCAGTCATCTCCGTTCTCATCGGCCAGCTCAAGAACTGTATATGCATTTTCCTCATTGCGGAAAACTATTTTTTCCACATATCCGGTCAGCCTGTCCATCAGTCAAAATCTTTTTTCCCGTGATCGTTCTGGAATTCGATGAACTTGCCGGTTCCTATCGCTACAGCTGTCATCGGGTCGTCCGCTATGACAGTATTTATACCTGTCTTTTCCTGTATCAGCTTGTCCAGTCCCCACAGCAGCGAGCCGCCGCCTGTCATGACTATGCCTCTGTCAAAGATATCCGCAGCCAGCTCCGGAGGTGTGCGCTCCAGCACAGAATGCACGGACTCCACAATCTGAAGTGCATTCTCCTGTATGGCATCCAGCGTCTCATCCGATGTCACTATGATCGTCTTGGGAAGTCCCGTCACCAGATTTCTTCCGCGAACCTCCATCGTCACCATCTCAGGACGCTTATAAGCCGCTCCGATCTGTATCTTTATATCCTCTGCGGTTCGCTCTCCTATCAGCAGATTGTGCTTCTTTCTCATATAGCGGATGATCGCCTCGTCGAAGTCATCTCCCGCTATCTTCAGCGAAGTGCTGACTACCGGTCCGCCCAGGGATATAACCGCTATATCCGTGGTGCCGCCGCCGATATCCACTATCATGTTGCCCGCGGGCTTGCTGATATCGATGCCGGCGCCTATCGCCGCAGCCACCGGCTCCTCGATGATGGCGACATCTCTTGCTCCCGCCTGATATGCGGCATCCTCCACCGCCTTCTTCTCTACCTCTGTCGCGCCGGACGGTATGCATACCGCGACGCGGGGCTTGCGGAATGTATGTCTTCCGATAGCCTTGTTGATGAAGTACTTTATCATCTTTTCCGTGACGGTATAGTCCGAGATAACGCCCTGACGGAGAGGTCTTATAGCCACGATGTTGCCCGGAGTCCTTCCGATCATCAGCCGGGCCTCCTCGCCGATGGACAGTATCCTCCCTGTGTCGCTGTCTATGGCCGCCACGCTGGGCTCCTTCAGGACAACTCCCTTGCCCTTTACATATACCAGTATGCTCGCGGTACCGAGATCGATACCGATATCATTTGATCCGAATAAAAACATCTTTGCCCCCGAAATCTATGTGTAAGCCCGCATGAACGGACGATTTTTATATGGTATCTGCGAATTGCTTCGCAGCAGGCTGCTCCCGCAATTCTGCAAACATTCGAAATCCGCTGATTTGCTTCGCAAATCGCTTCTTTCTCATGTTTGGCGGATTCCAAGGTCAAGCAGCTTTCCATGCGAGCATGGACACTGTTTGACTTTGGAATCCTGATATCATTATATTGGAACAGTCATATGAAAGAAAGTATGCATTTATTACAAACTTGGTTACAGTGTCAAAACTCTATCTCCCACGAGAATCCGAATTGAAGCCGGATTGTGGGAGTGCGAAGCACGAAACAATCCGTGTAACCGGAGGTTCAGGCGCACCCGAACCAAACTTTACAGGCCGCGGAGCATTCCGAGAAGCTGTTCCTTTGTATTAAGCGACGGGTTCTCGATCACCGCCTCAAGCATGCCGCTCAGTATGTCTCCCATATGCGGACCCGGCTGAACCCCGTTTGCGATCAGATCGGCGCCGCTTACCTTCAGCGCCTTTACAGTATACGCATCTCCCCGCTCAAGTATGCCGTAGAACTCCGTCAGCGACCGGTCATAGTCCTCTCTTGCGAAACGCCCGAAGCCGAAGCGTTTGAGCGCTATCATATCCTCAAACAGATCCGGACCTATCTCGCTCAGCAGACGCCTTATCTCAGCCGGTCTCACCGGCGTATGCTCCTTGAGCACCTTCACCAGCATTCTGACATGCCGTATCGTGTCCACATCGCTTTTCAGCTCCCGCAGTATCCTCTCCGCGTCCTTCGAAGACAGCTCCCGCATGAGTGCCGCCCACCTCAGATAACGCTCCTTTCGCAGATATGCAGCCTGCCGCATCCCTGCCGCCGCGTCCTCTCTTATCAGTGGAAATGACTCGCTGATGCTGCTCTCCATCCCCTGTGCATATATGAGCGTGAGCGCCTCCGGATGCTCGGAGCACAGCGCCTTGTTCATCTCCGCAAATACGCGCTCCTTGCTCACAAGAGCCAGCCTCGGTACATGATTTTTTATCGCCTGAGCTGTATGCTCCTCTATATCAAAGCCCAGCTGCGCCGCAAATCTCACGGCGCGAAGTATCCTTAGCGCATCCTCTTCGAATCGCTCGTCAGGATCTCCGACGCATCTGATCACATGTGCGCTCAGATCCTCCATACCGCCGTACGCGTCAACCAGTCCCTTCTCGTCCGAATAGGCCATGGCATTGATCGTAAAATCGCGCCTGCGCAGATCCTCTGTCAGATCGTCTGTGTATTCCACAGAATCCGGATGCCTGGCATCTGTATATTTTCCGTCTATGCGGTATGTGGTTACCTCGTATTCTCCGTCGTCCATAAGCACGGTCACGGTTCCGTGCTCTATGCCGGTATCCACCGTGCGCCTGAAAAGCCGTTTTACGTCCTGCGGACGCGCGGAGGTGGTGATGTCCCAGTCTCCCGGGTCGCGTCCCAATATGCTGTCACGAACACAACCACCCACGACATAGGCGTCGTGGGCGTTGTCATTCAATACCTGTATGATTGTCTTTGCACCCTTCGGTATCCGGATAGTGATAGTCGGCCTCCTTAATATGCTCTGCCCCAGTAAACCATCTTCGTCGCGGGCTTTCCGCAGCATACGCATACATCCGATATATGCTCCTGCCTGAACGGCATGCATCGCGATGTTGCAGCCGTCAGATCCTTGATTTTGTCCTCGCACTCGCGGCATCCGCACCACATGGCTTTGATGAAGCCCGGCTTGTTGTTGATGATATCCGTGAACTCATCCAAATTTACTGCCGTATAGGTATGGCTCTCCATATGAGCTCTGGCCGCCTCCAGCATATCCTTCTGGATGGTATCCAGCATAGCCTTCGTGGTCTGCGCTATATCATCCAGAGACACCTCGCTCTTCTCATGGGTATCTCTTCTGACATAAACGCATCTGTTCTCGGCAATGTCTCTGGGGCCGATCTCTATACGCAGCGGAACGCCTCTCATCTCGCAGTCTGCAAATTTAAAGCCGGGGCTCTTCTCAGAGTCATCGACCGTCACGCGCACTCCGGCTGCCTTAAGAGCCGCTTCAAGCTCGTGGGCCTTCTCCAGCACGCCCTCCTTCTTCTGCTGTACGGGCACTATGGTCACCTGTGTGGGCGCAACCAGCGGCGGAAGCTTCAGACCCGAATCATCTCCGTGCACCATGATGATGGCGCCGATGATCCTTGTCGAAAGACCCCAGGAGGTCTGGTGAACATACTTCAGCTTGTTGTCTTTGTCCGCAAACTGTATATTGAACGCTCTGGCGAAACCGTCTCCGAAATTGTGGCTTGTGCCGGACTGAAGAGCCTTGCCGTCATGCATCAATGCCTCTATCGTATATGTGGCTATCGCACCTGCGAAGCGCTCCTTTTCTGTCTTCTGACCTCTTATGACCGGAATCGCCAGAAACTCCTCGACGAAGTCCGCATATACATTGAGCATCTGGATAGTGCGCTCCTGTGACTCTTCCTGAGTAGCATGTGCGGTATGTCCCTCCTGCCACAGAAATTCTCTTGATCTGAGGAAGGGTCTCGTCGTCTTCTCCCATCTCACTACCGAGCACCACTGATTGAGAAGCTGCGGCAGATCACGGTATGAATGCACGGTTCTCTGATAGTAATCGCAGAACAGAGTCTCCGATGTGGGACGCACGCACATCCTTTCCTGAAGAGCCTCGCCGCCGCCCATAGTCACCCATGCAACCTCAGGTGCAAATCCCTCCACATGATCCTTCTCCTTCTGAAGAAGGCTCTCCGGGATGAACATCGGCTGATAGCAGTTTCTCACGCCCGTTGCCTTGAATCTCCTGTCAAGCTCTGCCTGTACATTCTCCCAGAGCGCATAGCCGTCCGGTTTGATAACCATGCACCCCTTGACATTGGAATAGTCGCAAAGCTCCGCTTTTTTCACTACATCTGTGTACCACTGTGCAAAATCCACACTCATTGAGGTGATCTCCTGCACCATCTTCTTATCTTCGGCCATGCCAAAACTGCTCCTTTTTGTTATCTCTTATCTGCCTGACAGAGTCCCGGCATGCCGGGACTCTGTCACATAGCTGGTGTCGATTATAATTGGTTATGTTCCTTCTTGTAAAGATTTACCACATTGTTGATCCTGTCAGTCGGGTCAAGCAGACTGCTGATTGATATGTCGTGATTGAGATTGTCTATGAGCAGTGCTACATACTTGCTGAGATCCACGCTGATATAATACGGTCTGGACAGAAGCTCCTGGGTCTGATATATGGAGTTTGTCGTCAGCACCTTTGTGATATAGCCCTTCTCGTAGTACTCGTCAAAAAGATCAAGTCCGCCGGTAAACAGTCCGAATGTGGCGCATACATATACATTTCTCGCGCCTCTGTCCTTGACCGCCTTGGCCACTTCAAGCATGCTCTCTCCGGATGATATCATATCGTCAACCACGATGATATCCAGTCCCTTTACATCTCTTCCAAGATACTCGTGCGCTACGATGGGATTGCGGCCGTCTATAACCTGCGAATAGTCTCTTCTCTTGTAGAACATGCCGACATCAAGTCCCAGATGATTGGCGAAGTTTATAGCTCTTCCGGTTCCTCCGACATCCGGGCTGATGACTATGAGATGATCTGAATCCAGCACCAGATCCTGCTCGTTTCTCAAAAGTGCCTTGATGAACTGATATGTGGGCTGAACCGTCTCGAAGCCCTTGAGCGGCACCGCATTTGCCACTCTCGGATCATGTGCGTCGAATGTGATGATATTCTCCACGCCCATATTCATGAGCTCCTGAAGCGCAACCGCACAGTCAAGCGATTCCCTGGCGTCTCTCTTGTGCTGACGGCTCTCATAGAGGAACGGCATGATGACATTGATCCTCTTGGCCTTTCCGCCTGCAGCCTCTATCACTCTCTTCAGATCGGCATAATGGTCGTCGGGAGACATATGATTTTCCCTGCCGAAGAGCTTGTATGTCATGCTGTAATTGCATACATCCACAAGCACATAGAGATCCGTTCCGCGTGTGCTGTCGTAAAGAGTGCACTTTGCCTCTCCGGAGCCGAAGCGGCTGATCTTTGACCGCAGTATATAGCTGTCTCTTTCATATCCGTTGAATGCTATAGAGTCCTTGTGCTCGCTCTGCTTTTCAGCTCTCCACTTGACTATATAGTCATTGACTCTGTCGCCGAAGGCCTTGCAGCTCTCCAGCGGAACCAGTCCCAGTGAACCTACGGGAACCGTCTGGATCTCCTTCATGCTTACATTGCTGATTCCATTTTCTGCCATGCGCGTCTTTCCTCCCGACCTTGCTGCCTTTTAATGTGGTGCATTACCTTGCGCTCTGATACCGAACTGCCGCGCTTTGCGGCGCTTCTGCCGTCCTGATATCATCACACTATCAAACGGATATCCTTCCCGTACAGCGGGATGATATCAAATTTGCTTTGTAGCCTCGAAGTGATGCGTTCCGAATAAATATCCCTCATGCGGTTCAGTCCCAGATTCGTGGAAATGATGGTGGACAGCCCGCCTCCCATGCGTTTTTCCAGTATAAAAAACAGATCCGATACAGTCATGGTGTTGGTCAGCTCGCTTCCAAGATCGTCTATAACCAGAAGCTCCGCCTCCAGCACGCGCTCCCGCATCTCCTTTATCGCGTCCGTCGCGTCTTTATCCATCCGCACCTTGGCCATGATCTCAAACAGCTCTATCGCAGACAGATATATGACGCTGTGCTCCTGCTTTAAGAGCTCTGCGCATATGCAGTGTGACAGGAAGGATTTGCCTGTGCCGGTCGCTCCTGTGAACAGGATATTGGCACTCGTTCCGAATTCCTCCGCGAATCGCCTGCAGTAGGCCGCTATCCTCTCCATATACTGCCGCTGCGTCATGTCCATCCCGTCTATGATCTGCTCATCATCATAGAATTCAAAGCTGAGCGTATCGAAGTTTTCCTTGCGTATGATGTTTTGCAGCTGTGACTGCGTCTGCATCATGGCCTGCTCCATCTGCACATAGCATCTGCAGTAATTGCCGTCATCATCATATCCTGTATCCCGGCAGTACGGGCATGTGTAATGCATCTTAAGATAGTCCGGCGGATATCCCGCCTGAGCGAGCAGTCTCTCCCGCTCTCTTGTCACGCCTGCAAGCTCTTCTCGCAGCGATTCAAGCTCTGTACTGTCTCCTGCCGACATGTATGCCCTATATCTCTCAAGCGCCATGGCTCCCGGTCTTTTGTCCAGCTCAGCTATCTGCGGAAGCTTCTCATAAATCTCGGCCCGCCTTCGCTCCAGAGCGGCTCTGTTCTCGTCCTGCCGTCGGCTGTATATGCGCATGATTTCGTTGTGTCGCGCCAAAACGCTCATATCTTATCTCTCAGTCTGGCCAGCACCGCGCCGTCGAGATCCGTATCTCTTTGCTCAAAATTGGAAAATCTCGTGGCATTCTGCCTCTGGCCCGTATAGCCTCCGGACTTCTCCCGGCTCTTTATATCATGCTCCCTGTCAAGCGCGCCTATCTCCTCGAGTCTTTTGATCCCGGCCGTGTTCCATCTCTCAAGTATGCTGTCGGCATACTGAAAACTCGGCTTGTGGATCGTCTCCATGGTTCTTGAGATGGCCTCCTTTACGATATCCTCGGAAAATCCGTATGTCTGAAACCATTTCTCCACATAACCCTGCTCGACCTGAGCCGGCTTTCTGTCATTAAGACCGAATGCCCTCATGACCGTCCATACCTGTGAGGAATACTGCGATGTCTGAGCTTTGGCCTCCTCCACAGTCGTGACACCCCTGGATGACCAGTCCCTCGCGATGGCCTCCATATATCTCGCGGATGTCCGTCCGCGCTTTACGCATACCTCCGCCAGATACTCTATCATATCGGTACTCATATGCAGACTGTCGTAAATGTATCCGAGAGACTCCACATCTCTCTGGCCGAAGGTTCTGCCCATATATTGCTGCAGACAGTACAGCAGCCCTGCGAACTCCTCATCGTCCCTCAGCTTCTCGATATCCACGCCGTGCGTGCCGTCCTCAGGCTCCTGCTCCGTCCCGCATATATGCTCGGGCTTTTTTGCAGGCCCCTCGTCCGCAGCCTGCTCCTCATACTCCCGGGCTCCCGCATCCGTGTGCGCAGTTCTTTCGGGCTCTGCATATGAGGCGGCTTCCGGCTCTGATCTCTGCCCTGCTCCTACTGCACGGGAGGCATCCTGCTCCGCCTCCTCGCATGTGTTCAGAAGACCCTGCCTTTTCCAATAATTCACCGCTCTGGCCGCATCAGTCGCCGGCATCTCCAGCGCATCGGCTATCTCCTCGCAGGACGCATGCCCTCCGGCTCTCAGAACATACAGATATACCTTCACATACTCGCCGTTTGCCGACGCCATGTATCTGTCGATGAAATCATTTGATATCACCGTAAATGAAGGCATCATCTCATCATTTGTTCTGACTGTCATATCCTGCGCACCCCTGTCGATTCTTCCATGTCCGAACCGATGATAGCACAGACAGACCCGTCGTATTCAACAAGATTATCCACATAGTGGATATCCCTTTCGGTGGATAACGGGGATAACCTACATGCCAAGCAGTTTTTCTCCCACTTTTACCACATCTCCGGCACCCATAGTTATGCACAGGTCTCCGTCGCGCAGCTTGCCCAGAAGAAAAGTTTCCGCCATATCAAAGGTAGGCGTATAGACTGCCTCCCCGCCCAGCTCTCCTATCAGGTCGACTATATCCTTCGAGCTGACTCCGAGCGTATCCGTCTCTCTGGCCGGATATATGTCCGTCAGAACCGCTATGTCCGCCAGACTGAGCGCCTGGGCAAACTCCCTAAGCAGTGCCTTCGTCCTCGTATATGTATGCGGCTGGAATACACATATGATCCTGCTGCAGTGCATATGCCGCGCCGCGCGAAGCGTCGCCTCTATCTCCTGCGGATGATGCGCATAGTCATCATATATCTGTATATGCCCCAGCTCTCCCTTCCTCTGGAAGCGTCTTTCGGCGCCCGCAAATGACGCCAGTCCCCGTCTGAACACCTTCTCGTCGATCCCCAGACGATCCGCCACGGCGATAGCTGCAAGAGCGTTGCAGACATTGTGCTCGCCGGGCACCGACAGTGAGATCCTGTCCACATACCGCCCGTCTATGATGAGGTCAAATGACGGGTGCGCGTCATCATTGAACACTATATGCTCTGCCCGGTATCCGGCGTCGGCTCCGCCTACGGTGATGACTTCCCCCGCAAAGTCGCCTATGATCTGCTTATAGTCCCTGATATTGCTGTTTATCACCACGATACCGTCATCCGGAAGCTTTTTTACGAAAAGTCCGAAAGAGCGGCGTATGTCGTCGATATCCTTAAAGAAGTCCAGATGATCGGCCTCCACATTGAGGATGACCTCTATCGTCGGAAAGAATTCAAGAAAGCTGTTCGTATATTCGCATGCCTCCGCGACGAACATTTCTCTTGAGCCGATATGAATATTTCCTCCTATGGAGTCGAGCATGCCTCCCACGGTCACCGTCGGATCTGTGCCTGCCGCCAGAAGGATATTGGTTATCATGGATGTGGTCGTCGTCTTGCCGTGCGTTCCGCTTACTGCTATGGAATGGCTGAACTCCTTCATCACCTGCCCCAGAAGCTCAGCTCTCGTGAGCATCGGGATACCCCTTCGTACAGCCTCGGCGTATTCCGGATTGTCCGGATGTATGGCCGCCGTATAGACAACCACATCTATATCGTCCGTAATGTTGCCCGCTGCCTGGCCGATGGCGATCCTTGCGCCCTTATCCTCAAGCTTTGCAACTATAGCCGTCTTGGATCTGTCAGAGCCGCTCATGGCAAAACCGTTGTGCATCAGTATCTCGGCCAGACCGCTCATGCTGATGCCGCCGATTCCTATCATATGAACATGACACGGCGAATCGAAGCTTATCTTATACATGATATGCGCTCCTGTCACATATACAGCCGCTCAGGATATACACCCTGCGCGACCAGTTTTTTTATTGAATCCACCACCACAGCCTTATCGGCCTTGTATGTCACACCGAACCATCTGTCGTGACTGGCGAGAACCTTGACGCTTCCTCTTCCTGTCTTGATGCAGTCGCCTATGATGGACGGCAGCAGATACTCTGACTTTATATCGTCCGAGGCTATATTTCTGAGAAACTCCGGAAATCCCTCCCTTAGCTCGTCCATGAACCCGGGAGTCAGCCCCCACATATTCATGGAGACTATCTGGTCCAGCTCCACATGGCGCGGATTCTTCTTTTCATCCACGGCATAGAGCGTTCCGTCCGGGCGAAGCTCTATCTCAAATGTCTCCTCTATATCCGTCAGATAGCCGTTTTCATCCGCCACGCACACACCGCGTGTGACACCGCCGTTGTCGGAAAGCGTATTTTTCAGCACAAATCCGGCCATGCACATATCATACGGGCGTCCCGATGTCCTCATCTGCGTCGTCATATAGTCATGGAGCAGCCTGAAGCCCTCCTTGCCGTAGTAATCGTCGGCATTGATCACGGCAAACGGCTCATGAACGCAGCCCGCTGCCGAGAGGATGGCCTGTCCCGTTCCAAACGGTTTTACGCGCTCCGCAGGAAGCCTGTACCAGTCGGGGACATCCGTCAGCTCCTGAAACGCATACTCGATATTCACGAGCTTTGCTATCCGGTCGCCTATGACGCGTCTGAAATCCTCCTCCAGATCCCTGCGTATGATAAATACCACCTTGTTGAATCCGGCCTCCAGTGCATCGTGGATGGAATAATCCATGATGATCTCTCCGCCCGGTCCGACCGGCTCCAGCTGCTTTATCCCTCCGCCGAATCTTGATCCTATTCCCGCGGCCATTACTACAAGTGTTGTATCCATTCTCTCTTCCTTTCTCTGTGCTCCCGCGCACTCTCCCGGTTTTTATGCCGTCAAAAGCCCCGTTCTGCAGCCTGACGCCTCCGGGACTGACTCAGCGTGATTTTACCCGACCGTTCTCCGCCGGGCCGCCTCATGCTCAGAATCTGCGTATGCTGTCGTCTGTCTCATCCACCGTTACAGATACTATCTGCACATAATAAGAGCCGCCGTCCGGCGTCATGACCTGCGCTTTATCTCCCTGTCTCTTGCCTAAAAGCGCACTGCCCAGCGGCGACTCTATGCTGATCCTTCCCTCAAGAGACTGCCCTCTGATGGGTGTGACCAGCTTGAATGTCTGTGTATCTTCCTCTCCCTCGAATCTTACCTCGACGCGTCTGTTTATCCCTGCCTGATCCTGTGCAAAATGATCCTCTATCACATACGCGTTCTTCAGCATACGCTCCAGATAGCGTATGCGGCTGTCATTCTGATTCTTCTCCGACTTGGCTGCATGATACTCAAAGTTCTCGGAAAGATCTCCCTGAGCTCTCGCGTCCCTGACCTTGGCCAAAAGCTCCGGTCTGAGCGTCAGCTTTCTGTAGTCTATCTCTGTCTGTATCTTATCTATATCAGCCTGTGTCAGCTTCTCTCCCATATCCTGCCTCTATCTTTGTCCTGTTTTTTCCTGCTCCGTTGTCTTGTGATCGGGCGCGCCAAAACCTCCGGTCACACAGATTGTTTCGTGCTTTGCGCTCCCACAATCCTGTCTCAATTCTATCTTTCCGAAAGTATTCCTTTCAGAAATGCGATCTCATGGCTGCTTTCCTGCGAGCTTCCGTAGGTCTTTTCATATTCCGTGAACAGCTCCAGCGCCTCTTCCCACTTTGACTGGTATTCCATGCATACAGCTGTATTGAACATCATCGATCGCTCTGCTTTCTCATCACTGTATTTCTCATCGCTGGCTGTCAGCTCGCAGCCCGCCTTGAACTGCTCTAGCGCGCCGTCGATATCCCCTTCTTCAAAGAGCATCATTCCCAGCCTGTCATACAGTTCACCGGATCTGCGTTTTTCATCCTCAAGCGCCGCTCTGTAGAATTCCTTGCCCTTGGCTCTCTGCGATTCAAGCTCTGAGCCGCTCAGTGCCTCTCCGAGCACATACAGCGCCTCCATATGTCCTGTACCGTGCGGATCATCCTTCTCTGCCTTCTCATACAGTTCCACGGCTCTGCCGAGATCCTTGCCTGCGCGGGCCATGCATATGATTCTGAGGTTTGTATACTGAGTCCGCTTTGCGTCCTCTCTTTCCAGAAGAGTATATGTATACTCGGCCGCCTCATAGTCTCCCATGAGCATCTCTGCCTGCGCCCTGTACTTGAGAATATCTATCTCTGTCTCGCCTACACGACCGTCATTCATGGACAGCGCCTCGTCGAATTTCGCCACCGCTGCACCGTAGGCTCCGTCATTCATCAGAGATATGGCAAAGTCCCGCAGCTCACGCTCCTGCCTTGCGCGCTTGCCGCATGCCGAAAGCATAAGCGACAGAGCGAGAAATATCACTGCTGCCGCTGCCCTTTTGCTGTTGTTTACGCCCGGTATCTTCACTCTACACCTGTGCTTCCGAATCCGCCTCTGTCCGAACCTTCGAGTCTCTCGACCTCCTCAAACTCAAATGTCGGCTGATGCTCCATGATCCTGAACTGACATATGCGGTCTCCTGTACGGATCACCGTATCTCTGAGCGCATATGCAGGAAAGTACCATTGATCCCCATCCCCGCAGTAGCTCTCGTCGATGACTCCCATGGAATTGGTCTGGATGATGCCGAGGTTCTTAAATGTAGAGCTGCGCGGCACCACATGCGCCTCATAGCCTCTCGGGAGCTCCATCGCTATCCCCAGCGGAATCAGCCTGAAATCCCCCGCCTTCAGCTCCACATCCTCGGCGGCTCTCAGATCCATCCAGTCACTCTTGCCGTCTATGTATCTGATCTTCTCTATCTTATCACTGAAATACTTGATGCGTATCTTCATGCCTTATCCCTCTTTATATCTGAATCTCCCGGATATCCTGCGGCTCCTCCTTCGGCCTCTGCAACTCTTCCTTCGGGCTGCGTGGCTCTTCCTCCGGATCTTCCCCGCGCTCCTCACCTGCGGTTCCAGGTACACTCTCCTGCGCTTCGTCCTCAGGTCTGTAGCCGACCTCCTTGGTCACATCGCGGATGATCTGTGCCTCAGTATCCGCATCAAGCGACGGAAGCTCCTTTCTGGATGTCACCCCGAAGCGCCTCAGAAATTCCTCTGTCGTCGCAAATGCTGCCGGCCTTCCCGGCACATCCAGCCTCCCCGCCTCATATACAAGCCCGTATTCTATGAGCTTGTTGACGGCATAGGCGCTTGATACACCTCTTATCTTCTCTATCTCGGCTCTCGTGACCGGCTGGCGATATGCGATGATGGACAATGTCTCCATCACTGCCTCCGTCAGTACCTGTTTTCTCGGAGTCTTCACCACCCTGACCAGCGCATCATAGTATTCATTTCTGGTGCACATCTGGAAGCAATCCTCAAGCTCTATGATCCTGATGGCTCTTTGCTCATCGTCATACCGTCTCTGCAGCCTGCGCGCAGACTCTCTGGCCTGCGCCGGCTCGCATCCGAGAGCCGCGGCCAGCTGACGCGTCTCCACGGAGGCTCCCATGGCAAACAGCACGGCCTCCACCGTCAGCTCGTCTTTATCTGTCATCCTTCAAAATCCTCCAGTTCGCTCAGATCCAGCGCGAGCTCTCCCTCGCCGTCCGGCATCTCTACGGTCTCTATCTCAAGATCTGCGCCGGTATGATCCTGTGTGATATGAAGCCTTCCTATCTTTGTCAGCTCAAGAACTGCCAGAAAAGTCACGATGATCTCTGTCTTCGTGGCCTGCTTCTCCAGCAGATGTCTGAAGGAAAACCTCCTGTGCGAACGCGTGTATTTCAGAAGCGAGCCGAGCTTATTCTCCAGGCTCACTTTTTCTTTCCTTATCTTTCCGAACTCACTTCTGACCGGATCCACTCTGTCCCGGCTGCGCTTCATTACCTGCTCAAACACAGACTGCAGGGATGTCAGCGTGACTCCGTCCAAAAGACTGTCCAGATCTACCGGAGCTGTATACTCCGCCACCTCTCTCGGCACCGTAGGCTCCTTGTATATCCTGCCCGATGCCTCAACCATCAGATCCGCGAGCTCGCCCGCCATCGCCTTGTACCGCCGGTGTGCTATAAGCCGCTCAACCAGTTCCTCTCGAGGGTCTATCTCCTGTCCGGTCTCCGGATCCACCTCGCGCGGCAGAAGCATTCGCGCCTTTATTTCAAGAAGCTCCGCCGCCATCACCAGAAACTCCGACATCACATCAAGATCCGGCCGCTCCATATGCTCTATATACCCCAGATACTGTTCGGTGATGTCCGCTATCGGAATATCATATATATTTATCTTGTCTTTTTCAATAAGGTGCAGCAGCAGATCCAGCGGACCCTCGAACTGCTCCAGCTTGTAGGATATCTCCTGCATCATCGGGCTTCCTCACACGATATCTATCACCACGACCTCAGGCCTGTCGTTTATACGCACATTGACGGTATGCGTGCCAAGACCCGCGCTTACTATCATATCCGTCCCGTTCTTGCGCCTTCTGCCGTGACAGTTCGGATTGAACAGCTGATATTGCGGTGTCATCAGTCCTGTATGCTCATCTATTCTGATGGTTCCCCCGTGGAAATGCCCGCTCAGCACAAGATCCGCTCCTGCCTCGGCATACTCATTCAGAAAGTTCGGAGAATGCGCCAGCATGACGGTATACCGCTCGGGATCGACTGCATTCATCAGTTCTGCGACAGCATCTGCATCCGGCCTGTCAAATTTCGGCCTCGTATAGCATTTTCTCGGAAGCGTGAGACCGATCAGATTGATGTCCATGAACTGTACTGCATCATCATCCAGCACCCGAACCCCGGTTTTTCTGAGTCTCTGCATGAATTCTTCAGGCATTCTGGCCTCATGATTGCCGAGCCCGTAATACACGGGATATCTCCGGGTCAGAGCCCTGCAAAGTGCCAGATTCACATGGCTCCGGTTCTCCCGCGGCTTTTTCTTCAGCTTCTTCAGCCGCCCCGCGGTCATATACGCCGTGGACATATCTCCGCCGATCAGAACCGCATCCGGCGATACCTCCTCTATCATGGACAGCAAAGCAGCATTTCCTCTGTCAAATTCCTTGTCATGCAGATCTGCCAGATATACCAGCCGCACCGGCTTTTTGACTCTTCCGCCGCTGTCCTGCCTGTAGAAGGCATATACAGGATGCCTCTTTTCGTATTCGCTTACAGCCAAAGCAGCGGCCGCAGCCGCCGTCAGCGCCGCGACTATACCCTTGAGCAGTCCCGCATGTCTGATAAGAAGCTGTACCCATCCCTGTTTCTTCAAATAGTTCCTCCGTAGATCGCAGCCCTGCACGGCTGTATCGATACCTGCGGTCTCGCAGTCATCACTGCGCACCGGGGCCGCTCACGACATGTCCCGACACATCAGGATCCGCTTCCTGCGATTCTCCCGGTGCCATATCCATACGGACAGCGTCCTGTGTCTGCGTCTCCGACTCTGCCGCCGTTTCAGACATATCTGCCACCGTCCCCGTGCCGCTGCCTGCGGCAGATGTGACGCTCGGGCCCGCCGACATCTGTGCCGAGGCGGTCTGCATCACCTGCCATCCATAGTCAAACAGCAGCTTTGTCTCCGCATAGTGCTGTCCAGACTTCGCCTTCATCACCACGGCTATCAGCCTTACTCCGTCCTTTTGAGCCGCCGTCACCAGCGTGTTGCCGGCAGCTGTCGTGTAACCGGTCTTGCCGCCTATCGCGTATTCATAGTAGTTTGCTCCGCCCTGTATCAGCATCTTGTGCTTGAGCGATACCGTCAGACCTCCGGGATATTTCTTCGTCGGAGGCAGCGTATACGACGGCGTCGTGTCTATCGAAACCAGCTCAGGATATGAAAAAAATGCTCTCGCGATCAATGCCATATCTCTGGCCGATACGACATGGCTGGAATCTGTCAGCCCGTTCGGATTGCAGAAGTTTGTATTGGTACAGCCCAGCTCACGGGCTCTTTCATTCATCAGCGTTGCAAACCCGCTGACGCTTCCGCCCACATGCTCGGCAAGTCCGTTCGCCACCTCATTGGCGGATTTTAAGAGCAGCGCATACAGACAGTCCCTGACCGTCAGCACATCTCCCTCGGATATTCCCGCCGTCACGGCTCCGGACTCAAGATCCGAAACCGCTTCATAGGAAAATGTAACCTTATCATCCAGGCTGCATCTCTCATATACCAGTATCGCTGTCATCAGCTTAGTGATGGAGGCCGGATACATCGGTGTATCCTCTGAGCTTCCGTATATCACGGTTCCTGTTGCGGCATCCATCAACACCGCCGCTCCCGAGTTGATCTGCGGAGCCGCATACTGCGCCGCTGCCGCCCTGATCGCCTCCTCGGATGCAGTCGGCTGCAGCGTCTGTGCGTTCACAGACGCATCTGTATCCTGCGAGGATGTCTGCTCACCGTCATATGCCGCTGATTCAGCCGTCTGCTCCGCTGAGCTCGCTCCCGGCCCTGATGTCACATCCGCATATACCGCCGTCGGCGATGCTGCAAACAGCACTCCGGCCATAAGCATCGCTGCGATCCTTTTTATCCTGTATATATTCATATCAGACCTGCTTTTCTGAGTCTTCGTTTAGTCGATTCGATATATCATACCACTCCAGCAGTGCCTGAGTCCATTCGTTTCGGGCATCCTCCCAGTCCTGCCTGCTTCCGCCGCAAAAGCAGTATTCCAGCATCGCCTGCTCGGTCTGCGCCTCCAGTGCTCTGCATGCGTCAAGACTTTGCGCCAGCTCCCACTCCTGTGCCAACTCTCTGACCGGTATCCGGCGCAGCATCCCTTTCTCTCTTTCGGGAACCGCCCGCAGCTCCTCCACAAGCAGCATATCCTGCGGACTGAGCATACCCGTGATCTCTCCCTGCGGCGATTCAGAGTCCCCGCGGCATTCACCGGGCATGTGTCCTGCGCGCACCGCCTGCTCCCTGCGATACAGATAATGCTCATATCCGAACGGATAGAAGCTCGCCGTACCCTTCTCCAGTACGATAAGCGTATCAGCGATCCTGTTCAGAAAGTATCTGTCATGTGAGGCGAACATTACAGTTCCTTCGTAATGCTCAAGCATATCCTCTATGCTCTCCTGCGCTGCGATGTCCATATGGTTCGTCGGTTCGTCAAGCAGCAGAAGGTTCGGAGCAGTCTCTATGATCCTTGACAATGCCAGCTTGGAGCGTTCTCCGCCGGAGAGTGAAGCATAGGCCGGATCGGCAGCCAGCAGATCTGCCGCATGCTGATCAAAATATCCTATGACCACCCGCTCTCCCGTCCGCATATCTCCCGACAGCTGCGGCAGCAGTCCGGCGACAGTCTTTAAAAGTGCGCTCTTCCCGCTTCCGTTTCTTCCCAGAAGCCCTATCCTCTGACCTCGGGTCAGCTTCATGCTTATCGTATAAAGGGGCTTTTTCCTGTCATATCCTACCGACAGATCTTTTGCCTCCCACAGTATCTTCGGACCGGCTATCTCCGGTATGATGCGCCGCATAGGCTCCGGAGCCGCTGCGGGTACCGGGGCGATCTTCTTCATACGCTCCAGCTGCGTCCTCTTGGCTCTTGCCATGGCTGCCTTGCGCGGTCTTCTCTTGAACCTTTCTATCAGCTCATCGAGACGCGCCATCTCCCGGGCCGCAATGGCCGCCGCCTTTCTTGCGCGCTCATCTGCTGCCGCCTTTTCCTTCTTATAGGCGCTGTAGTTTCCCGGATACCGGGTCAGGATGCCGCCCTCCGACAGCTCGCAGACCGTTCTCGCTACCCGATCGAGAAAGAATCTGTCATGCGATACGACAACTACGGCACCCTTATAGCCGTTCAGATATGCCTCAAGCCATTCGACCGTTTCCATATCGAGGTGATTGGTCGGCTCATCAAGCAGCAGAAGCTCGGGATGCGTATCAAAGAGCTCTGCAAGCCTTCGTCTTGTCTGCTGACCTCCCGACAGCCTCTCATCGTTCCCGTTCTGCGAGAAAACTCCGATGCTGATGCTTTCCGACATCATCACCGGAGTGTCTTTTCTTCTGTCATCGCGATCCGGCAGTATCTCTCCCGCCAGCATGCGCAGCAGCGTGGTTTTTCCTATGCCGTTGCGCCCTACTATCGCGATTCTGTCATCTGTTTTTATCTCAAAGTCTATGTGCGACAGTATCACATGTCCTCCCGGAGCATATGTACAGTCCCTAAGCTGATACAGCATATCCTCCTCCGCTCTGTCCTCAATGAACGATCACGGGCATGCCGACAAATGCTATGCTGTACAGAGCCGCAGCCGCCTCATACGGGAGATTCACACAGCCGTGGGAGCCTCCTGATATATAGATGGAGCCTCCGAATACGGAGCGCCAGGACGCGTCGTGCAGACCCTCGCCCCCATTGAACGGCATCCAGAAGTTGACATACGACTTGTACTTGGTGCCATTGTCATTCATTCCCTGAAGATACCTGCTGGTTTCCTTGGATTTTATGGTAAATACGCCCTTTGTTGTATCATGGCGCCCCGCCGCTCCGGTCACACAGGGCGATCCCACCACGGCGATGCCGCCCACATAGGTTGTCATAGTTTGCGCCGTTATATCCACATCGACATATGTCCCGGCAAAGGGAAGCGTCTGATTTACTGTCACTGACGATTCGCCCGGGCCGTCGCCTATCGTCTCTATGATCGGATCATAGCCGTCTGTCAGCACGCATGCGCCAAGCGGACGCCCCGTCGCGGGATCCTGCGTGAAGAGATATACCATGCCGCCTGCATTGGCCCATCCGGTGGCCATGACTGAGTTTGAGCCGAAGTAGTACCAGTATCCGTCTATATGAGCCCAGGAGTCTGTCAGCAGCCCCTGTCCTCCCGCATATGACCAGCTTCCGTCAGCGTTCTGTATCCATCCCGTCGCTCCCGGACCGTCACCTGAGCCGTCAAGCAGCCTGTTCGGATAATCGTATGTACCTGCCCATGCGCTCATGCATATCAGCATCGATGCCGCTGCCGCTGCAACCGCCATAACTGTCATTCTTACTATTCCAAAGCCTGTTTCTTTCATGATCTCTCCCCGCAAATATGGCATTTCCGTGTCTCCGGTAGCTTATCATATCATGATATTGAGCCCAAAATATTGTCTGTATAAAAAACATTGATTTGTGGTATCATTTCCGTGATTATCACAGTACCGGCCACAAGCCTGATGCACAGGCTTTACAATGAGCGGTTCGCAGGCATTGCAACATGAGGATACGCACATGACAGAGAAGAAGCAATCCAATCTCCCGGACAAGACGCCCTATGTACATACTCATACTATGGCGGACGGAACCACCTACACTCACAGCCATGCTCACGGCAGCAAGGACGAGCACACTCATACGGCGGCTCCCTCAGCCGGAACACCTGAGGCGGCGGAGAGCATGAGTACAGACCCTGACAGGCTGATCGCTCTTTTGACATTTTATGTGGAGCACAACGAGCAGCATGCCGGCGAGCTGGCTGCACTGCTCCCTCTGCTTCCCTCTGATGTGCAGGACAAGATGACCCTCGCCATAGGCACCTTCGAGGCTGCCAATGTGGATCTGAGCGGCGTTCTTGAGTATATGATTCAGAAAAGGAAAGAGGGCTGAGCATGGACAGGCACATACCGCATGAGTCTCATGTGCATGATCATGTTCACGATCCCGCGGACAAAAAGCGCCAGCTGAACCGTCTTTCCAGGATCATAGGTCATCTTCAGTATGTAAAGCGTATGATAGAGGATGATGCCGACTGCTCTGAGGTGCTCATCCAGATCGCGGCCGTAAGATCCGCCCTAAACGGTCTAGGCAAGCAGATCATCAGCGAGCATATCTCTCACTGCGTCGCACATGCGATTGAGGATGGGGATACCGCCGCTATCGAGGAATTCCAGAAGGCCATCGAAAAGTACCTGTAGGACATATATATTCTGCTGTATCCTGCAAAGAGCGCCCTGTAAAGATGTGGTTTCAGCCTGAGTCTCACCGCTGCACTGCAGACGGCCGATCATTCTTGTATAACCATCACAATGTAAGTATAATGTGCCTATGGATGAGAAGCCTGCTGATGAAAGCAAAAAATTCATAAAGGAAAATGTCTCCGTGAGATGCACCCGGGCGGAAAAGCTGCTGCTCAGGCTTTTAAAGATTGTTGCCACGGGCATGATCTTCGGAGCCTCTGCGCTTGCGGCCATGGTGGTGCTCCATCCGGCTGCGATAAGATATATCTCCTCTTCAGAGCAGCATGAAGCCTCCGGCGTGCATGAAGCCGAAAGCAACTCTGCTGACACAGAACAGCTGACCTCCGAAGGCTCACAGGATCCGGGTTATGAGGGTGGCAACTCAGATACAGCTGATGCAGCCCACGGATCTGTTGTTTCTCAGAGCAGCAACGATGGAGCGAATGAAGATGTCAAAGACCGCGGCGAAGACGATACGACTTTGACACAGTCATATGAGGGCACTGGCGAAGCTGACGCCTCACAGGCAGCAGCTGCTCAGACATCATCGGCTCATGCTCCGATCTCATCGTCAGCTCAGGATACCGACGACGGAACTCATGAATCTGACGATGACCCATCATGCACAGCTCAGGAGCTGGCGCGTGTATGGCAGGATGTCGCCCGTGTGGGTGATGATGCGGACAGATATATCGTAGATGTATGCTCAGTTCAGAATGCAACCGACTGGTTTGACAATCATTTTGAGAAAAAGGACATCTACTCCGGCATCATCATATCCGCCAGTGAGCTTGAGGTATGCGTGCTTACACCCGCTGCCGCCGTAAGCTCCGCCGACTCGCTTCGCGTGGTACTCAGCGACGGAAGACTGTTCCCGGCAGAGCTCAAGAAATCCGATATCGTAACCGATCTGGCCGTCATCTCATTTGACCCGAATGACAGCGACATGGTATCAGCAGAGATCATTGAGGAAACGACTCAGACGCAGTCCGATGCCGGGCATTCGGAGGATACCTATGAGCCTATCGAAGCTGTACCTCTGGATACTGCCGGAGATGCCGCAAGAGGTGATCTCGTCATAGCTGTCGGCAGCCCCAAGGGCATGACGCACTCGGTAGCATATACATGGCTTTCCTACACCACAGAACCCATCAGCGTGCTGGACGGAACCACAAGGCTGTTCTACACAGATCGCGATATCAGCTGTGACAAGGGCACCTGGATCATGGATCTGGATGGAAATTTCATCGGATGGCTGTCAGCTGATATTCAGGAGGATGGCACTGACTCACAGGTGATCATGAGCATAGCTGACTATCGTGATATTCTGGCGGCTATGGTCAATGGTGAGGATCATGCCTATCTGGGCGTCTCCATCATAGATATGGACACGATGCACAGCGGTCCCGATTATCCGGAGGGAGTATATGTGAAGTCCGTCAGATTCGGCGGACCGGCATATGCCTCAGGTCTGCAGCCCGGCGACTATATCGCAGATATAGGCGGACACCGCATCACATCGCTTCGCTCATTTAAATACGCCATGAATCACATACAGGCCGGATCTACTGTCACCATACTGATATACCGGCAGAGCAGAGATGAATACAGAAATATCGTTTTTGAGGTCGAAACCGGTCTTCGAACCGTGCGCTAGTCCGGCCTCGGCGCGTCACAGCACCCAGAAAGGTTGCATCATATATGAAATATATCTCAGGCTTTAAGGAAGGTATGCACATCTCGGATGTATACCTGTGCAAAAATCGACAGATACAGCTCACCAAGAACGGCAAGGAATATGCAAGCCTCATACTTCAGGACAAGACCGGAACCATAGATGCCAAGGCATGGGATCTGGCGAGTCCGGGCATCGAGCATGTTGAGGCTCTCGACTATGTCGCCGTAGAGGCTGATGTCACCTCCTTCAACAATACGCTTCAGCTAAATATCAAGCGCATGCGGCGCGCGGATGAGGGCGAGTATGTCCCCATGGACTATCTTCCTGTCAGCAGCCGTGATCTCACCGAGATGTATGAGGAGCTTCTCGGCTATGTCTCCGGTGTTCACAACAAATACCTGCGCACATTGCTGGAGAACTTTTTTGTCAATGATCCGGAGCTCAAAAAGCGCTTTATGTACTCCTCTGCCGCCAAGACGGTTCACCACGGCTATGTAGGCGGTCTTTTGGAGCACACCCTCGGTGTCGCGGGCTTTTGCGCATATATGGCGCAGATGTATCCGTACCTGAAGAAGGATCTGCTGATCACCTCAGCGCTGTGTCACGATATAGGGAAGACGACGGAGATAACTCCGTTCCCCCACAATGACTACTCTGATGACGGACAGCTTCTGGGGCATATCTTCATAGGGGCGCAGATGGTGGCTAAGCAGGTCGAGCAGATAGAGGGCTTTCCTCCCAGACTTGCATCCGAGCTGGAGCACTGCATTCTGGCTCATCACGGCGAGCTTGAATACGGCTCCCCCAAGAAGCCGGCGCTGGCAGAGGCTGTCGCGCTTCATCTCGCGGATGACTCCGACTCCAGACTGGAAATTATCAAAGAGCTTTTTGCCGCGACGCCGGATAATACAAACTGGATAGGCTTCAACAAATTCCTTGAGAGCAATATCCGCAAAACCAGCATGGGAAACTGACTCAGATGAAAGCTAAATCAGGCGCTATCGCGCAGTGGAAGAAAAATGACCTCATCGAGGTTGAGATACAGGATCTGAACAGTGAAGGAGAAGGCATCGGCAGAGCTGATGCCTTTATCTGGTTTATAAAGGATACCGTCCCGGG
>CAVIJY010000014.1:0-30197 GCA_963643215.1 Lachnospiraceae bacterium | reverse complement strand
CTCCTGATAAAATGTTGTGGGTTTCGCGATCCATAACATATATCAAGGAGGGTCCAGATGGACAATCAGAGTATACAACACACGAGGTGGAATTGTACCTATCACATTGTGTTCATTCCAAAGTACAGACGAAAAATAATGTACGGATCTAACAAAAAGGACATCGTAGAGGTAATCAAGAAACTCTGCGAGATAAAGGGCGTAGCCCTCATCGAGGGAAAAGTTTGTGTTGATCATGTGAACATGTATGTGTCGATACCACCCAAAATCTGGCGGAACCAGAAAAATGCGGCGGAGCCGCTAAAAATAAACCCCAATTTGAAATGGGGGGTTGGTAATTTTTCGAGTCTGAAAAGAGCTATATAAAGCAGCTTAACAAAAAAGACAAAAATTTAACAAAATAGTATGACCCATATGTAAATTGTGCTATATTTAACAACGAGATGCAGAATGCCTCAGACTTTCATATGCGGGTGGGACGCATACGAAAAGATGTGTGCTGCGTCTTTAGAGATGATTGATCCATATATCAACAATCACGATACAGAAAGGTGAGAAGATGGAGGACTATACCAGGTATAGGCTGAAAAAGGCACAGGAGCTGGCGGAAGTGCTGGAGGGCAAGGATAAGCTCTTCGTGATCGCCTGCAACAAGTGCTTCAAGGAATTTATCACACCTGATGAGCAGGACTGTGATGAATTTGCAGCGATGGCAAAAAAGCTTGGCAAGACTGTCACAGGAGCCGTCAGGGCGGATTTTCTGTGCAACAAGGTTCAGACCCAAAGACTGCTTGACGGACTGATCCCGGAGGGAACGGAGTATGTTGCGGTGGTGGCCTGCGGTCTGGGAGCTCAGACCATAGCGGACGAGGTATCGCTGCCGATTATAGCGGCGGCGGATTCCGTAGGTGCCGAGGGACATCATGGAATGGCACTTACGAAAAAAGCGTGCGGAGCCTGCGCTCAGTGCTATCTGAGCATCACCGGAGGCATATGCCCTGTAGTAGACTGCTCCAAGAGTCTGATAAACGGTCAGTGCGGAGGAGCAAAAAACGGCAAGTGTGAGGTGGATCCGGAGAAGGACTGCGCATGGGAGAAGATATACAGACGGCTGGAGCTTCAGAAAAGAACAGGCGAGTTTGAAAAGCAGCCGGTACAGCTGAGAGATTATTCCAGGACAAATTTTAAGGTGATCAAGGAGTATGTGGACAGCGTCAGAGAAAAGAGATTTGCGGGATATTACGGCGGAGTACATCCGTTAGAGAGAAAAGAGCTGAGCGAGCATATCGGACTCGTGCGGTTCCCGCAGCCTGACGAGGTTGTCATCCCATTGTCCATGCACACGGGAGCGCCGGCACAGTCGCTGGTCAAGACCGGAGACAGGGTGAAGCTGGGGCAGAAGATAGGTGAGCAGGCAGGCTTTATCAGTGCTCCGGTACATTCAAGCGTGAGCGGTACGGTTCTGGCGGTAGAGGAGCGGCTGCATCCATCAAGGGGCATGGTGACAAGCATAGTTATAAAAAATGACAAGCTGGATACACCAGACGATGGAATAAGGCAGGAAAGGCAATGGGAAGAGCTTACAGCCGATGAGATCACGGATATCGTGAAGGAAAAGGGAATAGTCGGAATGGGCGGCGCCGGATTCCCCGCATATGTAAAGCTGAAGCCGGGAAAGCCCATAGATGCAGTCCTTTTGAACGGGTGTGAGTGTGAGCCCTTGATCACGGCGGATCACCGTGTACTGCTTGAATATGCCGATGATGTGGTGCAGGGTCTGAGAATCATGATGAAGGCTGTGTCCGCACCAAAAGGCATCATAATCATAGAGGACAACAAGCCTGACGCCGTAGAGCTTCTGACTCAGAAAACGGCCGACATACCGGAGATCAGTGTTCTGTGTGCAAAAACGAAATATCCGCAGGGTGCCGAGAAGATGCTGATAAAGCTGGCTATGGGACGCAAGGTTCCCAGCGGCGGTCTTCCTGCCGATGTCGGAGCCATCGTAAGCAATGTCAGCTCGGCAAAGGCCGTAGCTGATGCTGTATGCAGAGGAATACCGCTGACAGAACGGGTAGTCAGTGTCACAGGCGAACGGATAAAGCGTCCCGGAAACTATATAGTGAAGATCGGAACCAGTGTAAAGGATCTGATAGATTACTGCGGAGGAATTTGCGGTGCAGACGGCAGCGTCAGAAACGGAAATATACCGGACGATGTGTGTCTGAAGATGGGAGGCCCAATGATGGGAAGTCTCATCACCGATATAAATGTGCCGATCATAAAGACCTCCAACGGCGTCATCGCGATCGATACCGATACGACACGGGAAGTTTCGTGTATAAAATGCGGACGCTGCGCAGATGTATGCCCGATGGAGCTCAAGCCGCTGTATTTTGCAAGATATGCAGACGAGGAGAACTGGACAGCTATGAAGCAGATGAATGTCATGGACTGTATAGAATGCCGAAGCTGCGAATATATATGCTCCTCGAAGATCCCGCTGAGCATCAAGATAAAGGCCGGGAAAGCGGCGGTAAGGGGGATGAAGTAGATGCTGATAACTAAGCTCAAGGACATAGAGACGATCGAATCATTGACATCAAAGAAGATATTTATCATCAACTGTCACGGCTGCAGAGAGGTGAGCTTTCCGGAAAGAGAAGCTGCAGAGCTTGAACAGAGACTGCAGAAAGCAGGACGGGTGACCGGGATACTTACGACTGATTACATATGCAATCCGGAGAACATGGTACTCAGGCTGCAGACGCACGGCAATGCGATCAGTGAGGCCGATATGATACTGGTATGCTCATGCGGAGTCGGTGTTCAGACAATTGCCGACTATATGCCTGAGATGAGGGTATGTGCCGGATGCGATACCTATGCACTCCCCGGATGTCAGGGAGTAACGCCGCTCGAATATGACTGCGACAGATGCGGTCAATGCTATCTGAATATCACAGGGGGCATCTGCCCTATAACGGCCTGCTCAAAGAGTCTGGTAAACGGCCCCTGCGGCGGGACAAAAAACGGAAGGTGCGAGGTGGATCCGGATATGGAATGCGGATGGGAGCGCATCTATCGCAGGCTGAAGCAGCTTGGAAGAGAGGATGCGGCATGGCCGGTGCAGATGCGCAGCTATGATCCCGCGGTGCAAAAACAGACAGCAGACTTTCATATCAATGAGACAGGAGCATGAGATTATGAAGATTACAGATAGATTTTCAAAGGGAGAGTTTGTAGTTACGGCAGAGGTCGGCCCCCAGAAGGGCTTTCATATAGAGTCAATGGTCGATGATGCGAAAAAATATCTTGGCGGCATAGCAGCTGTCAATGTCACCGACAATCAATCCTCTGTCATGCGCATGTGCACGCTGGCCGCCTGCAAGGCACTCAAGGATGCAGGCCTTGATCCTATATATCAGCTGACATGCCGCGACAGAAATCGTATGGGACTTGAATCCGATCTTTTGGGAGCGGCGTATTTTGGCATAGATAATATACTGTGCCTTACGGGGGATCATCCGAAACTCGGAGATCATCCTCAGGCCAAGCCGGTATTTGACCTTGATTCGGTTTCACTGCTGTATGCAGTTAAAAAACTGGAGGAGGGTGTAGATCTGGGCGGAAACGAGCTGGTCGGAGAGCCTCCGAGATTTGCGAAGGGAGCAGTTGTATCACCCTGCAGCGACAGCGTGGATGCACAGCTCATGAAGATGGAACGCAAGGTCATGGCGGGAGCCGAGTATTTCCAGACACAGGCCGTATTTGAGCCGGAGAAGTTTATCGAATTCATGGAGAGGGCAAAGCAGTTCGGCAAGCCTGTGCAGGTAGGAATCATCATCCCCAAAAATGTGGGAATGATGAGATATATGAATGCCAATGTAGCAGGCATCCATGTGCCGGAGAGCATGATTGACGAGCTGAAGGCCGACAAGGAAAAGACCAAGGCGGGCATCACAGGAGTTGAGATAGCGGCGCGAATCATAAGGGAGTGCCGTCCGTACTGCCAGGGAGTTCACATCATGGCATTGGGATGGGAGGCAAGAGTTCCCGAGGTGCTGAAGCTGGCCGGTATAGAATAAAGAGCTCAATGCAGTTATTGAGGGAAGAGGATATCGCAGCCTCTTCCCTTTTTGATGCACACATATATGAACAAAACTACGAAACTCTACAGAAAAATTCGGCGCATTATATGAAATTTGATTTTCCTGAAAAATGAAATTGACGCAGCCAAAACGGCTGTTGTAACATAGCCTCACATTCTTTAATTCAGTTTTTTCTTTAAGCTTCACATCGGATGATATCCATTCGCTTTTATCTTCAGGCTTCTTCCTTTGAGGCAATCACATTTGAACGACATATCCTACTATAGCTGCGCTGTCTTTCTCTTTATATGCGCTTTATTCGATCTGAAGTGCCGGAAGATACCCAATAGGCTGATCATATGCGCAGCCTGTGCGGGTGCGGTGCTCGCAGGAACGGGCTTTATCGCAAGATTCACTCTTGCAATGCTTATTTCTTATTCTGTTTCTCATCTGAAAATCATCGGCGCAGGTGATCTGAAGATGTTCTCTGTGATCGCGGGACTGTGTGGAATAAAACAGTTTCTGATCATTCTGTTGGTTGGATTTTCTCTGTGCGCCATCATATGCGGCGCTTTGATCCTGAGTAAAAAAAGAAGTGTTAAAGACACATTTCCGATGGCACCTTATATGCTGATGGGTTATGTGTGCTGGAGGTGCATATGCGTCGCATCATAGCAATCATAGACGATGATTACGAATATTCCGGACGGCTTGCCGCGTATGTTAATGAGCGCGGGAGAATGGGACTTAAGGCTGTGGCATTTTCATCGCCGGACAACTACAGAGCACGAAGGAAGGACTATGATGTCCGGATATTGCTCGCGGGCGAAAATATGGCAAGAGCATTGGGGGCAAAAGAAGTGCCGGACATGGTTCTGCGGTTTTCAGAAGACAGTCTTGCCTGCGGAGCTGACCGGGAAAAAACGATATTTAAGTACAAAAAGGCCGATGCGATATTGCGGGATATCATGGGCTTTTATTCAGAAGATGACATGGAAAAACTCGCCCGTGTCATGAGCAAAAGCAGCGTGATAACAGGAATATTTTCACCGGTAGGAAGAAGCGGAAAGACAAGTCTGGCGCTGTGTATGGGTCTCTATCTGGCGAGATTTTCAAAGGTGCTGATGATCACACTGGAGGATCTGTCCGGAATATTCAGATATACGGCATCAGACGCCAAGGCGGATCTTACAGATGTTCTGTACAGCTTCAGACAGGGAAAATACAGCTGGGCGAAGCTTGTTTACGCTGTGTATTCATTTGCGGATCTGGACTATATACCGCCGGCGAGATATTCGGAGGATCTCTATCAGATGAGCCCTGACAAGCTGTGTGAGCTGATTCTCAAGATCTCTGCAGACTGCGGATATGAGCATATCGTGCTGGATATGGGAGATTTCTCAAGGACTGCAGGCGAGCTGATGGAGGTATGCGACCATCTGATCATGCCTGTGACGGATGACGCCTCGGCTCTGTGCAAGGTTGAGGAGTGTCTGGATTCTCTGAGAGATGCAGGGCACGGGGATGTGACAGGGCGCATAAAACGCGTTTCACTGCCGCTGGAGAGACGCGATATCAGAACATTGTGTGAGCCTGAAAGCTATATGTCAGGGAAGCTGCATGAAGCGGCAGTGGGTATTCTGACAGAGTGCGGAATAAAGCAGGAAGACAAGTTTGGAAGTAAAAGTTTGGAAGTAAACTTCCAAACTTGATTGGAGATTCAAATACGAGCATGTGCAAGCACTGCTCGTGCTTGAATCTTGAGGACAATATATGAGCGATGAGAAAATATTGAACGCAGACATAGGCTTTGCAGACAGGCGCGAGCAGCGTGCTGATGACAAGGAGCTTTTGGAGCAGCTGAGGGAGGAGCTGACGGGAGCGCTGAGCAGTATGCGCGATGTGCCTGACGAACAGCTGCTTGATATGATAGACGATTCGATAGACAGAGCTGAGACGGTGCATTATCTTCCGATCAGCAGAAAGCTTTCGATAAGAAATACTCTTTTTGATTCTTTCAGAAGGCTGGATGTGCTTCAGGAGCTGGTAGACCGCAGTGATGTGACGGAGATCATGATCAACGGCTGTGATGACATATTTATCGAAAAGGGAGGCCGGGTGGTCAAGTGGGAGAAAGCATTTGCCACTGTAGAGCAGCTTGAGGACATGATCCAGCAGATAGTCGCAAAAGTAAACCGCACAGTCAATGTTTCGTCTCCGATATGTGATGCCAGACTTGAGGACGGATCCAGAGTAAATATAGTGCTCCCGCCGATAGCGCTGAACGGTCCGGTTATCACCATACGAAAGTTTCCGGAGCCTATCACGATGGACAAGCTGATCGGATGGAACGCGATAAGCAGAGAGGCCGCCGCGTTTTTAAAGCGCCTGGTGTGCGCAGGATATAACATCTTCATATGCGGAGGAACCAACTCGGGGAAGACCACATTTTTAAATGCACTTAGCTCATTTATCCCGGATGATGAGAGAGTCATAACGATAGAGGATTCGGCGGAGCTCCAGCTGACGCATATAAAAAATCTTGTGAGGCTGGAGACCCGGATGGCTAATGCACAGGGAGACGGCGGTGTAACCATGGGTGATCTTATAAAGGCGTCACTTCGTATGAATCCGGACAGGATCGTTGTGGGAGAGGTACGAGGCGCCGAGGCTCTGGATATGCTTCAGGCGATGAATACCGGACATGACGGCTCTCTGAGCACGGGGCACGGCAACAGTCCCAAGGATATGCTTTCAAGGATAGAAACGATGGTGCTGTCGGGTGCGGAGCTTCCTGTTTCGGCGATACGGGGGCAGATCGCCGGAGCTATAGATATCATAATTCACCTGGGAAGGTTGAGAGACCGCAGCAGAAGAGTACTGTCAATTGTGGAGGTGGGCGAATATGAGGAAGGCACGATCGGGCTTAGAACTCTATACGAATTCAGGGAAGAGCGGGTCTCAGAATACCGGGACAGGCCGGCAGAGCAGTATGCACAGCGCGATGCAGCCGCAGGCACCGCAGAAGAAAACCACACAAAAGAGTCGCCTGGACAAAGAAAGGGATCTGAGTCAGGCGGGGACAGCAAAGAAAGGGAGCAGGACAGATCTCAAAGAGTGGATTCGGATTCGGACAGAACAGATAAAAGAGACGATGGCGCGGCTCACCGGCTCCGTCCGGAGGAAAATGAAGAAGTCAGAGGACAGCTCATCAAGGTCGGCGGACTCTCAAACACGAGAAAGCTCATCGCAGCAGGCGATGAATTACAGAATCTATAAGCTGTCTTTAAGGGAATGGTTTATATACGCAGGACAGGGACTGGCAATAGCGGCTGCAATAGCATATGTGTGCTACAGAAGCCTGACGGCACTGCTGATACTAAGTCCGCTTGCGGTGATATGGCCGCTTATGATGCGGGGAAAGCTGGCTGGACGCAGATACAGACAGCTGGAGCAGGAGTTTCGTGAGGGCATCATGACACTCTCGTCGGCGATATCAGCGGGATATTCACCGGAAAATGCCATGATTGAGGCAGAGTCTGAGCTGAGACTGATGTATGGGGACGGAGCGATGATTGTAAGGGAGTATGACGTGATCAATCTGCAGGTGAGCATGAATATTCCGCTTGAAAAGGCATGGGAGAGCTTTGCAGGAAGATCTGGCAATGCCGATATAGAGAATTTCGCCAGAGTCATAAGAATCGCAAAGCGAAGCGGAGGAGATCTTAAAAGAATCATAGCCCATACCGCGGATATCATAGGCGACAAGCTTCGCATAAAGGAAGAAATCAACACCATGACAGCGGGGAAGCAATTTGAGCAGAAGATCATGGAGCTCATACCGGTTCTGATAGTTGTTTATATAGACCGGAGCAATCCCGGCTTCTTTGATCCGATGTATAAGACCTTAAACGGACGGCTTATCATGACGGCATGCCTGTGTATATATATGGCGGCGGTATGGATATCGGGAAGGATATTGAATATCGAGGTGTAAATTTGCTTTAGGGCGGAAGGATGTAAGGATGAGTATGAAATGGAGAAAGCTGAAAGGCTCGGATATCCTTGGAAGACTCGGAAAATATAAAGCCCCGATCTTATGTATATGCGCAGGTTTTGTCATATACATAGCGGCGAGATGGCTTGACCCTCTGGGAAGTGATGTTGTGACACGGCTGAACCGCAGATCGTACGGAAAGAGCGCAGATACAGTAAAGCTGTATGTGGAGGGACTCGGAGACGATGCGTTGCCTGTAGACATCGCAGTTTCAGCGCAAAGATATACCGATGAAGAGCTGGAGAAGGCATTTGAGCGGTGTATGGAGGAGCTTGTGGTGAGCATTCTCGGAAGCAATGATTCACTGGCTCATGTAACCGGAGATCTGGTACTTGCGGAGACCGCCGGTGTTCCGGGAATCAGCGTATCCTGGACATCATCGGACAGAAAGGTACTAAAGTCCAATGGCCGGGTGATAAATGAGGGGCTGAAGGAGCCTGTTGAGGTATCGCTTTTGGCGGAGCTGTCCGACGGAATGCGTCATGAGCTTTATACGATTCCGGTAAAGATATATCCGAAACCGTACAGTGAAGCACAACAGCTTCTTGCCGGTCTGACAAAGGAGATAGCTGCAAAAGATAAAGACAGCGCTACAGAATCAACGCTGAGCCTTCCGACTCAGTATCTTGGAAGAGATATATCGTTTCAGACGAAGGCTGCGGACTACAGCTATATATGGATGCTGGGGATTCTGACGGGAGTGCTGCTTGTCCTCAAGGATAAGGAGGAGAAAAAGAAAGCAAGGCAGCAGCGGGAGATGCAGATGCAGCTGGACTATCCGGAGATAGTGTCAAAGCTGATGATATTTACCGGCGCCGGCCTGTCAGTCAGATCATCCATAGAGGCCATAGCCCAGGATTATAAAAGTCGCAGTGAGCAGACACGGTACGCTTACGAAGAGATGTGCATACTGTCGAACAAGCTGAATTCCGGAGTGAGTGAAAGTGCAGCCTACAATGCGATGGGAAGAAGCGGCGGAAGGACATTTATGAAGCTTGCCGGGCTTCTGGAGCAGAACAGGCGCTCCGGGCTCGCTGATTTGGGAATGCTTTTGGAAGCGGAGATGAGGGAGGCATGGGAGAATCGCAAAAATCTGGCACGCAGGATGGGCGAGGAAGCATCGACCAAATTGTTGATTCCGCTTTTGATGATGCTTGTGCTGGTGATGATTATAGTTATGGTTCCGGCACTTGTAAGTTTTTGAAACATAAAACATGGTTGCAGACGATATCTGCGGAAAGGAAGAAATGATGCTTAGAGACATGGAGTATACAAGCTTTTGGGAGGATGAGAGCGGAATAGGAACCATAGAGATGGTTCTTATCATGGTTGTGCTGATAGCACTGATTCTTGTATTTAAGGACAAGATCGGAGAGCTGCTGGAGGATATTTTCAGTGAGATTGATTCCCAGACATTGGAAGTTTACAAGCCGTATTGAAACGGAACGCGCTGCGGCATCGGTGACGATTTATCTGAGCCTTGCTTTTGCATGTGTCGCAGCGCTTATATTCAGCCTTGCGGAGATAGCAAGAACAGCCGGATCGAAGTATTATCTGCAGGTCGCAGCCAATGCAGCCATAGATTCTCTGTTCAGTGAATATGATACAGAGATATGGGACAACTACAGACTGCTGCTGTTGAATGCTGACAGTATAGATACGATGGTGAAGCTTGAGGCCTATGCAAAGCCCTATGCTGTAGCCTCGAACTGGTTTCATATGAGCGAGCCTGAGGCGGATATAACTGACACTGTATATATCGCGGATGACGGAGGCATATGGCTCGAACAGGAGATACTCGATTATATGAAATACGGGATCGTGGAAAAACTTTTCACATCCCAGGACGATGTGACTCAGCTGAGGGAGGATCTCAAGGACGCGGCCAGTGTCAAAAGCATCACCAACGAATATGCAGGGCAGACAAGAGAGGCAGTCGCGCTGGAAAAGGTGCTGATGGAGATAACTGCAAACATCGACAGGCAGGCAAGCCTTAAGAATGAGGCATACAGAGCACTTTTGTCCGGAAATGTATCGTCATATCACAGGCTGGCAGCCGAGCTGAAATCACAGTGTGTAAGAATCCCCAATCTGATAGGAAGCTATAAGCAGAAGGCGGACAACCTCGGAAGGAAACTTGATGAGATATCTGCAAAGTATCAGGGACAGATCGACGAGCTGAGCAGCGACAGTCTGGCTATACTTCAGGACTCCGTCAGAGAATACAGAGAATATACAGATGAGGATGCACAAAGGCGCAATGCGGTTGAGTCTCAGGCCGATACAGCCTCATACAACATAGGAGTGCTGTCGAAGACAGAAGAGCTGATCGATGATGCCGAGGAAGAGATCGCGGAAGGCGGAGATACTTATGAGTATGTCGATGAGGACGGAAATGTATACACAGAGACAGATGACGTGGACGAGGATGCTATATGGCGCAGGGTAGCGAGAAGCTTTGATGATTCTTACCGCATCCGACAGCTCGATTGCTGCAACGGACTTGGGGATACGGAAAAAGAGGGGTTTCTTGAGAGCGCAAAGGATGTGCTGTCCGGAGGTTTGCTGCAGCTGGTCGTGCCGAGCGGGCGGGCAGTGTCGGAATACAAGATCGATCAGACTGACCTTCCGACAAAAACATCTGTGACCGCAAGAAGCGAGACGGCAGCCGGAGTCAGCCGGAATCTGCTTGACGAAATTCTGATATGCGAGTATACAGCGCAGTTTTTTGTGGATTTTACGGACGATCAGGATCGCAATATGCAATATGAGATGGAATATATAGCAAACGGCAGGAGCAGTGACAAGGACAATCTCTCTGCCAGTCTCTCAAGAATCTTTGCGATCCGCGAGGGGATGAACTATCTGACCATCCTGAAGAGCGAAAGATTGAGAGAGGAGGCGGACGCATTGGCCACGGCTATAGTCGGAGCCACGGCTCTTCCGGCGCTGAAGCCGCTTATGATGTGCCTGATAATAGGAGTCTGGGCTGCAGCGGAGACTGTAACTGATCTGAGAGCACTGCTGAAGGGCGAAAAGATTCCGCTTGTGAAGAGTGAAGATCAATGGAATACAACTCTGACGCAGGTTCTGGAAACGGGCTCCAAGGGAGTGCTGGATGCAGATACAGACGGGAAGGGCACAGGTCAGTCATACGAGGATTATCTGAAGTTTCTGATATTGCAGACGGAGGAGACAGATCGTAATTATCGAATGCTGGATGTGATACAGACCAATGTCAGGGCGGAGGATTCCGGATATTGTATAGCAGATACCATCTATGGGCTGGAGGCCACATTTTACTGCGAATGTCCGAGACTGTTTACCAATCTCGGGATAAATCATCCGTCTGAGGTTGATTCATCATACAGCATGACTGCTGTGACACAGAAAGAATATTGAGAGGTTTCAAACATGCTTTGCCATGCATCTGCCACAACAAAAAGCCAACTGTACAATAAAAAAGCAGCTCTCCAAGCGCGGCTCGAAAGGAGATGGATGCATGGCGAAGCGTGTCTTACAGTCGCCGCGTCTATGACAATAGAGGCGGCAATTGTATTTCCTGTATTCATATTTGCAATAGCGCTCATGCTGCTGCCGTTTCGCATCATGGAAACTACGGGGCGCATGCAGGAGGCCTGTGAGGAGCTGTGCAGGGATGTATGTCAGCATGCATATGCAGCGACGAGAATCAGCGCTGATCTTGATCCTGAGAACAGCCCGAGAGACCAGGCTTTATATACCGGAATATCCGCCGGGCTTGGGGCATATGCGGCTCAAAAGGCCAGAGACGCAGCGGATGACCAGTTTCTGGGTCTCATAGACTTTATCGACAGCGATTGCATGACCGACGGGGAGACGGTGACCATAGTGCTCAACTACACATACAGGCTGCCGTTTTCGATGCTGGGATACAACAGCATAAATCAGACAGTTACAAGCAGTCGAAGAGCATGGGTCGGAAAGAAAAGGAGTAAATCGGACGGAGAAAGCTCGGATGCCGATCCTTTAGTCTATGTGGGGAAGAACTCTACACGGTATCACCTGTCGCAGAGCTGCCACTATCTAAGCAACAACATGAAAAGTGTAGATGCCAGTCAGATAGGGACGATACGCAATTCCTATAACGGAAAGTATCATCCATGCTCTGTATGCGCAAAAAACGGAGTGAGCACGGGAAGCGTTTATGTGATGGCCAGCGGCAATGCTTATCATACTCAGAGGAACTGCAAGGCCATAGTTGCATATGTAAAAACCGTGCACCTGTCAGAGGTGGAATCCATGGGAGCATGCTCATACTGCGGAAGATGAGGAAGATGAATATGATTGCAGATCACATGTGGGGAAGGGCTATAGTGATGGCATTTGCGCTGATATGCGCATGGCAGGATATGCGGTATATGAGTGTGAGTATAGGCACACTTGCGACAGGTGCAGCGGCAGTGGCGGCTGCTTCTGCAATCCTGTTTGTCACAGGACTGCAGAAGGATCCGGATCCGGCACTGACAGCAGAGACAGTAGCCGGTACGGCAACCGGTATATTGATCGGATGTCTTCCGGGAACGGTGATGGTTATCTTTTCGCTTATAACAGGACAAATCGGAGCCGGGGACGGACTGTATTTCATAGTTGTCGGAGCAGCGCTTGGTATAAAGCGGGTCATGATAGTGATAGTTCTGGCCTCGTTTGTACAGGTGCTGATATGCACCGGGTTTCTTCTGATGATGACAGCAAAAAGAAACAGAAAAAGCGGATATCAGGCAGCCGGTGACAAGAAAAGCGCAAGAGGTCTGTTCGGACGCAGGCTGCCGTATCTGCCTGCGGCAGGAATAGCGCTCTTATGGTTATTTGTACTTGGATGAGTTTTGACACTGTAACCCAAAATTACGAAAGAACAGCAATGAAAACATTAACATGGAGAAAGCTAGTAGAAAAAGGCAGAGAATGGCGGGTGTCGGCTTCATTTACAATCGAGGCATCGATAATAATGTCGGTTGTACTGCTGTCCATAGGCTCCGTTATATGCTTTGCCTATAGGCAGAAGACGGGAGTTGCCGGGGCATTTCGTGAACGATTTGAGAATGAATCGGCATCGCATGAGGATGAAGATTACTGTCCGGAGGAGTATATGCGGGAGCTGACGCTTTGGGACGGGGTAAAGAAGGCCTATTTGAGAAGCGGTCAGGACGAAAAGGAGATACAGAAATGAACATGGAAAGCAAGCATGCCTTAAGCATAGAATATCGGAGGGATATCAGCGGAAATCATCTGGCAGTAAGTGAATATTCGGATGATTACAGAGTACATATGCTGACGCACAACCGCATCCCGGGGCTGCTGGAGGTTAGCCTTCATGAGGCAGACGGCAGGCAGGAGATATGCTATGAGATAGGCTCGATGGAGACATTAAATCGTATTCTGGATGTGAGAGCACTGAACGGAGAAAGTGTCAGCCGGATCGTCACGGATCTGCTGAGAACAGTGCGGGAGCTCGATGCCTATATGCTGGACAAGGACGATCTGCTGCTGGATCCTGATTATATGTATCTGAATGAGAATAGAAGTCTCATGCTCTGCTATATCCCGGGAAACGCCGGAAGTATGGGCGCAGGACTGTCGGAGCTGCTCAGACGCATGCTGGCGGCGGTTGATAATAATGATCATGACAGTGTAGTTCTGGCGTACAGCCTGTATCAGGAAAGCCTGAGAGAAAATTATGTGACAGATGATCTGCTGAAGATAATAAGGGCTGCCGAACGCAGAAATGATGAAAGACAGCAGGAAGAGGTATCCTATGGAACTGTCATGATACAGGATCCGGCACCTGCATTGATGGTCGCAGAGCCGCGGCCTCAGACAGGAGAGGCAGATCAAAAGCCTAAAAAGAAGTTTTTAAAGGGATGGGGTTCGGGGAAAAAGCTTTTTAAATCCTCATAGCTTAAATTATAATGACATATATTTGAGCGAAAAGGAAGCAGTATGAAACAGACACAATGGATGCTTTATGTAAAGAAGGCAGACTTTTATTCGCTGGGGGAACGGTTTCATATATCTCCGATACTTGCAAGAATCATGATAAACAGAGGCGTAAGGCCGGAGGATTTTGACGGATATCTGAATGCGGGTCTGGAGAACATGCATGACCCGCTTCTGATGAAGGATATGGACGGCGCCGCAGGATTGATTCTTGAAGGTGCAGGAACGAATAAAAGGTTTCGTGTGGTAGGAGATTATGATATCGACGGTGTCTGCTCGACATACCTGCTTGTGAGGATGCTGCAGCGCATAGGTGCAGATGCAGATTATGATATACCTGACCGTATAACAGACGGATACGGCATCAATGAAACGATCATAAAAAGAGCGCATGATGACGGAGTGGATATCATACTGACTTGTGATAACGGTATATCCGCAGGGTCAGCGCTGAAACTGGCTGCAGAGTACGGCATGACGGTGATAGTTACGGATCATCATGAGGTTGCAAAGGATGAGAACGGAGCCGATATGCTGCCCCCTGCAGCTTATATTGTGGATCCTCACCGGGCGGACGACGCTTATCCTTTCAAGAGTATATGCGGCGGAGTTGTGGCCTGGAAGCTCATGCAGGTTGTATATTCCATGCGCGGGATATCGAATGATGAATGGGAAGTATATGCCGATTTTGCCGCACTGGCCAGCGTGGGCGATGTGATGCCGATCATTGACGAAAACCGGATTATCACAAAGCGGGGACTGGAGCTGATAGGGCATACACAAAACAGGGGACTTGCAGGACTTATCGAGGCGGCCGGGCTGAAGGGCAAGAATATCACGGCATATACGCTGGGATTTGTGATCGGACCATGTATAAATGCGGGAGGAAGACTGGAAAGCGCGAAAACCGCCATGAGGCTGTTTTTGAGTGACAGTGACGAAGAGATAAAGGAAATCGCAGAGCATCTGTGCGAGCTGAATACTCAGCGCAAGGAGCTGACGGCAAAGCATACCGATATAGCATGCGGCATGGTGGATTCCGTATATGCCGGAGATGATGTGAAGGTGATATTTCTCGACGGATGCCACGAATCCATAGCCGGAATCATAGCCGGAAGAATCAGAGAATACTGCAATCATCCGGCCATAGTTTTCACAAAAAGCGCCGACGGATATCTGAAGGGATCGGGAAGATCCATAGAGGCTTATAATATATTCGAGAAGCTGAGCGCTCACAGTGAGTTGCTGGAAAAATTCGGGGGTCATCCGATGGCGGCCGGACTTACCATAAAAGAAGAGAATTTAGAGCCTCTGCGGCAGGCATTAAATGAGGATTCCGGGCTGAAAGGGAAAGACTTTACAGAAAGGATAATGATAGATGTAGCGCTTCCGTTCGCCTATGCCACGCAGTCGCTGGTAAAAGAGCTTGAGCTGCTGGAACCGTTTGCAAACGGCAATCCGCGCCCTGTATTTGCTCAGAAGAATACGCAGCTGCTGAGCGCAAAGGTGCTTGGAAAGCTGCATAATGTAGTGAAGCTGCGGCTTTGCGATGAGAGCGGGATTGCGGCAGACGCTGTGGTATTTACTGACGGTGACGCTTGGATGGAGCAGATGAGAGGGGCAAAGCTACTGGATGTTCTGTACTACCCGCAGATCAACGAGTATAATGGAACGGTATCCGTGCAGATGATTGTAAAGGATGCGAAGCGATCGAAGGCAAGTGCTTTATGAGCCAGGAGGAGATAGTATGAGCAAGTTGGAGGATTGTGTGATCAGTATTCCGGATTTCCCGGAGCCGGGAATCATATTCAGAGATGTGACAGGTATACTGAAGGATCCTGAGGGTCTGAAGGAGAGCATCGACGGATTGCTGGGAAGGCTGAACGGAGTAGATTTTGACCTGGTCGTGGGACCGGAGGCCAGAGGCTTCATATTCGGAATGCCGGTGGCATATGAGAAGGGCAAGGCATTTATACCGATCCGGAAGAAAGGCAAGCTTCCGCGGGAGACCATAGAGGAAACCTACGATCTGGAGTACGGACAGGCAACGATAGAGATACATAAGGATGATATCAAGCCGGGCCAGAGAGTAGTTATGATAGATGATCTGATGGCTACAGGCGGAACTATGGCGGCAAATATACATCTGGTTGAAAAACTGGGCGGCAAGGTGGTAAAGGTTTTGTTCGTGATGGAGCTGGCGGGACTTAAGGGACGCGAAAGACTCAGGGATTATGATGTGGATTCGCTGATCATATATCCGGGAAAGTAACATATAAGACGGAAGCAAAGCTTAAAATCCGATTTGTCTAAAATGAAAAAAAGGCAACAGAATTTTTGAACAAAAAAACGGCGAGAGTGAATAGTCATTCTTGCCTTTTTTTGCATTTTGCCTTAGTATAGACTGCGTAGTCTGTGCTTTTTTGTTGAAATAATATGGAAAGCAAGGTCTGACAGCAACCATACATCAAATAGGGAGACGCGGCATGGTATCCAATCAAATATTGCAGAATACATTGAACGGCCTGAAGGACATCACACATATGGACATGTGTGTCAGCGATATCGACGGCAATTCTTTAGCATCGACATTTCCCGGAGCCGACAGGTATGACACGACCATAAAGGAGTTTGTGGCATCCCAGGCAGAGTCTCAGAGGATAAGCGGGTTCCAGTTTTTCAAGGTCATAGAGGACGGCTCGCTGGAATATGTTCTTATGGTTGAAGGAAGCAGCGATGATTCATATATGATAGGAAAGCTGGCCATACTTCAGCTGCAGAATCTGATCGTGGCGTATAAGGAGCGCTTTGATAAAGACAGCTTCTTCAAGAATCTGCTGCTTGACAATCTGCTCCTTGTTGATATATACAGCCGCGCCAAGAAGCTTCATATAGAGACCAATACGAGACGCGCAGCATTCATCGTGGAAAGCGATACAGGGCTTGCGGCAGCCGTGCATGATGCCATGAAGAACGCATATGCCACGCAGACAAAGGATTTTGTGACGGCGATAGATGAAAAGGACACGATACTGGTCAAGGAGCTGAACGAGAGCGCCGATACCGAGGAACTTGAGGCAATAGCAAGAGGCATACTTGACATGCTCAAGACAGAGGGAATCGAGGACTGCAGTGTTGCATACGGCACTATAGTCAATGAGATTCGCGAGGTATCAAAAAGCTATAAAGAGGCGAAGATGGCTATCGCAGTGGGAAAGATCTTCTATGAAAACGACAGGGTGGTTGCTTATTCCAAGCTTGGAATAGGAAGGCTTATATATCAGCTTCCGCTCCCGCTGTGCAGAATGTTCATAAAGGAGATATTCGGCGGTCAGAATCCCAATGATTTCGACGAGGAAACATTGGCTACCATCAATAAGTTCTTCGAGAACAGTCTGAATGTTTCTGAGACATCACGTCAGCTTTATATTCATCGGAATACGCTTGTTTACAGAATCGACAAGCTGCACAAGGAGACGGGTCTGGATATCAGGGTATTTGATGATGCGATAACATTCAACATCGCACTTATGGTCGGTAAGTATATGAAGTTTATGGAGCAGCAGGATTATTGATGATTGAGATAAAGGATGTCTGCAAATCATACAAGAACGGAACGAAGGCTCTGTCACATGTGAATCTGACCATAGACGACGGTGAATTTGTCTTCATCATGGGACGGAACGGATCCGGAAAGTCTACTCTGTTCAGGCTGCTTCTCAAAGAGCTGGAGCCTACATCCGGTGACATAGTTGTCTGCGATGCGGATCTGGCCAGTATGCCGCGTTCCTATATTCCGAAATACAGAAGGACGCTGGGAGTTGTATTTCAGGATTTCAGGCTTCTTCCGGAGCTGACGGTATATGAAAATATTGCATTTGCCCAGCATGTAATAGGCAAGAGTGCAAGAGAGATAAAGGAGGCGGTCCCGCAGGCGCTGAGGCTGGTGGGACTTTCGTCCAAATACAAATCATTGCCGGGGATGCTGTCGGGAGGCGAGCAGCAGCGCGTCGCCATAGCAAGGGCGATAGTCAATGATCCGGAGATACTTTTGTGTGATGAGCCGACGGGCAATCTTGACAGAAAGACCGCAGATGAGATAATGGATCTGCTTTACTATATCAATAAATCCGGAACCACTGTCATAGTGATCACGCATTCTCAGGAGATAGCGAAGAGCAGCGGCATGAGAATAGTAACTATGGACAGGGGGGTAGTTGCGGGGGATACCGGATCTGTCGGGGAGCGGTAAGAATGGTTTATAATTTCAGACAGGCATTTAAAAACATGAAAAGAAACATGCGGCTGACACTTGCCAGTATAGTCACGATAGCCGCATGTATTTTTTTGTTCTGCCTCTTTTTCTGCATAGTTACCAATCTGGACGGTATGGTGAAGAATATCGAGACTAAGGTCGGAATCACGGTATTTTTCAGAGAGGATCTGACACAGGACCAGATCGATGAGATAGGGAGGCTCATAAGAGAGCGCCCCGAGGTGAAAGAGATCACCTACACATCGGCTCAGGAGGCCTGGGATACCTTTAAGAAGGACTATTTCGCGGGGCGGGAGGATCTGGCAGAGGGCTTCGCGCAGGACAATCCGCTCAAGGGAAGCTCATCATACAGCATATTCTTAAACGATTCCGATGAGCAGGACGGTGTGGTGGCATATCTGGAGAGTATAGACGGGATACGGCAGGTGAACTATTCGAGCGCGGCGGCATCCGCGATTTCTGGCTTGAGCCGCATTATAGGACTCATATCACTCATATTGATCGTGATACTGCTTGCAGTGGCGGTATTTCTGATATCCAATACCATCAGCGTTGCAGCGGCATTTAAGAAAAATGAAATCGCAATCATGCGCCTCATAGGCGCCTCAAATATGATGATCAGAGCACCGTTTCTGATAGAGGGAATATTCATCGGTCTTGTAGGGGCTATGATTCCTCTTGCTACAGTCGGATACCTGTATGCCAGAGCTGTAGTTTATCTGAGAGCCAACTATGCTATATTGACAGATGTGGTAACATTTATTTCCCTTGCAGATATCATGCCGCTGATGACGGGAGTTGCAGCTGCGCTGGGAGTCGGGCTCGGAGGGATAGTCAGCTTTGTGACAATGCATAAATATCTGAGGATATGAAATATGCTTAAGAACACATACAGGACACTAATAGGGTTTATGATGGGGGCGTTGCTGATAACAGGCGCGCCCATCTCTTCCTATGGGGAGACCGGTCAGGGAGATATAGAGAAGGCTCAGAGCAAGAAGGAGACGCTGGAGCAGGAGAAGAAGAAAACTCAGGAGAGGCTGACGGAACTTCAGGGGCTGAAGGCTGATGTCAATACTTATATGACGAAGCTTGACGCGGAGCTGGAGCAGATAGCGGGGGAGATAGCAGAGCTGGATGCCGAGGCTGCAGATGTGGAACAGCAGATAGCGGTCACTCAGAACGAGCTTCAGGAGGCTTCGGATGTCGCACAAAGACAGTATGAGGACATGAAGCTGCGAATCAAATATATGTATGAGCAAAGTGACTCAACATTTATAGATATGATACTGGGCTCAGAAAGCCTGACTCAGCTGCTAAACCGGAGTGAGTATGTCGGAAAGATCACAATATATGACAGACAGAAGCTTGATGAATATGAGCAGCTGCAGCATGAAATCGAAGAAAAAAGGGATAGCCTGAACGCACAGCAGGAGCAGCTGGCAGATCTTCGGGAGATAGCTCAGGCAAAACATGACTCGGCGCAGGCGCTTCTGGCCGACAAGCAGACTGAGCTGAAGGGATATGAAGCCAAGATAGGAGATGCGCAGAGCCGGATAAGCGAATATGAGGCTGAGATAAAAAAGCAGGAGGACACGATCAAGGCGATCGAGGCGGAGATAAAGCGAAGGGAAGAGGAAGCACGAAGGAAGGCTCAGGAGGCAGGACAGAGCTATGAGACAGTCAATCTGGGCGATATACACTTCATCTGGCCCGTGCCGTCGTCAACGCGAATCACATCAAATTACGGAGACCGCGAGTCGCCTACGGAAGGCGCAAGCACGATGCACAAGGGCATAGACATCGGTGCGGCGTCCGGATCCGATATAATAGCAAGCGCGGACGGTGAAGTGATCATCAGCACATACAGTGCATCCGCGGGAAACTATATCATGCTCAATCACGGCGGAGGAGTATATACGGTATATATGCATGCCTCAAAGCTGCTGGTGAGTGTAGGGGATACAGTAAAGCAGGGTGATGTGATAGCAAAGGTGGGCTCCACGGGATACTCAACCGGTCCTCATCTGCATTTCGGAATAAGAGCAAACGGTTCGTATACGAATCCAAGAAATTATGTATCGCCGTAGGAGAGCAAAAATACGCAGAGCTTTTAAGCCTGAAAAAAACAACGGGGTGATATGACATGGCAGACAACAACGAAATAAAGTCTGAAAACGCACGGCAGGACGAAACAAAATCCACTGAGATTATAACTGGCGGGAAAGATCACAGCGGAACAAAAGCCGCGGCAAAGCGCGGGAAGAACCGCTTTGCAATAGGCGTGCTTGCAGGCATAGCCGCCACTATCACGGTCATGACAGCTGCAGTCATAGGCGCCGGAATCATCATATTGAGGGAGTATCCGCAGATAATCACGCATTATAAGCTGACGGATCCTGATTATGTTCCGGACAATTCAGAAAGTCTGAATATGGAAAAAATATCAGACAAGCTTAATACTCTGCAGGAATATGTGCAGGAGTATTTTCTGTATGATGAGGACATGAGCGCTATCGAGGACGGCATCTACAAGGGATTTGTGTCCGGACTGGAGGACAAGTATGCGGCCTACTACAACGCCGAGGAATATGCTTCTCTCATGGAGTCCACGAAGGGAACATACAGCGGTATAGGCGCATTGCTCCAGCAAAATGCCGATACAAAAATCATGACAGTGGTGAAGGTGTTTAAGGATTCTCCGGCGCAGGAGGCGGGTCTGCAGGCAGGCGACATACTGTATAAGGTTGACGGAGAGGACATCACGGATCTGGATCTCGATGTGCTTGTGAGCAAATATATCCGCGGAGATGAGGGCACTGCTGTGTCAATAACCGTACTGCGCGGCAGCAGCCACGATGAGACTACGCTCACGGTCACAAGAAGGAAGATAGAGGTTCCGACGGTAGAATACAAGATGCTTTCGGATGGTATCGGATATATCGTCATAAGCGAATATGACAGCGTCACATCAACTCAGTACAAGCAGGCTGTGGACGAGCTGACGAAGAGGGAGATGAAAGGGCTTGTCATAGATCTGCGCGACAATCCGGGAGGCCTGGTGGATGTCAGTGTGGATATGCTGGATTATACTCTGCCTGATGGCATATATACATATACAGCAGATAAAAACGGCAACGGTCAGAAGCTGGGAGGACATGACGGTCATGAGATAAATGTGCCGATAGTCCTTCTGGTAAACGGCAACTCGGCAAGCGCCGCGGAGATATTTGCCGGAGCTATGCGTGATTACGATAAAGCGACTCTTCTGGGAACCAAGACATACGGCAAGGGTATAGTTCAATATGTATTTTCACTTGGCGACGGCACAGGCCTCAAACTGACATCTATGCATTACTATACACCGAACGGCACTGATCTGCATGAGACGGGACTGGAGCCGGATATAGAGATCGAATGGGATCAGGAGGGAACGGCAGGCGAGGAGGGTCTGGACAATCAGCTGGACGCCGCAGTCAGGCTGCTGAAAAATGAGTGAGATGGACAAGAAATATATAAAGATACGGGGCGCCCGTGAACACAATCTCAAAGGCGTAAGCATCGATATTCCGCGGGATGAGCTGGTGGTATTTACCGGACTGTCGGGATCCGGAAAATCGTCGCTGGCATTTGATACTATATATGCTGAAGGACAGAGACGGTATATGGAGTCTCTGTCTTCTTACGCACGCCAGTTCCTCGGGCAGATGGAAAAGCCGGATGTAGAGAGCATAGAGGGACTGCCGCCCGCCATATCCATAGATCAGAAATCCACAAATCGCAATCCGCGCTCCACGGTCGGAACAGTAACCGAGATATATGATTATCTAAGGCTGCTGTACGCACGCATAGGGATTCCGCATTGTCCGAAATGCGGACGCGAGATAAGAAAACAGAGCATAGATCAGATGGTGGAGCAGCTTACGGCACTGCCGGAGGGAACCCGCATGCAGATCATGGCACCGGTTGTCAGAGGCAGGAAGGGACGCCATGAGAAGGTGCTTGAGCAGGCGAAAAAGAGCGGATATGTAAGAGCAAGGATAGATGCGGAGACAGTCGAGCTGAGTGATGAGATTGCGCTGGACAAAAACCAGAAGCATACGATAGAGATCATAGTCGACAGACTGATCGTCAGAGACGGGATACGCAAGCGACTGGCGGATTCTCTGGAGACGGCGCTGGAGCTGACGGGAAGCATAGCCACGGCATCATGTGACTATCCTAAGGATGCGATAAAGCCGGTGTCTCATGAGGAGATCATGTTCTCATCGAACTTCGCGTGTCCGAACTGCGGCATATCAATAGATGAGATAGAGCCCAGAAGCTTTTCCTTCAACAATCCCTTCGGAGCATGTCCTGACTGCCTGGGGCTGGGATATACCATGGAATTTGACGAGGATCTGATCATACCCGACAAAACAGTCAGTATAAGCGACGGCGCTATCGTTGTGCCGGGATGGCAGTCGGCAAACAAAAAGGGAAGTTTCACATATGCGCTGCTTACAGCCATGGCGGAGCATTTCGGCTTCAGCCTGGATACGCCGTTCGGAGAATACCCTAAAAAGATACATGACATACTGATATACGGAACCACTGTCGAAGTTGACGTGCATTATACGGGGCAGCGGGGAACCGGAGTGTACCCGATAGCGTTTGAGGGGCTTATAGAAAATTGCAACAGGAGATATCGCGAGACCTTTTCGGAGGCCTCAAAGGCGGAGTACGAGACATATATGCGGATAGCTCCGTGCAGCACATGCAAGGGCAAAAGGCTGAAGAAGGAATCGCTTGCGGTGACTGTGGGAGATAAAAACATCTATGATGCGACAGATATGTCCGTCATGAAATTCCGTGATTTCCTTGACGGCCTTCAGTTGGATGATACCAGAAAAACTATCGGTCAGCAGATATTAAAAGAGATACGATCAAGGATATCCTTCCTGATTGATGTGGGGCTTGATTACCTGACTCTCGCCCGAAGCACATCAACGCTGAGCGGAGGAGAGGCGCAGCGCATCCGGCTTGCAACCCAGATAGGATCCGGACTGGTGGGAGTGGCATATATACTGGACGAGCCCAGCATCGGGCTTCATCAAAAGGATAATGACAAGCTTCTGGCCACATTAAAGCATCTTCGCGATCTGGGCAACTCGGTGATAGTCGTCGAGCATGACGAGGATACCATGCGTGCGGCGGACTTTCTTCTGGACATAGGCCCGGGAGCGGGAGAGCACGGCGGAGAGGTTGTGGCATACGGAACGGTAGAGGATGTGATTGCCAATCCGGAATCCATCACCGGACAGTATCTGTCAGGAAAGCTTGCCATACCTGTTCCCGCTGTCAGAAAAAAGCCTGTAGGGTGGATCACTGTGCGGGGAGCAAGGGAGAACAATCTGAAGAACATAGATGTGTCATTTCCTCTGGGCGTATTTACCTGCGTAACGGGTGTATCGGGCTCCGGAAAGTCGTCGCTTGTCAACGAGATTCTGAGCAAATCGCTGTCACGCTCTCTCAACCGTGCGCACGTGATACCCGGCAGTCATGACGCCATAGAGGGAACGGAACTGCTTGACAAGGTGATCACTATAGATCAGTCTCCCATTGGCAAGACACCGAGATCCAATCCGGCCACATATACCGGTGTGTTTGATCTGATAAGGGATCTCTTTGCTTCTACATCTGATGCCAAGGCCAGAGGATATACAAAGGGTCGCTTCAGCTTCAATGTAAAGGGCGGCAGGTGTGAGTCGTGCTCCGGAGACGGAATAGTGAAGATAGAGATGCATTTTCTTCCGGATGTATATGTACCGTGCGAGGTATGCCACGGGAAGAGATACAACAGAGAGACTCTGGATGTAAAGTACAAAGGAAAGTCTATCTATGACGTGCTGAACATGACCATAGAGGAGGCCTGTGAGTTCTTTAAGAACATCCCTAAGATCAATCGTATGATACAGACCATGTATGATGTGGGGCTCGGGTATGTAAGACTGGGGCAGCCGTCGACAGAGCTGAGCGGAGGAGAGGCGCAGCGTGTGAAACTGGCATCAGAGCTGCACAGAAGATCTACAGGCAGGACGATATATATCCTTGACGAACCCACTACAGGACTGCATTTTGCTGATGTGCACAAGCTGGTTGAGATACTACACAGACTGCGCGACGGCGGCAATACGGTTATAGTGATAGAGCACAATCTGGATGTAATAAAGACTGCTGACTATATCATCGATATGGGACCGGACGGAGGCGATCGGGGCGGCACTGTGATCGCAAGCGGCACTCCCGAGGAGGTCGCAGAGATTAAAAAAAGCTATACCGGTGCATACATAAAGAAACTGCTGACAAACTAGCGGAAGCAGCCGGTGAGGATATCCGGTTGAAACGGCGGAAGATGCATGTATATACGGGTTCGTGATATCGGGCAGTACGGATGCGAAGCGTCCGGCTTTGAGAAGGCGGAAGGAATGAGGGATGAGCAGATATAAGGTCGCCAGAGTAGGACTTCATATGTGGGAGGAACCATGTATATCCGGAACAGGAGGCTCCGGAACTATATTCTTTTCCGGATGCTCTCTAAGATGTGTATACTGCCAGAACAGGAAGGTATCGAGAGGTGAGGCAGGGAGTTATATGAACTCCGGCTCGCTGATCGACGCCATGCTTTCCCTTCAGGAGCAGGGTGCACATAATATAAATCTGGTGACGCCGGATTACTGGATGCCGTCACTTCGTGCAGACATCATATCGGCACGCGATATGGGACTGAATATTCCTGTACTGCTTAACATAGGCGGGTGGGAGTCCGCAGCATCGCTTCATAACTTCAACGGGCTGGCAGATATATATCTGACGGACTTCAAATACTGGGATAACGATGTCGCATGGAGATATTCCCGTGCTAAAAACTATAAAGATATCGCTGTAAGGGCACTTGCGGAAATGCACAGACAGCAGCCGGTCTGCGTGTTTGACGAAGCCGGAATGATGAAATCAGGAATCATAGTGCGCCATCTTCTGCTTCCGGGACACAGAAAGGATGCTCAGGAGATAGTTAAGTATCTGTATGACGCATACGGAGATACCATATACATAAGTCTGATGAGTCAATATACTCCGTTTGACATACCGGATGATTATCCTGAGCTTGACCGCAGAGTTACAAAGCACGAGTATGAGGCGCTTGTGGACTATACACTGAGCCTCGGTGTTACACACTGCTTCATACAGGAGGGAGATGCGGCAAAGGAAAGCTTTATCCCTGAATTTGGATCTGAATCTGTCTGAAAATATCGCTTGACAAGAATCGGATATTTATATATATTGATTAGGCGCTTTGCGAGACGGGGTGTTAGCTCAGCTGGGAGAGCATCTGTCTTACAAACAGAGGGTCATAGGTTCGAACCCTATACGCCCCATCTTTCTTTCAAGGCGGACAAAGCACCGGATGTGTCCGGGAACATATGGCGGAATAGCTCAGCTGGCTAGAGCACGCGGTTCATACCCGCGGTGTCGAGAGTTCAAATCTCCCTTCCGCTATTTACAGGAAATCGCTTCGTCGGTTAAGGCTGACAGGCGATTTTTTTACGCGAAACAATGAGTCAAAGTCTGAGCTTGCTCAAGACCTTGCCGAATGCCGCGATAGCGAGGGAGCACGCGAAGCGTGTTTCCGAGATTACGCGAAGCAAAACCTAAAAACAACTTAAGAATAATGTGCAGGAGAGAGATCTTTATCATATGTTACAATGTTCTTGTAAGCATACGGGGAACCCGATACCGCATGGAGGTTGATATGAAAAAGAGAAGACTGACAGCACTGGCAATGGTTGTGGTTATGGCTCTCAGCGCATGCTCCGGCGGCTCTCAGAAGCCGGAGCAGACATCGGACGCGGCACAGAGCATAACGGAGACAGAGAGCGCAGCCGCGACATCGGCGGAAGAGACAAGCTCTCCGGATGGCGGAGCGCAGCAGAGCGAGCGTGAGTACAAGCTTCCTGATTTTAAGTTCACCGGGGACAATTTCCCGCGTATGGACGGCTCCACGGCTACCATACCGGTAGGAAAGATGCTGGCAAGGCTTCTGATAGGAGCCGACGAGATACAGGCAGAGAAGCTGAGCAAGTTCAACAGAACCACACAGTCATTTCGAAATCTCAAGAATGGAGAAGCGGATATACTGATCGTGGGACAGCCGAATGCTGCTGTATTCACTGAGATGGAGGAGGAGCAGTTCAAGTACGAGATAGAGGAGATAGCAACGGATGCGCTTATTTTTGTGGTCAATGAAAGCAATCCTGTAGACAATCTGACCACCGAGCAGATACGCGACATATACAGCGGAAAGATCACGAACTGGAAGGATGTCGGAGGCAACGATGAGCCGATTGCCGCATTTCAACGCAATGAGGGCGCAGGCTCGCAGGCACTCATGGTGAAGCTCATCATGGGCGATACAGCATTTGCTCCGGCACCCTCCGGCTTCATCATAGGGTCCATGGGCGAGCTGATGAGTGCGGTCAGATCCTATGACAACTCGGCAAATGCCATCGGATATTCAGTTTATTACTATGCCAATGACATGAAGATGGCGACCGGATTGAAGCTCATATCCGTAGACGGCGTGAAGCCTGAGGCGGACACCATAAGAAGCGGAGAATATCCGCATCTTAATGCGTATTACAGCGTGATACCATCCGAACCGTCGGTACAGACGCAGATACAAAAGGAACGAAGCGAAGCCGCAAGAGTCATCTATGACTGGCTTGTGGGAGATGACGGCCAGCAGATGATGGCAGATCTCGGCTATGTGAGCATCAAGGATCTGAGCGCTGCGGAGCATGCTGTATCGCCGAAGGCCAAGTATACGAGACTGTCAGAGGAGTATATGGGGAGCCTGCAGGCGAGAGATGATTACGGCATGATCTATCCGTATTTCGGGGAGTCCGCCTATACCGACGGCGGGTATGCATCGCATGAGGGCACCGAATATCTGGGCGGATACTATTGCGGGTTCTTTGATGAAAAGGGAAGACTGATCACCGATCCTGTTTATGCAGCCATAGGGATTCTGAAATGCTACGGTACGGGAGAGCCCGGAGGCACGATGCTTCCGGTATGGTATATGACCACAGTGACAGAGGATCCTGACAAGAAGACTGACGGAGCGGAGTTTTATGATTATGCGGATACCAAATACCGATTTGCCACGATGGACGGAAGCTTTGTCAGCGACGAGTACAACTACATCTTCGGAACGAGTCTGGGACCGATGTGTTTTGATGACTATGAGAAACCTGAATTCACACTGTACAGTACAACCGGAGAGAAGCTTCTCGACCTTCAGATGCTGATAGATGCAAACGGAGGAGAGTCATTCAGAAGCAGACTGTGTGACTATGGCGGCGTAACCCCGGAATACGGAGAGGGATATTATCTGTATCAGCTGGCTGACGGATACTGGTTCTTTGACGAAAAAACGCTAAGACCCGTATATGGACCCTACGCCTATGCGGAGGTTTTTAATGGTGGTGTGGCATATGTCCGGGAAGATTATGACGAAAAACAGTTTGTTAACTATATAGAACGAGACGGAGCATCACTGTTGCCGTACGGGATGGAGCAGGCAGCCCTGCTTGACGGCGGACGGCTTATGGCAGGTGTTGAGTCCGGCAATCTGCATGTATATGAAAGAGAGAGCGGCAGACAGGTCTTCGCAGTGGAGGGCATCAAGTATTTCAACAGTCAGGACTATGGAGTGAGTGTATATCCGGAGACAGCCGATGATAACTACTGGGCATTTGATGTATATGATTTCGACGGCAAGCTTCTGTATTCAAACAGAGATCGAACCTGCTATCTGGATTCGAAGCTTCCGGTCGTCACTATAGCTACAGGACAGATTGAAGAAAAGGGCAGTGACGGTACGGGCGAGGACTACATCAAGATAGATCAAACCGGTACATGGGTGAAAAATTTCCTGACAGGAGATTCGGCATTCCTCGAGGATATCGACAATATCTTTACATTCTCGTCGATGGAACAGTCACCGGAGGTCAGATACATGAGCGGAATGGGAACCGATCATAGCAGCGAGAATTTCGAGATCAAGAGATCCGTGATCGTCGATGACAGATTCAATGTGATAGAAGACGGAAAGCTGTATATGTATCTGGATAGTAATATGATGAGAGATGAATACTATATCGTCACGGAGGATCCAGATAAAAACGAGATAGTATATCATGATGCGGATACATTTGCTCCTATCGCCACATGGAGCAGAGGCGGAAATGTCTATGGAGATCTGTATATAATCAATACCAAGACGGCATGCGAGGTTTATGACTTCAGAAGCGGAGAGCTGAAGCTGTGCTATCCGCGCATCAAAGATCTCGAAGACTGATGTATCAGAAGCGGCAGAGGGATGCTCACAGTCCGAACAGGGAGAGTATCGCCTCTGCTGCCAGCACTGTTGCACATGACGCACCGGCTACAATGATGAGATTGCCGTTTTTTAAGGCTGCTATAACGCCGATGACCATGGCTGCCGCCCCTGCGATGGGAGATCTGGTTGCCTGCACGATGGCGGGAAATGTCATAACGGAGAGCGTCACATACGGCACATAATATAAAAATGAGCGGATGAAACGGTTAGTTATAGGCTTTCGCAAAAGCACGAGAGGAAGAACTCTGATGAGATAGGTGACACCGGCCATGATGAGTATATATATCCATATGCTGTTCTTCATGAATGCGCCTCACTTTCTGCCGTAGCATCGGGTTCATCCGCAATCGGCTTTAAGACAGAAGCAGCCGCGGATATGATGACAGTAAGCATGATGATGCGTGTGCCCTCGGATATGCCCGAAAACAGAGGCATATACTCGGATATGGTGCTTGTAGCAAAACTCAGGACAATCAATGCCATGATTGTCCTGTTTTTTATGCCGGCGGGGATCACTATCGCCAGAAACATTCCATAGAGAGCCACACCGAGTGCGCTTACTATATAGGCCGGGAGTATGGAGCCCATGGCGATGCCGAGCGCCGTACCGGTAGCCCAAAGCGGTACACTGGACAGCATGGCGCCGTAGTAATAGGCTGTATCCAGCCATCCGGGTCGACCGATCGCCAGTCCGAACAGCTCATCAGTGACGGCGGCGCCGATAGTAAATCTGTGAAAAAGAGGGGTGTTCGGAGAAAATTTCTGGCTGAGAGAGCACGACATAAGCAGATAGCGCGCATTGGCTACAAGTGTCATGAGCGCAATCTCGATGCAGGCAGCCTGCTCTGTCATAAGTCGGAAGCCGGCGTATTCGCCGGATGATGATAAGGTGAGAAGGCTCGCCATAAAACCCTGCCAAGGTGTCATTCCGGCATCCTTTGCTGCGATGCCGAGAGAAAATGATACTGCAAAATATCCGAGCCCGATAGGTATGCCGTGACGCATACCGAGGGAAAAGCTGCGCTTGCTGTCCAAGATAGATAACCTCACATCTGTATAATGCCATGACATTCTAACACATAGATCAAAAGGCTCCTAGGACATTTTTATATGCAATTCATGCCTGAAATATGGAAATTTCCGGGATGTTTTTTTACAATGTTGGTTACAGTGTCAAAACTCATCTCCCACGACATGTTCACATGTCGGTGGAAGATAGAGTTTATGACACGCCTCTCAATGAGGATGAAGTGGGGCAAAAGCCCCACGGGAATCCGAATTGAGACTGGATTGTGGGAGTGCGAAGCACGAAACAATCCGAGTAACCGGAGGTTCGGGTGCACCCGAACCAAT
>CAVIJY010000013.1:0-34150 GCA_963643215.1 Lachnospiraceae bacterium | reverse complement strand
TGCGCCAGTAGATGATTTTTATTTGCTCCGTGAATGCCTTTTTTGTGGCAGGCGTCCCTTATTCCAATGTCAGTAAAAGTGCCATCTTGAATTTCTTAGTTGCCTTGACGCTATGCAGCCCTGCTTTGGCAAAATGGAAGTTTTCTCCCGCCTTAATAGGATGGTCTTTCCCTTCATAGCCGATAACACCCTCACCATCCAGTGCAAAAATGATTGCCTCGCCGGGGGCAGCGTGTTCAGAGAGACCTGTGCCCTCATCAAATGCCATGACCACAAATTTCATTTTGTCATTGTGCACCACATCCATGTTGACAATTTTATCCTCAACATAGGGGACAAGTTCTGCCAGTTTGAAAACCTCACCTGCTTTGATTGCTTCGTTCATAATATCGTTCCTCCTGATTGAAATTTCTGTATACACTGCATTTTCCGATGTTCGCATTCCCATCGGGGTATCTATTAGGGTTATAATGCTATCTCCTGTATGCAGAGTTCTTGAGAAACCTTCTGCACCGTAAACTTCAATACTGCCGTCCGCCACGATAAGCAGCTTGTAATATGGGTAAATCTCCGCGCTGATATCTGTATTCTTTGCAAGTGAGAAATAAATGATGTCATTCGTCCCGCTGTGCACTGCTTTGGAGATCGTACAGCCCGATACCGGCTGATTACTCTTTGCAATGGAGAATACCTCTCCGACCTTTTCTTTCATGGTATCTACGCTCCTTACACCTTAACATCCGGATTCTTTCTGGAATCCACACTGGACAATTCTATGTTAATCGGCTCATTCATTTCCAACAAATTCATATGCCCCATCTCTCCCACATCAAAAAACTCTTCTCACAGTCCATACTTGCTTCTGACAAAAGCAATCCAAGGCATAATCCTTTATGAACTTTATGATCCTCTATTCCGAAAACAGGTGCAGATGCACCCGATGTCGGAATACATTATGTCCGGTATTCCGTGCAATAGTCAACAGATGGCGGCGTTTTATTTAAGGAACAGGAGCATTAAAAACAGGCCGCATGCAGCCGAAATGGCTTACATACGACCTTTTATTGGCATCTCCTTTATCGAATCGGCATATGACAAATGTCAGAAAATGCTGCTATTTGATGAACATAGCATCCCCGAATGAAAAGAACCTGTATCTTTCCTTCACGGCCTCCTTGTAGGCCCGAAGTACATTTTCGCGTCCGGCCAGCGCACTTACAAGCATGATAAGCGTTGACTCCGGAAGGTGAAAGTTGGTGATCAGACAGTCGAGAACCTTGAATTTATAGCCCGGATAGATGAATATCTGCGTCCATTCGCTGCCTGCATGGACTATGCCGGCATCATCTGCAGCGCTCTCCACGGTTCTGCAGCTGGTAGTCCCGACACATATCACTCTCGATCCGCGAGCCTTGGCCGCGTTGATCTTCTCAGCCGCCTCGTCCGTCACGATATACAGCTCCGAGTGCATGTGATGCTTGAGCACATCGGTCTCCTTCACCGGGCGGAATGTTCCGAGCCCCACATGCAGCGTCACATGCACGATCTCTACTCCCATATCCTCTATCTGTTTTAAGAGCTCAGGCGTAAAATGCAGTCCCGCGGTAGGTGCGGCTGCGCTGCCTTCATGCTCGGCATACACGGTATTGTATCTGCTCTTGTCCTTGAGCTCATGAGTGATATACGGTGGCAGCGGCATCTGACCCAGCTGATCCAGCACTTCTTCCCATATTCCGTCGAATGTGAAGCGAACTATACGGTTGCCCTCGTCGCCGATATCCACGATCTCTGCCTTAAGCAGCCCGTCTCCGAAGATGATCTGCGCACCGGGTCTGCATTTTTTTCCGGGCTTGACCAATGTTTCCCAGGTATCGGTGCTCAGACGGCGCAGCAGCAGTATCTCTACCCGCTCCTCCTTATCAGGTCTGTGCCCGATCAGTCTTGCCGGTATGACCTTTGTGTCGTTTATGACCATGCAGTCGCCGGGGACGAGATATTCCGTTATATCCCGGAAATGCCTGTGCTCATACACACCGGTATCCTTGTCCAGTACCATCAGTCTTGATGAGCTTCTGTCAAGAAGCGGATCCTGAGCGATCAGTTCCTTGGGCAGATCATAATTAAAGTCCTTAACATCCATGATTTGTCCTCCAGATTCAAGCACGAGCAGTGCTTGCACATGCTCGTATTTGAATCGCCAATCAAGTTTGGAAGTTTACTTCCAAACTTGATCTTCTTTCGATTGCATTTTCTATGCTCGGATTCAGTCTGTCTCGCCCTGCGACCATATCTCGTAGAGCGCAGCAAGCTTGGCATCGCTTACAACAGCCTTCGCAAGCTCTGTCCGCATGCTGTTGTCCAGCACCCTCACATCCTCTGATGCCGACACCGCATCCAGCAGCGCCTGTTCATCCTGCGTCAGCTTGTCCGGCTCCTTCATATAGTAATCGCCATCGGCTCCCTTGACGCAGTAAGCCCATATAAGCATGGGCGCCGCTGTATCTATGCCCTTGAACTTTACATATGTACTCACATAGACCAGACAGGAATCCGCTTCAATGCCGTTTGTGGAGTAGTATGTGGTGTCTCTGTATTCCTCAAACACCTTCTTTTCCTCGTCCAGATTTGCCTGCAGCTGATCCATACCGTCTGTGTCGAGGCGTCCGAACAGCTTATACATCGCGGCGGCATCACCGTCCAGCCTTGCCTTCTGATAGCTCTCTATCACTCGTCTCACGCCTTCAGGCGCTCCGCTCTGAAGACCGTAGTCTGTGAAATCATTGATATCACCGGCCGAAGAATCGGAGCCTGCCAAAGCGCCGTCTGACGCGGCCTGGCTTGCGGCTGCATCGGAAGTCTTTGCAGCACCATCTGAATCCCCGATTTTTACAATGCTGTCATTTCCGTCAGATGCCTGATCACCGCTCTCTGCCTGAGTGCTTTCCTGCGAAGCCGCTGTGGCTGATGTGACCTGCTCAGCGACCTGACCGGACTGCGCCGCGTCTTTATCCTTGCCCGAGCCGCTCATCAGCACTATGATCAGTATCAGGACAAGCGCTATGGCCGGAAATACCAGCACCTTGGTCATCTTCATCAGTTTATATTCATCTATACCGAATATCTGTCTGTCTTTTTCGTATTTCATACTTCTGTATCCTGCTTTTAAATGAATTCGAGTAAACAAACAGGGACGGGATTGCTCCCGCCCCCTTTCATGTGACCGGCGGGATTCGAACCCGCGGCCTTCAGAGTCGGAGTCTGATGCGATATCCAGCTTCGCTACGATCACATTGGCATCCATGATCGGATGCATATTCAGTTATATCATATTTTCGATAAAATACAGCTGTATATTTTTTAAATATCAGAGAAGCTTGTTTATCTCAACCAGCCTGTCACGCAATATAGCCGCCTGCTCAAACTCCAGCTCTGCCGCAGCCTTGCGCATCTGCCGTTCAAGCTCTCTGACCAGCTTTTTAAGCTCATCTTCGCTCATGGATTCGGGATCCTTGTCCCATGTCTTCGAATCCTTGATGCTTGCCTTTGATATGGCTATCACATCCCGTACGGCCTTCTTTATGGTTGTAGGCGTGATGCCATGCTCCTGATTGTATCTCTGCTGTATGACGCGTCTTCTCTCTGTTTCTTCTATGGCCTCCCGCATGGAATCCGTGACGACATCGGCATACATGATGACATGCCCGTCTGCATTGCGCGCTGCGCGGCCTATTGTCTGAATCAGCGATGTGGTGCTTCGCAGAAAACCTTCCTTGTCAGCGTCCAATATGGCCACAAGAGAGAGCTCCGGAATATCAAGCCCCTCTCTGAGCAGATTGATTCCCACAAGAACATCAAACATGTCAAGCCGCATGTTTCTTATGATCTGCGCACGCTCAAGGGTATCTATATCACTATGCATATAGCGAACGCGTATGCCTACTCCCTTGAGATAGTCTGTCAGATCCTCTGCCATCTTCTTGGTAAGTGTTGTTACAAGCACCTTGCCGCCTGCATCAACATTTTTTGTTATCTCTGTGATCAGGTCATCTATCTGACCCTCAACAGGTCTTACAAACACCTCGGGATCCAGAAGCCCCGTAGGCCTGATGATCTGCTCAGCCCTCAGAAGCTCATGCTCCGCCTCATATCTGGCCGGTGTGGCAGAAACGAACAGCACCTGATCGATTTTACTCTCAAATTCATCAAAACGCAACGGTCTGTTGTCCAGCGCCGACGGCAGACGAAAGCCGTAGTCAACCAGCGTCGTCTTTCTCGATCTGTCGCCGTTGTACATGGCACCGATCTGAGGTATGGTCATGTGAGACTCGTCGATGATCATGAGAAAATCATCCGGAAAATAATCAATCAGAGTATACGGCGGCTCTCCCGGCGCTGTGCCCACCAGATGTCTGGAATAGTTCTCGATCCCGGAGCAAAATCCGGTTTCTCTCATCATCTCCACATCAAAATGTGTTCTCTCATTGATTCTCTGCGCCTCAAGGAGCTTGTCATGCTCTGTGAAGTATGCAACCTGCTCCTCGCATTCTTTGAGAATATTTTCCGTGGCGGCAGCCATTTTATCGGGCGCTACTACATAGTGCGATGCCGGAAATACAGCTATATGGCTCAGCTCCGCCACAGGAGCGCCTGTGAGCACATCAATCTGAGTGATCCGCTCTACCTCGTCCCCGAAAAACTCAACACGAAAGGCCTCCTTGTCCAGATATGCGGGAAATATCTCCAGCGTATCACCTCTGACTCTGAATGTGCCTCTGTGAAAATCCATGTCATTTCTGGAATATTGGATGTCCACCAGCTTTCTGATGACATCATCTCTGTCCTTTATCATGCCCGGGCGCAGCGATACGACCATGTTCTTGTAGTCTATAGGGCTTCCAAGTCCATAGATGCAGGAAACCGAGGCGACTATGATCACATCGTTTCTTTCCGAAAGAGCCGCTGTTGCGGAGTGCCTGAGCTTGTCTATCTCGTCATTTATGGCGCTGTCCTTTTCAATATATGTGTCCGTCGACGGCACATATGCCTCCGGCTGGTAGTAATCATAGTAGGACACAAAATACTCAACCGCGTTTTCAGGAAAAAACTCTTTAAACTCCGAATAAAGCTGCGCAGCCAGCGTCTTGTTGTGTGCTATAACCAGCGTCGGCTTCCCCAGCTCCTGTATGATATTGGCCATGGTAAATGTCTTGCCGGAGCCGGTAGAACCAAGCAATGTCTCAAACTGATTGCCGCGCCTGAACCCGTCCGCAAGCGCCTTTATAGCCTGAGGCTGGTCTCCTGTCGGTTTGAAATCAGAAACGAGCTTAAAATCCATTTACACTGTCCTCCGTCACATAGTCGCTATAAGGCTCCGGCATCTGCATTATACAGACGCCGGTGCTTTTTTCGGCACGAAAAATCCGGCCATATCAGTACATTCTAATTTCAGCGGCTTCATCTCCATCCACTTCCAGAAGTCGTTTTCCTGCAAATCTACCGCAATCGCATCAGACCCGCGTCGGTCTGGCCTCATTTCTTTTTGGGCGCAGAGTCTTTCATTTCTGGAATTGCACCACCTGCCACGGCCCAAAGATACAAACTGGCTACGCTGCAATAAGGGTGAAAACGACGGCGATATTTTTCAAATAGCTTGCGGTCAATATTACGGTGATGATATACCATACGCAGCCCGCGCTGGATGGCAAGGTCATCATAGCTGAAAATGTCCGGACGCTGCATACAAAAAAGCAGTACCATTTCTGCCGTCCAGACGCCAATCCCTTTCAGACTGCTCAATTCCCGAATCGCATCTTCGTCGCTCATGCGCTCCACAGCGTTCAGATCAAATGCATCCGTATGGACTTTTTCGGCAAAATCCGTGATATACTCCGCCTTGCGGAATGTCATGCCCATCCCTTGCAGCTTGGGAACACCTGCTGTTAGGATGGTTTCAGCATTGACCGCGCCCAGCGCATCCTGCATCCGCTGCCAAATAGTAGCCTGTGCCTTGGTGGAAATCTGCTGTCCTATGATATGGTGAATGACGGATGAAAACAAATCCGCATTCACTGCGCGGTCAATATGCCCGATACGATCAATGACTTCGCAAAGCCGCTTGTCTTTCTGCCGCAAATAAGAAAGCTCGCTTTCTCCGTATGAAAAATACACCGCCGTTACACCTCTTGCCCTTTTTATCAATGATGATATAAGTATATCGCAGTTAAAAGAATGATACTATCAAGTAGTTCCAAACTTTCACCTTTCTTCCCAAAAATAAGAAATGCGTAAAGCCAGAAGCTATCTGGGTTTACGCATTTCTGCTACACGATTTGCTTATAAAATTTTCAAGGCTTTACGGTGTGCATTAGTACATTCCGCCCATGTCAGGTGATGCGGGTGCTGCCGGAGCCGGCTCGGGGATAGAGCCTACAACTGCCTCTGTAGTAAGCAGTGTGCTTGCAACAGATGTTGCGTTCTGAAGAGCTGATCTTGAAACCTTGGCCGGATCGATGATGCCCTCCTTGACCATATCAACATACTCTTCCTTGTATGCATCAAATCCGAGGCCCTTCTTGGACTCCTTAACCTTGTTGACGATGACGCTGCCCTCAAGACCTGCATTCTCGGCTATTCTGTAAAGCGGAGCCTCAAGCGCCTTGATAACAATCTGAGCGCCTGTCTTCTCATCGCCCTCGAGACCAGCTGTAGCCTTCTGTACAGCATCGATAGCGTGGATGTATACTGTGCCGCCGCCTGCTACTATACCTTCCTGTACAGCTGCACGGGTTGCGTTCAGAGCATCTTCCATGCGAAGCTTTGCTTCCTTCATCTCTGTCTCTGTAGCCGCACCTACACGGATGACAGCAACACCGCCTGACAGCTTTGCGATTCTCTCCTGATACTTCTCCTTGTCATACTCAGAGGTTGTATTGGCAAGCTCATTTCTGATCTGGCCGATTCTGTCATCGATGGCTTCCTTCTTGCCGTAGCCGTCAACGATGATTGTATTCTCCTTGTTGACCTTAACTGTCTTTGCGCGTCCGAGCATAGCCATGGTCGCATCCTTGAGATCAAGACCGACCTCTTCGCTGATGACCTGACCGCCTGTCAGAACCGCAATATCCTTGAGCATCTCCTTGCGTCTGTCGCCGTAGCCCGGTGCCTTGATGGCAACTACGCCGAATGTGCCGCGAAGCTTGTTGACGATCAGAGTCGTAAGTGCCTCGCCCTCTACGTCCTCAGCTATGATAAGCAGCTTGGCGCCTGTCTTTACGATCTCCTCCAGCAGAGGAAGAATCTCCTGAATGTTGGAGATCTTCTTGTCGGTGATCAGGATATACGGATCATCCAGAACCGCCTCCATCTTCTCCATATCAGTGCACATGTATGCTGACAGATAGCCGCGGTCAAACTGCATACCCTCAACCACATCGAGCTCTGTCTTCATGGTCTTGGACTCCTCGATGGTGATGACACCGTCTCTGGATACCTTCTCCATAGCATCCGCAACCATGACGCCCACCTCTTCGTCTGATGCGGAGATAGCGGCAACCTTTGCGATCTGATCCTTGCTGTTTACTGTCTGGCTCATCTTGGCGATAGCCTCAACTGCAGCATCCGTGGCCTTCTTCATACCCTTGCGCAGCACGATTGCATTGGCGCCCGCAGTGATATTCTTCATACCCTCGTTGATCATAGCCTGTGCAAGAACCGTTGCTGTCGTCGTACCGTCTCCGGCTACATCATTTGTCTTTGTGGCAACTTCTTTTACAAGCTGTGCTCCCATGTTCTCGAAGGGATCCTTAAGCTCGATCTCCTTGGCGATGGTAACACCGTCATTGGTGATCAGCGGTGCTCCGAAAGACTTGTCAAGAACAACATTGCGTCCCTTAGGTCCGAGAGTTACCCTTACTGTATCTGCAAGCTTGTTGACGCCTGCCTCAAGAGCGCGTCTTGCATCAACACCATATTTTATCTCTTTTGATGCCATAATAAATCAACCTCCTTTGATCACACTCGAATTATTTAATAATTGCCAGAATATCGCTCTGCTTTACGATCACATACTTCTCGCCTTCAAGCTCTACCTCTGTGCCTGAAAACTTGGAATAGATAACCTTATCCTTTTCCTTAACCTGCATCTTCTTCTCGCCGCCGTCAGCTCCGGGACCTACAGCAATAACCTCTGCCTGGCAGGGCATCTCCTTATCCTGACCTGTGAGGATGATACCTGATTTTGTTGTCTCCTCAGCCATGAGCTGCTTAAGGACTACACGATCTGATAATGGTTGCAGTTTCATATTTATTAAGCCTCCTTAGTTGTTTAAAACCAACTCACAAGACTGTATTATACACATCTTGTTAGCACTGTCAAGAGTTGAGTGCTAAAATGTGAATTCTCTTTTCTTTTAGGCTCTTTCGTATTAGAATATCCAAAGAAATTGGAAAATCAGAGCTTTTAAGGCGAACAGATTACGATCACAAGGAGGTCAACATGAAAAGATTGCTCGGAAAGCTTATATCTACCATAGTTATCGGAGGCGCTGTTGCCGCTGGTGTGGCATATGCACTTGAAAAGATGGAATATAAAAAGGATCTTAAGGAGAGCTTTGACGAGTTCGACAATGATATCGAGGATGAGGATTTTTCGGATGTAGAGATTCATGCTGCGGCGCATGCGTCTGAGGCTGTCCCAGCATCATCTCCCGCCTCTGATACAACCAAAGATGAGGATATCTTCGTAGATGAGGGTGCTGTGGAGCCTGAAGGTAAAAACGGTACAAGCAGAGCGGCAAGTGCCAATTATGTGTCTCTCAATACCAATAAGGAAAAGTTCACGGAAGCAGCAAAAAATACATTTGATGCCGCAAAGGTGCTTGCCGGTGCTGCTATAGACATGGCAAAGGATATGAGTGGTATCGTCAAGGAGGAATCCGGCACGCTCTCCGGAGATATGACTGCAAAGCTCGGACAGGCAGCAGCCACTGTCAAGGAAGAAACCGGAAAGATAGTTCACCGATTCACGCAATCCGGATCTGAAACCGGATATGTATCGCCGTCCCCCGCAGGAACCGAATCAGATTCAGTCTCACAGCCGAAGTCATCTGAGCAGGCGGATGGCGCATCCGCGGCTGATGAGCCGGATGCTCCCACGATCACCATCTCCGAGGAGTAACCGGAGGTTCGGGTGCACCCGAACCGGGCTTATCTCTGAGACGGGCTGCAGCCCTTTAATTGTACACTGACTACTAAAAAGAGGATTCGCATTGTTGAATTTAAATCAGCGATGCGAATCCTCTTTTTCATGTCATTTCATTTGTAATGCATATTTCCCGGAATATCATCCGGACATCATGCCTTCGGCAGCTTAAAGCTGCTTTTAAGCGAAACTATGCGGTTAAATACCGGCTCGCCCTCTTTTGAATCCTTGCAGTCAACACAGAAGAACCCGTTTCTTACGAACTGGAAGCTGTCGTAGGCCGCTGCATCCGCCAGTGCGCTCTCCACATAGCAGTTGTCCAGTACGGTCAGCGAATTCGGATTCAGATTCAATGTTCCGTCAGCATTCAGCTTGCCTTTTTCCTCGTCCACCAGATTCTCATATAATCTCACGGTCACGCGCTTTGCATCTGCCGCGTCTACCCAGTGGATGGTTCCCTTCACCTTGCGCTCCACCGGCATACCGTTCTTTGTAAGCGGGTCATATGTGCAGTGAACCACTGTCACATTACCGTTCTCATCCTTTTCACAGCCGGTGCAGGTCACAAAATACGCACCCATCAGACGAACCTCATTACCCGGAAACAGGCGGAAATATTTCTTAACCGGCGTCTCCATGAAGTCTTCTCTCTCTATCCAAAGCTCCCTTGAGAAGCTGATCTTCCTTTCTCCCAGCTCGGGATTCTCCAGATTGTTGGGCATATCAAGCAGCTCGCTCTGCCCCTGCGGATAATTGTCAATCACAAGCTTTACCGGATCAAGCACCGCCATCATACGCGGCTTCTTCAGCTTCAGATCCTCCCTGATGCAATACTCAAGCATAGCATAGTCAACAGAGGAATTTGCCTTGGAGAGCCCGACCAGATCTACAAACATCTTTATGGATTCCGGAGTATATCCTCTGCGGCGCAGCGCTGCGATGGATGCAAGCCTCGGATCGTCCCAGCCGTCCACTATTCCATCCTCAACCAGCTTCTTTATATAGCGCTTTCCCGTGATGACATTTGTCAGATAAAGCTTTGCGAACTCTATCTGTCTCGGCTTCGGATCAAACTCACACTCCGTCACCACCCAGTCGTACAGCGGCCTGTGATCCTCGAACTCCAGTGTGCATATCGAGTGCGTTATATGCTCTATCGCATCCTCTATCGGATGAGCAAAATCATACATGGGGTATATACACCACGCGTCTCCCGTATTGTGATGCGGCATGTGTGCAACACGGTAAATGACAGGATCCCGCATATTTATATTCGGTGATGCCATATCTATCTTCGCTCTGAGCACTCTGGCGCCGTCCTCGATCACTCCGGACTTCATCTCCTCAAACAGCGCAAGATTTTCCTCTATGCTGCGGTTACGATACGGGCTTTCCTTGCCGGGAGTATTGAAATCGCCTCTGTATTCGCGGATCTGCTCCGCACTCAGATCACATACAAACGCCTTGCCCTTTTTTATAAGCATCACAGCGCATTCATACATCTGCTGAAAGTAGTTGGATGCAAAATACAGCCTGTCCTCGAAATCCGCGCCCAGCCACTTCACATCCTCTATGATCGACTGCACGAATTCCTCTTTTTCCTTTGTGGGATTCGTATCATCGAAGCGCATATTGAATGTGCCGCCGTACTCCTGCGCCAGACCGTAATTTGTAAGTATTGACTTGGCATGCCCTATATGCAGATAGCCGTTCGGCTCCGGAGGAAAGCGTGTGCGTACTGTGTCATATACTCCCTCAGCCAGATCCTTTTCGATCTCCATCTCTATGAAGTTCTTGGAGACCTTCGCTGTCTTCTCTTCTGCTGACTCGGTCACGGTGTTCCTGCTGTCGCTGATTGTCTTAGAATCCATGGCTCTCTTCTCCCTCATATCAGTCGGGCATCATCAGCCCTCTGTATTGATGATGCTGTCCTTGTTGTACGGTGCATATGCAGCCTCAAGCATCTTGTGGTATCTGTCGTGCACCTCGGTATAAGTGTTGTTATATTCCAAATCATTGCCTCTGTGAAGCATTTTCAGATATTCATGATGACTCATCATGACCTTATCGTCCACCAGAGCCAGCGTAAATACTCCGATATTGGAGCATTTGTCCGAAATCGCTTCTATATTTACCAGACAGTCCAAAAATATAAGTCCCGCCGTGGTGGAGCAAAGGCCCTTGCGAAGGCGCTGGGTGTGATTGTTCTTGAGAATCGCCGTGATGTCATCCATCACCTCTTCAAGAGGCTCTATCTGTCTTGCTCTGACAAAGTCGCGTTCCGTAAATGTGTAATACGACAGATCAAGTATCTCGTTAAGTCCCGCCTTGGCCACATCAAGCTCGGCCTGAGCGATATCCGTAAATGAACGCTTTTTGTCTACGAGCTCCTGCGCGCTTTCGGTCAGGTGAACCGCGTAGTCGCCTATTCTCTCAAATTCGCTGCTGCACTGCAGATAGAAGTTCAGCAGGTCATTGTCACTGGGGCTTGTGATATAAGGAGAAAGCTTCACCAGATAATTGCTTACCGCATCCGACAGATTGTCGATGTGCACCTCGTTCTCATTTATTCTTTCGATCTCCTTCGCGTCATAATGCTTGAGAACCTCCATTGCGTTTAATGTGTTGGAACCTGCCAGCTCAAGCATACGCGCCGTTGCCGTGCGTGCTGACTCAAGCGCAAGCGCCGGAGAGGTGAAAAGTTTCTCGTTGAGCATTTCCAGCTCCTTGTCGATGCTTTCACCCAGCTGAACATCATCCGGAACGATCTTCAGAGACAGTCTCTCATAAGTATTTGATAGAGGAAGGAGAATCACCGCACATATCAGCTTGAAGGCTGTATGCAGATTGGCGATCGAGCCGGGCGTCATGACGCTGTTCCACACGCCGTCCAGCATTCCTGTTTTATGCAGAATAAACATCGCCACAAATATCAATATCTCCTGCGAGATATTCAGGCAAACATGGATGACGCCTGTTCGCTTTGCATCAGCCTTGGCTCCTATGGAGCAGACGATGGCTGTAGTAACGGCATCTCCGAGATAGATGCCGAGAATCATGGGATATACTGCGGAATATACCAGTGTTCCCGTCATGGATATGGCCTGAAGTATACCGACCGTCGCCGATGACGACTGAAGGACAAATGCAACCGCAAAGCCGACCAGAAAGCCAAGCACGGGATTGGCCGAGAACCTTATCATCCAGCCCTGAAAAACCGGAGATGATGACAATGGCGAAACCGCGGCGGTCATAGCCAGAAGTCCTGTGAAAAGGACGCCGAATCCCATCGAAACATTGCCTGCGGTTTCATAATTTTTGTTGTTGGGTATTTTAAGAAGAATAAGTCCGATAACTGCTGCCAGAGGAGCAAGTGTATCAGGTTTGAAAAAAGAAAGGAGGCTTGTGGCGCCGTCCGCGGTTTCCACATCCAGCAGTCTGATGATCTGGCCTGTCATTGTGGTTCCGACATTGGCTCCGACTATGATTCCTACGGACTGGTGCAGGGTCATCATCCCCGCTCCGACAAGTCCGGATGTAAGTACTATGGTGGCTGTCGATGACTGAATGACGCTGGTTACGAGCAGTCCCAGCAGAAAGCTCTTGACCGGATTGTTGGTAACCTCTGCCAGCGCATTCTTCATGGCTCCCGAGGATCCGGCCTTAAGTCCGTCTCCCATAACCTGCATTCCGTACAGAAACAGAGCCAGTCCTCCGACCATGGAGATGATATTTATTATTGACATATTTCCTCCCGCGTAAAAACGCCGCGCATCTGTCGCATGCGCATCCTCTCTCCGCAAAGCGAGTGCTCTGCGTGCTCACGACACAGTGAGCAGATTTCACATAAACTTCACATATACGCTGTCAATGATAGCACATAAAATTTCAAAGCACAATTTTTCAACTGCATCTTCCTCTACAGCAGTATTGTCAAAAATTACTGATATCTCATGAAAATGCTTGTAAAAAAGTATAGGTGTCGCTATAATGTGTTATACATTGTGTATAACATGTGATACTTTAAATCAACATTTGGGCTTTTAATGCTCTTCGAAGAAGAGCTTCGGAGGAGCTGCCGATTGCGCGAGGCGCTCCGGTATCACAAAATAAAAATACATAAACAGAGGTGAATCATTATGGCAAAAAAGCAATTCAAGACTGAATCCAAAAAGCTCCTTGATATGATGATCAATTCGATCTACACACACAAGGAAATATTTCTCAGAGAGCTGATTTCCAACGCAAGCGATGCGATGGATAAGCTGTATTTTCGTTCACTGACGGATGATTCCGTGACTCTGAAACATGATGATTACGAGATATGGCTCACCGCAGACAAGGAGTCCCGTACTATCACTATCAAGGACAACGGCTGCGGAATGACGAAGGAGGAGCTGGAGAACAATCTCGGAACCATCGCAAAAAGCGGCTCCTATGACTTCAAAAATCAGCCTGCGGATGCCGAAAAGGACGGAGAGAAAAAAGAGGCTCCGGAGAACATAGACATCATAGGCCAGTTCGGTGTGGGCTTCTATTCCGCCTTCATGGTAAGCGATATGATCACTGTAGAAAGCCGTCCGTACGGAAGCGATGAAGCATATCGCTGGCAGTCCGAGGGAGTGGACGGATATACCATAGATAAGTGCGAAAAGTCCGATTACGGCACAACCATAGTCCTTCACATCAAGGAGGATACAGATGAGGAAAACTACAGCGAATTCCTTGATGAATGGCGTATACGCGAGCTCGTGAAGAAATACAGCGACTACATCCATTATCCGATCAAGATGATGGTTACAAAGTCAAGAAAGAAGGAGGACTCTCCCGAGGACAAACCGGAATATGAGGATTACCAGGAGGAGGAAACGCTCAACAGCATGGTTCCTCTCTGGAAGCGCCCCGCCTCTCAGGTAACAGCCGAGGAATACAACACATTTTACAGAGAGAAATTCTATGATTATGAGGAGCCCGTCAAGGTCATCCGTCAGAAGTCCGAGGGAACACCGGAGTATGATGCGCTCTTGTTCATACCCTCTCACGCTCCGTATGATTACTATACAAAGGACTATGAGAAAGGGCTTCAGCTTTATTCAAGCGGTGTCATGATCATGCAGCACTGCAAGGATCTGCTTCCCGACTACTTCGGCTTTGTCAAGGGACTCGTGGACAGCGCCGATCTTTCTCTCAATATATCCCGTGAGACGCTGCAGCATGACCGCCAGCTCAAGCGCATCGCCAACGGCATAGAAAAAAAGATAGTATCCGAGCTGAAAAAGCTTTTGGAGAGCGACCGGGAAACCTACAAAAAGTTCTTCAAGGCCTTCGGCGTGCAGCTCAAGTACGGCGTTTACGAGAACTACGGCATGAACAAGGAAACCCTGCAGGATCTGATCATGTTCAAGTCCTCCTTTGACGGCTCCGAGGTCACTCTCAAGGAATATGTATCAAGAATGCCGGAGTCTCAAAAGAAGATCTACTACGCATCAGGTGCTACCGTGGATCAGATAGCCCTGCTTCCGCAGGTTGAGGCTGTCGTCGGTCACGGTCAGGAGGTACTGTATCTGACAGATGATGTTGATGAGTTCGCACTCCAGATGCTTCGAACATATGATGAGAAGGAATTCTCCAATGTCTGCACCGATACCCTCGATATCGCCACCGACGAGGAGAAGGAGGCTCTGAAGAAGGAAAATGATGACTCTGCCCAGATGCTGGAGCTCATCAAGACGGATCTGGACGGCAAGGTCACCGCAGTAAGATTTACCAATACCCTCAAGGATCATCCGGCAGCCATCTCCTCAGAGGGAGCCCTTTCCGTGGGAATGGAGAAAACGCTCAACAGCATGCCCGGCGCCGACAAGAGCCTCAAAGCTCAGCTTGTGCTGGATATCAATATGAATCATCCCATCGCAGCCAAGCTGAAGGAGCTTTATGAATCCGATAAGGATCGTCTCGCGCGGTACAGCAAGCTGCTTTATGCCAATGCAAGGCTTATCAGCGGCATGGAGCTGGAAAATCCTGCCGAATATGGTCAGCTTGTCACCGAGATGATGATGGAATGAGACTGACGCCATCAGCTGAAAGGCCTGAGTAAATCTGAGCTTCATCAAAAGTAACGCTGCAGGTGTTGCCCCTCTCTTCGTCGCTGTGCGCCAGAGGCGGGCGATGCCTGCGCTTCTTTTTGGTTCGATCAGGGTTTCGCTGCAGTTTTGATGCGGGAGAGCCAGGCCGCGGTTTGACCCATACCCGGCCGTGGTTTGGCCGATACCCGGCCGTGGTTTGGCTGATGCCAGGCTGCGGTTTGGCCGATTACTGTTGCAATAAAAAGATGAACATGCTATCATCTTCAGGTATGTGCGCCGGCATGTCGGAATGGCAGACGAGGTGGACTCAAAATCCATTGGCAGCGATGTCGTGCGGGTTCAAGTCCCGCTGCCGGCAGACAATTTTATCTTTGCAGATATGGCGGAATTGGCAGACGCGCCAGATTTAGGTTCTGGTGGGCAACCGTGCAGGTTCAAGTCCTGTTATCTGCATCTTGCGAAAAAAAACGCGATTTTAAACCATCTGTAGCGTAATATTTACTTCCATCCCACAGTTCATCCCACAAAATCTTTGTACTTTTTCTGTACAATCTCGATTTTTGTCCCACATTTTTGTAATCTTGTGCTGCGTGCAGCTATATCACCGGGGAATAAAAAGGGCTAACATCCGTGAAATGTTAGCCCGGTAACCCCGGATAGGCGCATACCTATCGATGCGCCTATTATAAAAAATAACTCGGTAGGGATCAAGCCCGATGAATTCATCGGTGATCCCGCAAAAATCCCGGATCAGTCCTCGAGCTCCCTGACCGGTGCATCCGGTATGCCGAAATACTCCAGAGCCAGATCCTTCAGCTCCTTCTCTCCGCCTTCAAACTGCTTCTCGATGCGCTCGTCACCTCTATGGTACTTAAAGTCCCGTCCGGTGAGCGCTACGCTTCCGTCAGGATATCGAAGCTGCAGCATCGGCCTGTGGCGAAACATGGATGTCGGATTCTGTGATGTATGATAGTTCAGAGGCATCAGCTCCACAGGCAGTGCGGGCATGTCCTTGAAAAGCATCACTCTTGTGCTTTCCGCTCCCTCGACCAGATCCACTCTCGTATACATATCCTGCAGACCAACTCTGTAGCCATGATGAATCTCGCCGTCAAATGCGACTGCACCGTTTGGCACTCTTCCTCCGAATCCCACATCAAGGAAGTACTTTCTTCCGTCTATACGCACCACTACGGCACAATGTGATGGTATTCCGACCTGATCCCGGCCTCCCATCAGATGCACGATGACCGTATATGCATCATATCCCAGTGAAAGCAGGAATGCCTTGAACAGACTGTTCAGCTCATAGCAATATCCGCCTCTTTTATTGATGATAATCTTGTTGAACAGATCCTCTACCGCCAGGCTTGGCCATTCTCCTCTGGCAAATACATCCAGATCATCAAACGGAATATGATACAGCTGTGCGACAACAAGGCGATCCAGCCACTCTGCCGTCGGCTCAACTTTGGCTCCGGCCAGCCCTATCCTCTCAAGATATTTCTCCGGATCAGGCAGCGGTGCATATAGCTCTTCAAACATACATTTTCCTCCTCATGTAATGCTTGGGCTTAAAATGTGAATTTATCCAGGAAGTAATTTCTGAGCTCCTCTATCGGTATTCTGACCTGCTCCATGGAGTCTCTGTCACGAACAGTGACCGCATGGTCATTTTCCGTATCGAAATCAACGGTTATACAGTACGGTGTTCCTATCTCGTCCTGACGACGGTATCTCTTTCCGATCGATCCTCTGTCATCAAACTCGCAGTTGAAATATTTGCTCAGCTCCGTATAGATTTTCTCGGACTGCTCATTCAGCTTCTTCGACAGCGGAAGCACAGCCACCTTGACGGGCGCAAGCGCCGGATGGAAGCGGAATACCGTTCTCACATCCCCGTCCGCAAGCTCCTCTTCGTCATATGCCGCGCACAGGAATGCAAGCGTCACACGATCAGCTCCCAGTGACGGCTCGATGACATAGGGAATGTATCTCTCCTTTGTCTCATCATCAAAGTATGTGAGATCCTCTCCGGATACCTCCATATGGCGTCCCAGATCATAATTTGTCCTGTCTGCGATGCCCCACAGCTCGCCCCATCCGAACGGGAAGAGGAACTCTATATCCGTAGTTGCCTTGGAGTAGAAGGACAGCTCCTCCTTGTCATGATCCCTGAGTCTCATCTGCTCCGGCTTGATTCCGAGGCTCTGAAGCCAGTTGACACAGTATCCTCTCCAGTACTCGAACCACTCAAGATCCGTGTCCGGCTTGCAGAAGAACTCAAGCTCCATCTGCTCAAATTCCCTTGTACGGAAGGTGAAGTTTCCGGGTGTTATCTCATTGCGGAATGACTTTCCTATCTGACCGATGCCGAACGGAACCTTTTTGCGTGATGTTCTCTGAACATTTTTAAAGTTGACAAATATGCCCTGTGCGGTTTCCGGACGCAGATATACAACATTCTTCGCATCCTCCGTTACACCCTGAAATGTCTTGAACATCAGGTTGAACTCGCGTATATCCGTGAAATCATGAGCTCCGCAGGACGGGCAGGGGATCTTATGCTCTTTGATGAAATCCTGCATCTTCTCGTGGCTCCAGCCGTCTACAGAGCTCTCAAGCTGGATACCGTTCTCACTTGTAAAGTCCTCTATCAGCTTGTCTGCTCTGAAACGCTCGTGGCAGCATTTGCAGTCCATAAGCGGATCCGAGAAGCTTCCAAGATGGCCTGATGCGACCCAGGTCTGCGAGTTCATCAGGATAGCGCAGTCCACGCCTACATTGGTCGGTGCCTCCTGAATAAACTTCTGCCACCATGCCCTCTTGACATTATTCTTCAGCTCAACCCCGAGATTGCCGTAATCCCATGTATTGGCCAGTCCGCCGTAGATCTCCGAGCCCGGATATACAAAACCGCGGGACTTTGCAAGGGCTACGATCTTATCCATCGTGTATTCCATAATAATCTCCCTCGTATATGTTTATAAATCTCATAACATTCTACATTAACCCTGCCGCAAATTCTATACGCATTTTCATGTTTTGTCCTCCAGATTCAGGCACGAGCGGTGCTTGCACACGCTCGTATTTGAATCGCCAATCAAGTTTGGAATTTACTTTCAAACTTTACATCCCCTGCGTCGGCCTTACGCGCCTTGCCGGTGTATCAGATTTCCCTTGCACACACCAGATCATCCCCATGATATACGAGCCGCATATTTATATGTCGCTTTCCGTCAAGCAGCTCCTTTAGAAATATCCTGTCGCCCTCCCACAGATTCAGCGTCATGATATCCTCCTTCGCCACCCACCTCAGTGTACCTTCACTGCACTCCGGCAGAATGTTATGCGACGACGGCAGCTTCGCCGTATACAGATACATATCCTCGTCCTCCCAGTTGTCTGGGCGAAACTCTATGATGCCGTGGAAATGATACTCTCTGAGCTCTATACCCGTCTCCTCTCTCACCTCACGCAGCATGCACTCATCCGGCGACTCTCCGTCTTCAAACTTTCCGCCGATCCCTATCCACTTGCCCTCATTCGGATCGCATGCCTTTTTGTTGCGCAAAAGCATCAGGTAGCTTCCCTCGTGCTCTATATAGCATAAAGAAGTTCGTATCATCTTCCGTCTCCTTTCAGAATCAATCTTGGTTACAGTGTCAAAACTCATCTCTCGCGACATGCCTCTCAATGAGGATGAAGTATGGCAAAAGCCCCACGGGAATCCGAGTAATCTGAGCTTCGGGTGCACCCGAGCTAATCTTTAGTCTGTTAGATTTTGATATGTCCAAAACTTGTCGAAGTCCAAAGTCATTGTGCACCATGTCTAAATATTTACAGCTTTCATCGTAAATGTTAGTATATTATTGTGTTTAATTTACAGTGTCCGCTTGGATTGAAGAATTGCAAAGCGCAAAACAATCCCCCGCAGTCTCTGACACGGATATTCTGACACAAAAACCAGTCTTATGGTATCTACTATTTGCATCATTCACGAGGAGGAAATGAATATGGCAAATGTACCCTTCAACGAAAAGGAAATGACACAGATCGGCGAATATATCGGCTTCGCCTCAATCGGTTCACCCCGCACGCCCAGATATGCAAAGCCCATATCTCCCAAGGAGAATTTCAAGCATGCAATAGCACGGGACGGAAAGGCTCTGTGGTTTCCGATGGTATCGGAATCCATGTATGTGGAATCAAGAGCCAATCCGGATCATATAGCAAGAGCCGAGATCCGCGATATGGGACCCGAGCAAAAGCCTGAGGAAAAGGGCGGTCCCGATCTCTTCGGCATAAACTGGACATTTGTCCCCATGGTAGGCGGCTCTATGGAGACCCCCGGCCAGGATCTCCTTGAGGATGTCAATGACTGGAAGGATTTTGTCAAATTTCCCGATATTGATGCACTGGCATGGGACAATCTCAAAAATGACGCCGTACTCAATGACACCGATCTTCTTCTCGGCATCACATTCCAGAACGGTATGTTTGAGCGTCTTATATCATTCATGGAATTTGAAAATGCAGCCATAGCGCTCATTGATGAGGATCAGCAGGATGCCATACATGAGCTCTTTGATAAGCTTGCCGACATGTATATAGCCATGATCAGGAAATATCAGGAAGTGCTTCATGTCGACGCAGTGATGTTCCATGATGACTGGGGCTCCCAGCGGGATCCCTTCTTCTCTCTGTCAACCCTTCAGGAGATGGTTTGTCCCCATATCAAAAAGATATCGGACTACTGTCATTCTCAGGGAATGATCTTCAACCACCACTCCTGCGGCAAGAACCAGCGGGCGGTTCAGGCTATGATCGATCAGGGCGACGATATATGGCAGCCTCAGCCGATGAATGACTCTGACTATCTTATCTCGAACTACGGTGACAGGATGATGTTCGGTGTCAATCTCCCGACAGTTGACGAGAATATAAGCGACGAGGAGGCCACCGCTATCGCCAGAGAGATCGCCGCAAAGTATGCGCCCTCATTCTATGAAAAGCCGATTGTTATCATCAATATGAGAGCACCGCAGAAGCTCACCGACGCAATATACCGTGAAAGCCGCATCGCACTCTGCGGCAGAGAATAGAATATACTGCATTTCACCGACCCTTATCGAGACGGCAGAGTACATAAGTGCTCTGCTGTCTTTTCATGTCCCTACCTTTTATTCTCCTTGCCGTTCGCTGTCAGATACTTCTTCAGTGCCGCATATATGTCATTCTCATCCGGCGGGCACCCGGGGATACTCAGCTCATATCCCTCCGTGCACCTTCCCACGCCGAGTCTGCCGCATTTGCCTCTGCAGCCCTGCCCGATGCCGATCCTCTCGTCAAATCCGTCAAGCAGCTTTTCTTTTTTCAGCCGGTCCATTGCTCCTATGAGCACGCTGTAGCACGCACTGCAGGATTCCACCTCCTCAATCATATATCTTACATCCAGAAGCCTGTGCGTATCCGGGATATCCTCCATCGGTATACCCTCAAGGATGATCTTCTCCAATGGCTCAAATCCGCCCTCGGCATCCGCCGCAAGCCGCAGATACTCGATATCCCCCGGATCTATCCCGAGCGCCTGACATGCAGCCGTATCAGCCGCCACGGCATCATAGGCCGCCATGACACAATTGCGCACCAGAGGATTGCCTCCGTCCTCAAACTCCGGATCTCCGCAGATATGATCTACTACTATAAAGTCCTGACTGATGATCCGGTTCAGCAGCGCTATGGGTCTGTGAAGCCCCATAGCATGAAAATGTCTCTTCTCCGAATCCGGTATCAGTCCCTTCATGTTCTTCAGCGCACATGTCATCCGTGTCTGACAATGTCCCTTTAATACAGGTACATTTATCAGAAAATCCGCCTCCAGAGCGCATCTGCACACTCTGATTTCCAGCTCAGAGCCCTCAGGTCTTACTGCAAGAGCAGCATCCTTCTTTGTATCCAGAAGCCTTATGCCGTATCTTTCTGCCAGATCCTCGTATCCGCAGTAATGAAAGCTGTCCTGAGTGGAATCTCCTACCCATGACCCCTCCATGATCGTGATATTCCTAAAGCCGAGACTCTGAAGATATTCTATGATCCCCGCGATTATCTCCGGATGCGTGGTGGCTCCAAGCTCTGCAGGAGTCGGACTTACGAGATTCGGCTTTATCGCGATTTTCATAGCATCTGTCATCAGCGGATTCCGGCCGGCCGCCGCATGCATTTCCGGATCAGTCTGCCGTCTGCATATCTCGGACCATTTCCCTTCAAGCCTGTCTCTTAGACCCGCCGCCTCTATAAGCCGTATGGTCATCTCCCGAAGCGAGTCTCCGTCTATCAGAGACTTGCCGTATTCTGTTTTTTTATCATCCTTTTGATGGCAATTTTGCGGCTTTTCCGGCCAATATGAATAAAATACTCTGTTGTCTTTCATAGTTCACAATTGATTCGGGTGCACTCAAACCTCCGGTTACTCGGATTGTTTTGTGCTTCGCACTCTCACAATCCGGTCTCAATTCGGATTCCCGTGGGGCTTTCACCCGCTTCATCCTCATTGAGAAGCGTGACTCTATCTCCCACCTACATTGCCCCTAAAGGGACTGCGCGTCGTAACATGTCGTGGTAGATGAGTTTTGACACTGTAACCAAAATTGCGATAATAATTTACAATATTTTGTGTTTCAAGTATAATTTACATGGAATGTGGACAAGGTGCAACGCAATGTTCCGGTCTGGGCCAAACTTTCCGGGTCAGCTGCGGCAACCTGTATGTCCGAGTACAACAACACATAAAGTTAAGAGGAGGCTTTCTATGCTGACAGCAAGACAGAACCTGCTGGAGACCATCAAGGGCGGCAACCCCGACAGACTGGTAAACCAGTATGAAGCATTTTCACTTCAGTCAAGCCCGTTTGCACTTCATAACCCGAACCCCACAAAGGGCGGTCCTGAGGTTGTAAATGCATGGGGTGTCACACGCGCATATCCGAGCAATGTTCCCGGAGCGTTCCCTGTTCACACACCTGACAAGATCGTCATTCAGGATATCGAGCACTGGCGTGACTATGTAAAGTTCCCTGAGCTGAACTTTACAGATGAAGAGTGGGATATGTTCAAGAAGAAATATGATGCGATTGATCGCGACAAGGCTTTTGCAACAGCTATGTTCGCTCCCGGCCTCTTCGAGCAGAGCCACTATCTCAGCGAGATCACAAACGCTCTTATTTACTATATGGAATATGAGGATGAGATGCATGATCTCATCAATGCACTTGCAGACTGGGAGCTCGAGCTTGTAAAGCAGATCTGCGACAAGCTTCATCCCGATGCTGTTCTTCATCACGATGACTGGGGCAGCGAGACAAACTCCTTCCTTCGCCCCGAGATGTTCAAGGATTACTTCCTTGAGCCCTATCAGAGAATATACGGATATATGCATGACCACGGCGTTCAGGTTATCGTGCATCACTCCGACAGCTACTGCGCTAACCTTGTTCCCACTATGATCGATATGGGCATCGATATCTGGCAGGGTGCTATGTATTCAAACAATATTCCTGAGGTGCTCAAGCAGTACGGACCCAAGCTCACCATCATGGGCGGTATCGACAACAAGTTCTGCGACTTCGAGGGCTCTGTTCCCGAGGATGCATACAAGGCAACCGACAAGCTCATCAATGAGTGCGGCACCAAGTTCTACATTCCCTGCATCACACAGGGAGGACCGGGCTCCATCTATCCGGGTGTATACGGCGATATCAGCGATGAGATCCGCAAATACAACTATGAGCATTACGGCTTCACTCCCGAAGAGCAGCTGGCTGGAGCAGTCGAGGAAGTTATCATGTTCGGAGGAAAGAGAAAGTAATCAGAGCTTTCAAAATACAGGCAGAGCCGGGGCATCGCCCCGGCTCTTTTTATACGCGAAGCAATGAGCCAAAGTCTGAGCTTGCTCAAGACCTTGGCGGTTGCATTACCCAAATGCAAATCCGGCATAGAAAAAAAGCAATTCACACCTCATACATCAAAGCGCACAATATAAATGACATCATACAAATGTTTTTATACAAGGAGGTGCGTCATGAGCAACATTGATTATGAGGTACACCAGTATCCCGAGCATCCGAGCTATATCATCGACAGGCTCGATCAAAGAAAGCAGTACTATATAGGTTTCTGGCAGGGATCCGTGATCCTCTCGGACGGTACGCAAAGAGCATATCTGACATATTGCTCCACTCATGCGAAAAGAGACGCGCGTCACTGTCATCTCGCGCTTCCCGGCGGCGCTGACCCGGTGGATTTTCTCAGAAAAAGCGGATGGATAGATATTGCGGAAAAGGATGAGGCTGTTCTGACGATATTTCTTCCCTCTCACGGACAATGGGGCACGCCCGATGAGGAATCGGAATATTTCAAAAAAACATACACCGGGCTGCGCTACTATACACCGTACGGATCCTTTGACTGGCGCTGGGTCGGCTACGGCGACGGCGGTGCCTGTATGCAGCGATATATCATGAGCGATCCGATCTACTGCGCAGCTGCCGTGATCATAGACGGCAGCGAGGGCTTTGATGAGCAGATGCTCACGGATATATCCGGCACGCGTCATAAGGCCGGGCGCAGCGTGCTCACTGAGACTCTCGGCTCAACTCCTGTCCCCGTATGGCTTATCTCCCGAAGCTTTACTGATTCCGCCATGCGAGTTGTCAGCTACTGGAGAAAGGCCAATGACTGCCTTGACGATCCCGTCACTCTCGCTGACGGCACCGTCGAATATCGTCAGGATCCCTTCAGCACAGCAGTCGAGACCTACGACCGCATGTGCGGCACTGTCCGATATACCCGGATGGATTGCGGCAGCTATCTGCTGCCGGAGCTTTCGCAGGCAGCTTATGCTTTTGTGACATCATTTTCCAGAAACGGTGCCGGAAGTCCATATTCCAACTCACTTTCCCTCGCGCCGACACCTCAGACATATAAGCATCTGACATACGAAACCGATATAGTAGACGGTTATGCCCGCGAGTGGTATGTCTATACACCGCGAAACTACGATCCTGCCGGCGAAAAACTCCCTCTGGTCATCTATTTCCACGGAACACACCAGAGCGGCCTTGTATCCTTCCGTCAGTCTGACTGGTGGAAGGTGGCCGACAGGCATAACTTCATAGTTTGCATGCCCTCGGGGACTCTCGAGCAATCCCGCATGCCCGGCAAAGTGCCCGGCATGAGCTGGAATCTTGAAAACTATGGCAATGCAGACGACATCTCATTTGTACGCTTTCTTGTAAAGCATATGATTGACAGCTATCCTGTAGATCCTTCACGCATATATGCCAACGGACAGTCCAACGGCGGCAGGATGACCCTTTATTGTGCATTTGCCCTCCCGGAGCTGTTCGCTGCGGTCGCCAGCATGGGAGCATCTACTCTGGGTGAATCATACGACAGCCCCGATGAGTATATCGTGCCTTCAGATACGGTGACAGTATATGATATCCCTGTCATGAGCACGGTAGGGGAAAATGATATGTTCAACTACGATCTGTCCGATGTACACGGAACCGGGTATCTTCGCTGCAGATATTTCTGCGACCGCTACAATATGGATTATACAGGCGACCGGTATCACTATGAGAATGGCCGCTACATCAATGACATATGGATCGATGAGCATAAAGTTCCCATGCTGCGCCAGACCGTATCACTCAGGCGCGCGCATAACTTCAATCCCCGTGAGACAGAGATGACATGGAATGAATGGTTTGTGAAATATCAAAGAGATCCTCAAACCGGAAAGATCATCTACATGGGGCGTGAACGCGGCTAAACCGCTCTCCCCTTTAAGCAGCACAGATCCCGGGGCTGGTGCATGGATTCATACATCAGCCCCGGGATCCTCTGTGTCATGTATGCAGTCGTCTGCAGACATCATCTTCGATACATTCTGAGTCTTTCTATAAACTCCCTGTTTGTACGCGTCTTGCCGAAGAGGTCTATGATCACCTCTGCCGTCTCCTCCGGCTTACTTGTGCTTATCATCTTATGAATGATATTGGTTGCATCCTGCTCCTGCACGCTCAGCAGCAGATCATCTCTTCTGGTGCCGCTTTTCAGTATATCAATAGCCGGGAAGAGTCTTCGCTCCGACATCTTTCGATCGAGCACAAGCTCCATATTGCCTGTACCCTTGAACTCCTCGAATACCATGTCATCCAGACGGCTTCCTGTATCTATCAGCGCTGTCGCAAGTATAGTAAGCGATCCGCCCTCTCTGAGATTTCTAGCTGCTCCGAAGAATCTCTTCGGCATATACAGCGCAGCCGGATCAAGGCCTCCGCTGAGGGTTCTTCCGCTTGGAGTAACCGTAAGATTGTAAGCACGGGCAAGTCTGGTGATTGAATCAAGCAGTATCATCACATCCTTGCCCTGCTCTACCAGCCTCTTTGCTCTTTCTATAACCATCTCAGACACACGCTTATGCTGCTCCGGCTGCTCATCAAAGGTGGAATAAATAACTTCAACGCTGGGACCCTCCACCTCCTCCTTCATATCGGTTACTTCCTCCGGGCGCTCGTCGATAAGCAATATGATGATATGCATATCAGGATCATTTTTTTTGACAGCCTTGGCTATCTGCTTTAAAAGCGTGGTTTTTCCTGCCTTCGGCGGTGATACGATCATGCCTCTTTGCCCTTTTCCTATAGGGCTTATGATATCAACGATTCTCACGGCAACCGCTGAGTCGGGCGCCGTCTCCAGATGTATCCTTTTGTTCGGAAATATGGGGGTGAGATTCTCGAACTTTCGTCTCCTGGGCATGCTGTCGGCAGGCTGTCCGTTTATGGACTTCACATAAAGAAGCGCGGCGAATTTCTCCGCTGCCGAGCGGACTCTTTTGGATCCGGTTATCACATCTCCCGTTCGCAGGTCGAATTTTCTGATCTGCGAGGGAGCCACATACACATCCTCCTCGCCCGGCAGAAAATTGTCGCTTCTTATAAAGCCGAATCCATCCTGCATTATCTCCAGTATGCCGGATGCGGTCTCTCCCGAATCAAGCTCGCTTGCCTTTATAACCTCTGTATCTGCCACTTTCTGTCTCGGCTGATTTGTCTGGGGATTCTGGCGAATATTCTGACCGTCTCTGGAGGAACCCTGAACTCTGCCGTTTCTGACGGCCTGCCCCCTTTGCCTCTCCTGCCGGTTCCTGTTTTCCTGCCTGTTGTTCTGCCGGTTATCTGTTTTATTATCCTGTCGATTATCCGGCTTGCTTTCCTGTTTGCTTTCCGACCTGTTCCCCTGCCGGTCTTCCTGTCTTCCCGGCTGCTCCGTACTTCCCGCGCTCTCACGCCTGCCCGACTGCTTTGTCCTGCTCTCGCTCTCACGCCCGCCCGGCTGTTCTGCCCTGCTCTCGCTCTCACGCATGCCTGACTCGCTCTGCGCAGCCTTTCTGTCGGCCGTCTCATCCTTCTGAGTCTCTTTGTGCTCGTCCTTTTTTTCCGCATGGCTGGCAAGGAGCTCGACGAGATCCGCCTTCTTCATGCCGCTGATCCCCTTGAACCCCTCCGCTTTGGCAAGATCCTTCAGCTGGACCAGCGACAGTGTCTCCAATTTTTCTCTCATGCCTTACTCCTTATCTATACCTTCATTTCTTTCTGCAGCCTCCGCCGAACGCTTCAGAAAGTCCATATGTTCTGTTATCTTCTTTTCATATCCCTGATCCGACGGCACATAAAATACCCTGTCTGCTACCCCGTCAGGCAGATACTGCTGCTTTACATAATGATTCGGATAATCATGTGCATACTTATAGCCTTCCATCCTTGCCAGATGATTGCCCTCTTCATAGTGATAGTCGCGCAGATATGCCGGCTCCGTCTCCGTGGGTGTCTTCTCTACGCATGAATTGGCGGCATATATCGCATTTACTATGGCATTGCTCTTTGGCGCTGTCGCAACATATATCGCAGCATGCGCCAGTATTATCTGGGATTCCGGCATGCCCACACGCTCTACCGCCTGAGCACAGCTTGAGGCTACTACTATCGCCATCGGATCTGCATTGCCCACATCCTCACATGCGCATATCATGATCCTTCTGGCTATAAACTTTACATCCTCTCCTGCGTACAGCATCCTGGCAAGATAGTAAACCGCGGCATCCGGATCGGAGCCCCTCATGCTTTTGATAAACGCAGAGATGGTATCATAATGATTGTTCCCGTCCCTGTCATATCGAAGCTGGCGCTTCTGTATGCACTCCGCCGCCACCTCTATGGTAAAATGTATCCTTCCGTCACTGGAAACCGGCGTTGTAAGCACGCCGAGCTCTACGGCATTTATCGCGCTTCTTGCATCTCCGTTGGCAGCGTCCGCCAGAAAGTTCGCCGCATCATCATCCATGACGACATTGTAGTCGCCCATGCCCTTGGTCCTGTCATTTACAGCCCGGTCTATCAGTATCCGTATGTCCTCAACAGAAAGCGGTTTGAGCTCAAATACCGTGGAGCGGCTCAAAAGCGCCGAGTTCACCTCAAAGTACGGATTCTCGGTAGTAGCGCCCACAAGTATGAGAGTCCCGTCCTCTACATACGGCAGCAGATAATCCTGCTGTGCCTTGTTAAACCGGTGTATCTCATCGATGAACAGCACCGTCTTTTTTCCGTACATGGACATGTTCTGCTTTGCCGCGGCAACCACATCCTCCATGTCCTTCTTGCCCGATATGGTAGCATTGATCTGACAGAACTCCGCGCTTGTGGTATTGGCTATGACCTTCGCTATCGTTGTCTTGCCGGTTCCCGGAGGTCCGTAAAAGATCACAGAACTTAGCTTGTCCGCGCGGATGGCTCTGTACAGAAGCTTATCCTTGCCTATGATATGCCTCTGTCCAACTATCTCATCCAGAGATGACGGGCGCAGACGGGACGCAAGCGGCGCATCCTTCTGCATGTTTTTTTCTCTCATGTAATCAAAAAGATCCATAGTCACTGTTATCAAATGCTGTATTCTGGGAAAGTGATCTGTGTCACGGTTTTTGAAGCTTACGAACACAAAAAACAAAGACTGCCTGTAAGCAGCTTATCCTTGATATGCCCTGATACATATTAAAAGATTGGGATGATTGCTTTAAGAACATGTGTATTTTATAATGACGGAGTTGGCGTGTCAATATATGGTTACAGTGTCAATAAGGATGAAGTGAGGCAAAAGCCCCACGAAAATCCAAATTGAGACCGGATTGTGGGAGTGCGAAGCACGAAACAATCCGAGTAACCGGAGGTTCGGGTGCACCCGAACCAATATATCTGTTATCTGAAGGAGGTAATATCATGGAAGAAAAGCTATGCTTCACCAGCGACTATATGGAGGGAGCACACCCGCAGATTCTAAAGCGCCTTGCCGAGACGAATATGGAACAGACGGTCGGATACGGCCTGGACGAATATACGGCATCTGCCAAGGAAAAGATCCGGCATGCATGCTCCGCGCCGGATGCCGATGTCTTCTTTCTTGTAGGCGGAACACAAACCAATGCCACCGTAATCGACGCACTTCTTAAAAGCTATCAGGGTGTTATATCTGCTTCATCAGGGCATATCTATACCCATGAGGCCGGTGCCATCGAGTTCGGCGGTCACAAGGTTCTGACTCTTCCCCATAAGAACGGAAAGATCTGTGCCTCACAGATCAGCAAATACCTTGAAGTATATCACGCTGATCTCACCTGCGATCATACCGTCATGCCGGGCATGGTATATATCTCTCATCCCACGGAATACGGAACACTTTATTCATACTCTGAGCTGAAGGAGATCAGTGATGTATGCCGGGCTAACCATATCCCGCTCTACATGGACGGCGCGCGCCTTGCCTACGCGCTGGCATGTCCTCAGAGTGATCTCACGCTTGCAGATATCGCATCCCTGTGTGATATTTTCTACATAGGCGGAACAAAGTGCGGCACACTGTTCGGCGAGGCTGTCGTCATCCCGCAGCCTGGTCTCATCCCGCATTTTTTCACCATCATAAAGCAGCACGGCGCTCTGCTCGCAAAGGGCAGGCTCCTCGGTGTTCAGTTTGACACTCTCTTTACAGACAATCTCTATGACAGCATAGGTCGCACCGCCATAGAGGCTGCCGACAGCATCCGCCGTACTCTTGCTGAGAACGGGTACCGGCTCTGCTTTGACTCTCCCTCTAATCAGGTGTTTTGCGTGATGGACAATGAAGCACTTAAAGAGCTTGGCAGACATGTAAATTACGGATATATGGAGCGATATGACGACTCTCATACCATCATCCGTTTTGCCACAAGCTGGGCTACAAGCAAGGAGGATACAGAGTCTCTCTGCCGTCTTCTGAGCAGAAAATAATGGTTACAGTGTGGGAGTGCGAAGCACGAAACAATCCGAGTAACCGGAGGTTCGGGTGCACCCGAACCAATAATTATTTCATTCTCTTCGAAAAGCTTTAGTAAATCCGCCTCCGGGCCGCATGCTCCTGTGAGGCGGATTCAGTGTTTCAAAGCATCCCGTATCTCCTCGTTGACCACATCTATCTCATGTCTGAATGCGGTCGCTGAAAGCAGTCTGCACCCTTGACTGCGGATGATTATCTGCTCTATTCCGTCAGATGTGGCTACGGTGATATCATATCTTGAGGCGTTTTCATTGGTGAAGCGCTCTATATAATGATCTGCGGTCTGTGCCGTTGCGGTATAGACCGCTTTTATATTGTAATAATCGAGCATCTCCGTTTTGTGATTCTGCAGACGGTATGCATCAAAAACCACTGCCGTCTCGATCCCTTTGTATCCCGCGTAGTTGCTTACGATATCGCAAAGCATCTGTCTGGCGCCGTCTATATTTTCCTGCGCCATATCGCGAAGTTCATCCCACGCGAATATGATATTGTAGCCGTCAACCAGCAGGTACTGAGGCTTTATCACCGCCGGCTTATATGCAGCCGCCCTGACCGGAGCGCTTACGGTTCTCTTTGCGGCCGGTCTGCCTTTTTCCCGGGCATTTGCATGAGTGGCCTGCCTGAGTATCCTGTCAACCTCCTGAGGATCTATCCATTCATCAACTCTCGCAGTTCTTACTGCACTCACAGGAATGCCGGTATCATCCCTGTCATGTGAGAATATACTCTCCACATGCATGTACTGCGGCACATCATACCACGGCACATAAAAACCGGAGCCGTGCGCGCAGAAGACGGATCCCGTAGGGTTCTGTATGTCCAGCTCCGGATCATATCCGAAGCGCTCAATCACCGCCTGCGCATCATGACAGATATCATATCCGTGCATGCTGCAGGTCATCGTCCCTCGGCCTCTTGTATAGGCTATGATGTCCTTATGATAGTCCCACAGCTCAGATACCGGGCCGTATCCCGTCAGCACGGACTCATCTCCGAGTGTACGCGGAGCGTCGCAATGACCAGACATGCCGTCTATATCTGTCATGGCTCTTCCGAGATTCTCTGTCGGAACATGTATCTCAAAATCATAATATGGCTCCAGCAATATGCTCTCAGCCTGCATCAGTCCCTGCCGCACAGCCCTGTAAACAGCCTGCCTGAAGTCGCCTCCCTCCGTGTGCTTCTGATGTGCTCTGCCGGCCTTGAGTGTGATTTTCACATCCGTGAGCTCCGCTCCTGTCAGCACTCCCGCGTGGCGCTTTTCCATGATATGTGTCAATATCAGTCGCTGCCAGTTCAGCGCAAGATCGTCCGTGCTCACATCAGAGCCGCATATGATTCCGCTTCCCCTTTCACCCGGTTCAAGAAGCAGATGCACCTCTGCGTAGTGTCGCAACGGTTCAAAATGCCCGACCCCCTCTGCGGCATTCGCTATGGTCTCCTTGTATACTATCGTTCCTGCGCCCCATGTCACATCCACATCAAACCGCGCTTTTATGACTGCTGTCAGGACTTCAAGCTGGATCAGTCCCATGACACGAACCAGTATCTCACGATGCTGCTCGATCCACTCTACAGCAAGCTCGGGCATCTCGGACTGAAGCTCCTTCAGGTATGACATCATCTGCACAGGCTGGATATCCTGTACAGGCTCCAGCCTGTATGTCATGACCGGCTCGAGAACCGGCACCGGCGCGTCCTCACAGTTTATGCCCTGCCCGGCCTTGAGTGATTCCAGCCCCGTCACCGTCACGCACTCGCCTGCACCCGCTTCGGTCACCTCGGTATACCGCTCACCGTCGTAGATTCGTATGCGGGTTACCTTATCATCTCCCACGCGATCCCGTATCGCCAGCCTTCCGCCGAGTATCTTCATGTGAGTCATGGCTGCATGCCTGTCGTCGTGAGTTATCTTATAAACCCTTGCACAAAAGTCTGCAGGATACCGCGGCTCCTGGGTAAAGCGCCTCAGTCCGTCCATGAGCTCATCGATGCCGTCGCCGTGCAGCGCACTCCCGAAATACACGGGAAAGAGCCTCCTGCGCCCTACGGCCGCTGCTATCTCCCCGTCCGTGAGCTGTGAAGTGCTCAGATATCTCTCCATCAGTATTTCATCGCATGCCGCAGCGTCCTCTATATTAAAATCCGGCGAGAACTCTACGCATTCCGCTGCCAGCTCCTCTGTCAGCTCCGCCATGATATCCATTGAATCTCTGGTGCTCCGATCCATCTTGTTTACAAATATGAATACGGGCACCTGATATCTCTCGAGAAGCTTAAAAAGCGTACCCGTATGACCCTGCACTCCCTCTGCGCCGCTTACTACCAGAATCGCATAGTCAAGCACACTCAGCGTGCGCTCCGTCTCCGCAGAAAAATCCGTATGTCCCGGAGTGTCCAGAAGAGTGAACCTCCTGTTTCCTATATCAAAATGGGCGCAGCCCACATATATAGTGATGCCGCGCGCTCTTTCGACCGGGTCAGTATCCAGCACGGTATCGCCGCGGTCAACTCGACCCATGTCGGATATGACACCGCATTTGTACAGGATATTCTCGGATAATGTTGTCTTGCCGGCATCTACATGCGCCAATATACCGATTGTAGCCATCCGGTTATACCATCTGTTCAGGCTTGAAGACCTCATCGAAGCCCTGCTCGCTCATGAATCCGAGCGCGACACAGGCCTCCTTCAGCGAGATATTTTCCTTATATGCCTTCTTTGCTGTCTTTGCTGCATTTTCATAGCCGATATACGGATTGAGTGCCGTAACCAGCATCAGCGATCTGTGAAGATCCTCAGCCATCTTCTCGCGATTTGCCGTGATCCCTGATGCGCAGTGAATATCAAAGGAGATGATTGATTCGCTGAGCAGCCTCACAGACTGAAGGAAATTGTAGATGATGACAGGCATGAATACATTCAGCTCGAAGTTGCCCTGAGATGCGGCAAATCCTATCGCGGCGTCATTGCCCATGACCTGCACCGCAACCATGGTTGCCTGCTCGCACTGCGTCGGATTGACCTTTCCCGGCATGATGGATGAGCCCGGCTCATTTTCCGGGATATGTATCTCTCCCAGACCGTTCCTCGGTCCGCTCGCCAGCCACCGCACATCATTTGCTATCTTCATCATATCCGCTGCCAGTGCCTTTACAGCTCCGTGAGCGAACACGATCTCATCCTTGCTTGTCAGAGCGTGGAATTTATTTGATGCCGTTTTAAAGTTCTTGCCCGTCAGCTCTGATACCGCCTCCGCTACAGCCGTGTCAAAACCGGCAGGCGCATTGAGCCCGGTACCGACCGCAGTGCCTCCGAGCGCCAGCTCCTTCAGGTACGGGACGGCTGACAGTATCATCTTTTTATCCCGCTCAAGGCTGCTCCTCCATCCTGATATCTCCTGCGAAAATGCTATCGGAACCGCATCCTGCAGATGCGTGCGTCCTGACTTCACTACGCCCCGGTTCTCTCTCTCGAGCCGCCTGAATGTAGCTATAAGCTCATCAACAGCCGGGATGAGCCTGTCCTCAAGCGCGATAACCGCTGCTATATGCATGGCCGTAGGAAAGGTATCGTTGGAGGATTGCGACATGTTTACATCATCATTGGGATGCAGCCTTATCGGCATATCATCAGCCTTTGTATCATCACATGCCTTGGTCTTTCTGCCTCCCGTCTTATTCTCTGCCTTTTTATGTGACTGCTCCAATATCTCACTGGCCCGGTTTGCAATGACCTCGTTGGCATTCATATTGAACTGCGTCCCAGACCCTGTCTGCCATACAACAAGCGGAAAATCATCCATCAGCTTTCCGTCTCTCACCTCATCAGCCGCCTGACTTATGGCCTTGAGCTTTTCATCCGTCATCTTCTCCGGTCTTAATCTGTTGTTGGCAATGGCAGCTGCCTTTTTCATGATTCCAAAGGCGCGTACTATCTCCGACGGCATGGTTTCTATACCGACTCCGATCTTGAAATTGTCCTTGCTTCTTTGTGTCTGAGCGCCCCAGTATCTGTCCGCAGGGACTTTCACCTCTCCCATGGAATCATGCTCTGTACGATATTTCATCACTGTCTCCCTCCTGTTAAAAGCAGCCTTGTCATACGCTCAAAGTATGGTTCGGGTGCACCCGAACCTCTGGTTACACGGATTGTTTCGTACTTCGCACTCCCACAATCCTGTTTCAATTCGGATTCTCGTGGGGCTTTCGCCCTACTTCATCCTCATTGAAGGGCGTGTCATAAACTCCATCTCCCACCGACATGTCCCTAAAGGGACTAGCTGCGCGTCGCAGCATGCCGTGGGAGATGGAGTTTTGACACTGTAACCAAGTATAGCATACACGGGGCTGTAAAGGTGACTTTTCGTATGTTTCGATAGCGTCCACGAATTGTCAGTTGAGAAAAATCAGATGTGCCCCTTGGTCGTTT
>CAVIJY010000012.1:0-37292 GCA_963643215.1 Lachnospiraceae bacterium | reverse complement strand
TTTTTGACATGATCGTCCTGATTGACCGCCAGACAGTTAAATACCATCCTGCGGTAGAACTGCTCGATTTCCTTATATGAAAGCCCGATTTTCCTCATGTATGCAGTCGCCAGCTCATAGCTGCACGCTCCCGGCTGTTGATAGCTGATGTGCGTCATTGCCCCAAGAGACTGCATATGCAGCTTCCCGCCGTTCACACGATCGAATCGCTTTGTCATGAAATGATGGTCTGCATCCGAGTGATATAACCGGCACTCGCTCATATTTATCCCGGCCGCTTTCGCCATCAGATAGTAGGCATACTCTACCAGAGTGTACTCCGGCTTGTCCTCCAGCCCGTGATCGCCGTTTTTGGAAACATTGTCAAATTTTATCAGCCAGTAATCATATCCCGCTCCCAGCTGTGTCTGCCCTGATCTGATCTCATTAGTCGCTTCATTCCATGCAATAACTGCCTTCGCTCTGGCTCCTCCCGCTGAGCTTCCCACCTGTATCAGCTGTGCGTAGGTCAGGTTATCGCTCGCTTTCAAAGATATTCTCTCCCGATCGGTCAATATGTCCGACGCAAACCTGACCATCTCCCGAATATTGATATCTTCGTCTATATCTTTTATGTCGCCGCTCGCCGGCACATATTCGAGCGCGCCCATACCGCGCTTGCCGGTGCAGCATAGCCGATCGATTGCATTGAAATCCGAGAGCGATCGGCCGAGTGAGCTCAGCCACTGCTCTATGACTGCATTGCCGAATCTGTCCGGCAGGGAATCTGCCACAAGCCCCGGCATCCCGTAAAACGGCTCTCCGGCAAGCGACGGGAATTCGTATACATTCCCCGAAAGCGGCATTCGCAACGGTGCTACCTCGATGCCGCTTGTCAGAAAGTCCCTGTCATATTCAAATGAGGCATACGGTCGTGCGCTGTCCTGATGAATGATGCCTATTCTCGTTCCCCACAGGTAAACCTCAGCTGTGTCATTCATCTCTCATCCCCCCACTTGAAATCGCGCTTCTTCGGCTTTTTTCTCACGCGGCAGGGCATACTGTCAGATTTTTTCAGATAATAGCTCGGTCTGGCAGCTTGATCCGGCACCAGAGCTTCGATATTCTCTCCCAGATCCAGTGCCAGCAGTATTTTAAACAAGGTCTCCAATTGTACCGATTGTCCCTGCTCCAGTCTGGATATGCTTCTCTTAGATACACCGGTTTCGACCTCAAGGTCCTGTTGGGACATCTCCTTCATGATCCTGTACAGCTTTATCCGCCGGCCTAGCAACTCAAGATATTCTTTATAGTTTTTTTGATTATTCATGATTTCACGCCATTTTTGTCTGTTTATGCATAATTTTGTTCGTTTCGCGCCATATTTGTCTGTTTATTATCTCTCTATGATAATTATATGGTATATCCATTATTCTTACCATACCTGTTTTGACACCCGAACCATCCTTATATCACAAACGCCCCGCAGGCCATCGAAACAGCCTTCGGAGCGTTTATTCATACAAAATGATATCTCGTCTTGATCATATTCTAAGTGCCGTGTACCTTGCGCCCATCTCCTCCAATATGCGCTCCTCCCGGTCGTGGCAGGTGAACAGTATCAGCTGTCCTGTGTATTCCTGCGCCAGCCACCCGAGAGCAGCTCTCAGCCGATCCTTGTCATAGTTTACGAAGCTGTCGTCAAATATAAGCGGAAGCCTTTCGTCTCCTCTGTCTATCACGCGTGCCATCGCCAGCCTTATAGCCAGATATATCTGATCTCTTGCCCCTGTGCTGAGCTGCTCTATCGGGATCATCTGGCCATCGGCATTCATGAAGATATTCATATCCTCATCGATATACATAGAATCGTATGCCCCGCCGGTCAGCCCGACTATATAGTCAGAGGCATCCTTGTTCAGGAATACGGCAAATGATTTCTGCATCTGAGCGGTCAGCTGCTCCATAGTATCTATAGCCAGCTCCACCGCGCTGATCTCCTCGTTTACCGCCTCATTCATGGCTATCTGCGCATGCACGGCAGCATTGTTCTCCTTGGTATCACGAAGCCTTTTTGTCAGCTCATTCAGCTCCTGCAGCGACTGCTTCTGCTTTGCCTCATCATCAGCAAGCTCAAGTGCCCGCGAAAATCCGTCCAGACGCCTTATGATGTCCGCAAAGCTGTCCTCGTCCGTCTTTTCTATGCCCAGCCTCTTTGTATATTGAAGCACCATATCCCGGTCCTCGGCCTGCTGAGCCCTTGCAGCCTTCTGAGCTGCATTTCCGGAGGCGAAGCGCCATACTCCCGCCGCAAGCATCGCTGCTCCGGCCACAGCCAGCAGCTTTGGAATATATCCCCATATGCCCGGCGCACTGCTGTAGAAAACAGCGACCGGTCCCACGCCGAATATATTCAGCTCGTTTGCGGAGGCTGCGGGAGTCCGCATCAGAAGTATACCTGCCAGTGTAAGCACCGCTCCGAGTATGCAGAGCGTCACCGCCTTCTTCCTGTACCCGGTCATACGCCTGTCCTCGAGTGCCGCGGTGCTTCGCCGGAGTTTCTCATAAACAGCGCAGAGTCCGTCTCTGTAAAACTTCAGATCCGCTTTCCCGCTGAACGGCACCTCTCCGAATTCATTGCGGTTCTCCCCTATGGACTGCCTGATTTCCTGCGTGTGATCCGTGTATTTCGGATCCTCCAGAGTCTTCTCCAGCGACCTGATCTCTGATATGTTGTTCACATATTCCTTTGCTGCCTCCGGAACCAGCGACTGTTCAAGCTCGCGCTTTTGTCTTTTCAGATGCTCTATGGCGCGATCCGCAGACAATGTCCTGTCGCCGGTAGAGTTCAGACTGCGTATGTATCTCTTGAACTCCTCTATCGCGCGTCGGGAGCCGCTCTCCGATTCCGATGAGCCTGCGGAAGCGTGTGGTGCGAAGCCTCCCGCTCCAAGCTGCCCTATGGCAATGGTATTTTCAAATGCGGTCTCACTCATGCCCGAGAGCATACTGTCCAAAAGTATCTCTGCGTCAGGCATGGCGACCCCTGATGCATCGTCAGTGATCATGATGCCTGTCGGATTTCTGTCAAAATCCCTTTCCAACCTGTAGATGATCCCCTGATATTCGACTCGCAGAGCCGCACGGTACGGCGAACCGTCCCACGGTTTAAAGCGCGACCATGCATCGCTTGCCGCTTCCCGGCCTCTTCCTCTTTTCATCCCGTAGAGCACGGCCTTGATACATGTATACAGGGTGGACTTTCCCTGCTCGTTCAGTCCGAATATTACGGTGAGACCTTCGTCAAACGCAAACTCGCGACCGGTCAGCTTTCCGAATCCGTCTATCCTGATGTCTATCAGCTTCATCTCACGCCTCCCTTGTCGCAAGGAGTGCATTTACCCCATAATACAGCGCCTTTTTCTGCACATCACTTTTATCCGGAGTGTTCAGCTCATGAATGAACAGCCCGATCATATCAGACGGATGCTGCGCATAGAGCTGCCCGAAATCATATCTGGGCTCCGTCTCATCCGTGATGGCATATATCCTGTATCTGTCCTTCAGATGCTCCAGATCAAAGACGCATCCCGGATCCCGCATGCCCTTGAGCTTGATGGAGTATATATTCTGCTCACCCCGGGTCTTTATGGCATATTCCAGATTGGCCGTGACCTCGCCGCAGGTTGATGCCGGCGTCACACCTATGGTGAAGTTTATGTAATGCACATCAGCATACGGGACAAATGTAAGCGATGTCACCCTGCATCGCATCTCATCGATATCCACAACATAGTAGCCATGCTCGCCGGTATCCTCGAAAGACAGTGGCTGCGGGCTTCCCGCATATGCCCAGCTGCCGTCTGCAGCCGCCTCATGACCTGTTCTTCCGCCCATGGCAACATATGTATAGCCGCTGCGATCCTTGGGCAGCTGACCCCAGGCCAGAAGTATCCTGATGCCCCCGTCCTCGTACATGGCCGGTGTGGAATCCGTCCAGTAGCTGACATTTTCCGCCCATTCAAATGTGCCGACCGGTGAGTTGACCTTCACCTCATCCTCATCGCCTGTTATCACAGCCACCTGAACCTGCGGTATAGATGCAAATATCTCATTGACCCGGCGGCAATCCTGCTCCGTGGGTCTTCCGCTGAAAAGATTGCCCGTGATGAGCAGAACATCGGCGGATCTGTCCCTGCAGGCTCTGACTATCCCGGGCAGCGTGCTCTCTATAGCCTCTGCACGTTCTTTACTCCAGGCTCTGCCCCGATCGGGAGTCATGCCGTAGCATATATCTGATGTGTGGATCACTCGCATGCTGCTGTCCTCTTGATTTTATTCAAAAAAGTCGGTGTCTGCCGCCCCGTCAGACATTCGCGGCTTATAAAAGGTCCGGGTTGCCCCGGACCTCGGTTACAGTTTTTCTTTACAGCTCGCAGTTGCCTACGGTTCTCGGGAACGGAAGCACATCGCGGATATTGCCGATGCCTGTCAGATACATGATGCAGCGTTCAAAGCCAAGTCCGTACCCGGAATGTCTGTTGCTTCCATACTTTCTCAGATCCAGATAGAACTCGTATCCCTCTTCTGTCAGGCCGCATTCCTTCATGCGCTGAAGCAGTATATCGTAGTTGTCCTCTCTCTGGCTTCCTCCGATGATCTCGCCGATTCCGGGAACAAGGCAGTCCATAGCTGCCACTGTCTTGCCGTCCGGATCCAGCTTCATATAAAAGGCCTTGATCTCCTTCGGGTAATGTGTGACAAATATCGGCTTCTTGAATACCTTCTCCGTAAGGTATCTCTCATGCTCTGTCTGCAGATCGCATCCCCAGAATACCTTATAGTCAAACTCGTCATTGTGCTTTTCAAGTATCTCCACGGCTTCTGTATATGTGACGCGTCCGAAATCGGAGTTCATGACATGCGTCAGTCTCTCGATGAGACCCTTGTCCACATACTGATTGAAGAAATTCATCTCATCAGGTGCATTTTCCAGAACATATCTGATGATGTATTTGAGCATGTCCTCGGCGATCTCCATGTTGTCCTCGAGGTCTGCAAATGCTATCTCCGGCTCTATCATCCAGAATTCGGCCGCATGGCGGGTTGTGTTGGAATTCTCCGCACGGAATGTGGGTCCGAATGTATATACATTTCTGAATGCCATACAGTATGTCTCTACATTGAGCTGACCGCTTACAGTCAGATTTACCGGCTTTCCGAAGAAATCCTTGCTGTAGTCGACAGTTCCGTCCTCGTTTCTCGGTACATCATTCATGTCAAGAGTTGTAACCTGGAACATCTCCCCGGCTCCCTCGCAATCGCTTCCGGTGATGATAGGCGTATGAACATATACGAAGCCTCTCTCCTGAAAGAACTTGTGGATGGCAAATGCAGCCAGCGATCTGACTCTGAACACTGCCTGGAAGGTATTGGTTCTGGCACGAAGATGCGGCACGGTTCTCAGATATTCCATGGTATGGCGCTTCTTCTGCAGAGGATAGTCCGGGCTTGAAGCGCCCTCTATGCTGACCTCGCTCACCTGGATCTCGAATGGCTGCTGCGCCTGCGGAGTGGGAACAAGCATTCCCTTGACGATAAGAGCCGCTCCTATATTGACCTTTGCAATCTGAGCGAAATTCTCCATGGTATCGTGATATACCGCCTGGATCTGATTAAAGCTGGTTCCGTCGCTGATCGTGAGGAATCCGAATGCCTTGGAATCTCTGTTGGAACGGACCCATCCGCCGATCGTGACCTCTGTGTTCAGATACTTCTGAGTATCCTGATAGATCTCTCTTACTGTTACAAGTTTCATGCTCGTGCTCCTTGCTCATACTGTCTTGCTTTCAGGGTATCATACCACATTTCGCAGGCATATCATACAATAATCAGTTAAAATCAGCTTTCGCGTAAAACAGACTGCACCGGCAAAGATTGTGCTTTGCCGGTGCAGTCTGTTTTGTGTGAGTTGGTACATATTCTATCATGAAGACCGCCCCTTCGATTTGTCGGGCACCGGCCGTCATTTACTTTTTCATCGCCGCATCAAATGCCTTGAGGGCTTCCTTTTGCTCTCTGTTGAGAGTAGTCGGAACCTCCACAACCAGCGTCATGAGATGATCGCCTCTCTGCTTCGGATTTCTGAGGTTCGGAACACCCTTCCCTCTGAGACGGATTCTGGTGTCTGTCTGCGTTCCTGCCTTGACATTGTACTCAACCTCCCCGTCCACCGTCTTCACCCGGATGGTTCCGCCCAGAGCCGCTGTAGCAAACGATATCGGAACCGTAGAGTAGATATTGGTATCCTGACGCTTGAATATAGGATGCTGTGAGACAACCGCCTCTACCAGCAGATCTCCTCTGGAGCCGCCGTTTGCGCCCGGCTCTCCCTTGCCTTCCAGTCGGATGGAAAGTCCGTTGTCTATGCCCGCCGGTATGGTAACCTCGAAGGTCTTTCTGACTGTCTTATATCCGGCGCCTCCGCAGTCCTTGCATCTGTCCTTTATCACGGTTCCCTTGCCGCCGCAGTCAGGACAGTCCGAGACATTCTGCATAGTGCCGAATATGCTGTTCGTTGTATATACGATGCGTCCCTTGCCGCCGCACTTCGTACAGGTAACTGGTGAGCTTCCCGGAGCGCAACCCGAGCCGTGGCATGTGGGGCACTCCTCCTTGTAGTTGACCGTGATCTCCTTCTTGCAGCCGAATATCGCCTCTTCAAAGGACAGCCTCACAGATGTTCTCGTATTGGCTCCCTTCATCGGCCCATTGTAGCTTCTGTTTGAAGCCCTTGAAAATCCGCCGCCGAAAAAGTCGCCGAATATGTCGCCGAACATGTCTGAGAAGTCCGCGGCATCGTAGTTGAAGCCGCCTCCGCCGCCCTGCTCAAATGCTGCCATGCCCATCTGATCGTATCTGGCGCGCTTCTCCGAATCCGACAGCACGGCATAGGCCTCACTGGCCTCCTTAAACTTTTCCTCGGCGGTCTTATCACCCGGATTCGCATCCGGGTGATACTTCTTGGCAAGCGCTCTGTATGCTTTTTTTATTGCGGCCTCATCGGCGTCCTTCGGGACGCCGAGAACCTCATAATAATCTCTCTTAGTGTCTGCCATCAGAAACTATCAGACCTCCTTGAAATCTCCGTCTACATATCCGTCATTGGCGCCGTTGTCCGAGGACTCCGGAGCCGGTCCGGCCTGAGCGCCGCCCTGTGCGCCCGAAGCAGCCTGTGCCTGCTCGTAAACCTTCTGAGCTATCGGCTGCATGGTATTCATCAGCTTCTCCTTGGCCGCCTTTATATCCGCGATCTGATCGTCTGTGATCTGATCTATCGGTGCTCTCTCGATAGCTGCCTTCAGCGCCGAAAGATCTGCCTCAGCAGCAGCCTTCTCGGTAGCGCCGACCTTGTCGCCGACCTCCTCAAGAGACTTCTCAAAGGATGCTACCATCGCCTGAGCATCATTGTACTCATCGATGTTTTCCTTCCTCTTCTTATCGGAAGCCTCATACTCAGCGGCTTCCTTGACTGCCTTCTCTATATCCGCATCGCTCATGTTGGAGCCGGATGTGATCGTGATATGTTGCTCCTTGCCTGTTCCCAGATCCTTTGCGGATACATTGACGATGCCGTTGGCGTCGATATCAAATGTGACCTCGATCTGCGGAACGCCTCTCCTTGCCGGAAGGATTCCGTCAAGTCTGAACTGGCCGAGTGTCTTGTTGTCTCTTGCGAACTGGCGCTCACCCTGTACGACATGGATATCTACCGCGCTCTGATTGTCCTCAGCCGTCGAGAATACCTGCGACTTCTTGGTCGGGATGGTTGTATTTCTCTCGATCAGCTTTGTAGCTACTCCGCCGAGAGTCTCGATGGACAGTGACAGCGGTGTGACATCCAGCAGCAGGACATCTCCGGCTGCGGAATCTCCCGCAAGCTTGCCGCCCTGGATGCAGGCACCGATGGCCACGCACTCATCGGGATTCAGCGTCTTTGAAGGCTCCTGCCCTGTCAGCTGCTTTACCTTCTCCTGTGCGCTCAGCATACGTGTTGATCCGCCGACCAGAAGAACCTTGCCCAGATCCGAATACTGAAGTCCTGCATCCTTCATGGCGTTCTGTACCGGAAGCGCCGTCCTCTCGATGAGATCTCTTGTGAGCTCATCAAACTTCGCTCTCGTCAGATTCATATCAAGATGCTTGGGCCCGTCAGCCGTCGCCGTGATGAAGGGCAGGTTGATATTTGTAGTAACAGCGCTTGAAAGCTCCTTCTTCGCCTTCTCTGCGGCCTCTCTGAGTCTCTGTACCGCCATCTTGTCAGTCGACAGGTCTACGCCCTCGGTCTTCTTGAACTCGCTGATCATCCAGTTCGTGATGATAGTATCAAAATCATCTCCGCCCAGATGTGTATCACCGTTTGTTGCAAGAACCTCGATGACACCGTCGCCTATCTCGATGATGGAAACATCAAATGTACCGCCGCCCAGATCATATACCATGATCTTCTTCTCTGCTTCGTTGTCCAGGCCGTATGCCAGTGCAGCCGCCGTAGGCTCGTTGATGATACGCTTTACATCAAGTCCGGCTATCTTGCCTGCGTCCTTCGTTGCCTGACGCTGTGCATCGTTGAAGTATGCCGGAACAGTGATGACCGCCTCCGTAACCTTCTCTCCAAGATATGCCTCTGCATCTGCCTTCAGCTTCTGGAGAATCATAGCTGAGATCTCCTGAGGAGTGTAGCTCTTTCCGTCGATGGTTACCTTGTAATCGGTTCCCATATGTCTCTTTATGGAAGAGATAGTTCTCTCCGCGTTGGTCACTGCCTGACGCTTTGCCAGCTCACCGACCAGTCTCTCGCCGTTCTTCGTAAATGCAACAACTGACGGTGTTGTTCTCGACCCCTCACTGTTGGGGATGACTACGGGCTTTCCGCCCTCCATTACCGCTACACAGCTGTTTGTTGTACCAAGGTCTATACCAATTATCTTACTCATATATCTGTCCTCCGTTCTCGGAAATATTTTACTGATTTAGTTCTTCACTTTGACCATGCTGCATCTGATGACTTTGTCCTTGAGCGTATATCCTTTCTGGAATTCCTCCGTTATGATATTCTGTTCGCCTGAATCGTCATCCTCATGCATCACGGCATGATGAAGATTCGGGTCAAATTCCCTGCCGACGCATTCTATCGGCTTGATGCCTATATCTTCCAGTGTCTTCATAAAGCTCTTGTAAACCAGCTCCATCCCCGACACGAATGCTTTTGCCTCCTCAGAGTCAGGCTCGCTTGCCATGGCTCTTTCAAAATTGTCCACCGTAGGAAGTATCTTCTCAGCCACGCTGGAAACTCCCCGGTCGAACATGCTCAGCTTCTCCTGCTCTGTCCGTTTTCTGTAGTTGTCAAACTCGGCCATGCTTCTCTTGAGCTGATCCGTGAGCTTCGCTATCTTCTCTTCATATTCAGCTCTCACGGCCTCAATCTGTTCGGCGCTCTCTTTGCTGAATGATGCCTCGCTCTGCGAGCTGCCCTGCGTATCGGCATCCGCCGCCTCGGGTCTGCTCTGCGCTGTCTGCGCTTCGCATTCCGCGGCATTGCTCTGCACAGCGCTCTCCGGCTTCATTTCTGTCTGTGCTGATGTCTGCTGCTTTGCCTGCTCGGCATCACATGTGCTGCTTTTCTGTTCATTAAACATATTCTGCATATCCCCGGCCGATGCCTTCGCGGCCTTCCTTCTCTTTCTTTTATTCATAGCCTATGCCTGCTTCCCGTCGCCTTCGGTCATCTCTTTGAACTGTTCGTCCAGCCCGTTCATAACCGATCTCAGCGTCCCGAGTACCTTATCATAGTTCATTCTCTTAGGTCCTACGATTCCGATCGTTCCCTTCACGCCCTCGCCGAATTCATAATTGGCGGTAACCAGGCTGAAATCCTTCATTTCCTCGACCGGATTCTCGTCACCTATAAAAACCTTGATCTTTCCGCTGCTCTCCGGATCACTGTTTGCCGGATCGCTGTTTATATCCTCAAACATATCCCGGATCGAGCTCTTCTGTTCAAATGCGTCTATGATCTTTGTGGCATTGTCGCCGTCCGCAAGCTCGGGATATTTGAGTATATTGGTTGCCCCGCTGGTAAACACCGGTCCGTCGGTCTCCGCATCCTCAAATGCTCTGGACAGCTCCCTGAGCACCAGATCCACTATCGGTTCATAATGCCCTGCTGAGTCCTTCAACTTGGTGATCTTGCTGAGCCCGATCTCGTCCACGGTAAGCCCCGTAAGGCTTGTGTTTAAAAGCATGTTCAGATCCGTGACATCCTTCTCCGTCAGATCCTCAGGGACCTCGATGATCTTGTTGTTGATGATATTTCTCTCAAATACAGTCGCCACAAGAAGTCTTCTGTGCTCCATCCGCGACAGCTGCATAAACTTGATCCTCGTCTTGTGATAGCTCGGCCCGCTGATCATGGTTGCATACTGCGTGTTGCTTGCCAGCATCTTCGCTACCTGTCTGAGCACATCCTCCAGCTTATCGACTCGCTGAATCACCAGACCCTTGAATTCCTGTACCTCGTGATCCTTCTCCTTCATGAGCTCATCCACATAGAATCGGTATCCCTTGTCTGTCGGAATCCTCCCTGCGGATGTATGCGGCTGAACGATATATCCCATCTCCTCCAGATCGCTCATCTCGTTGCGTATCGTAGCGGAGCTGACTGCAAGATCGGGCAGCTTGGACAGCGTCCGCGATCCGACCGGAACGCCCGTCTCCATGTAGCTTCTGATGATAGCCTTCAATATGATAACTTTTCTTTCGTCCAGTTCCATCTCTGCCCTTCTTTTGTCTTTGTTAGCACTCGCTTTATTAGAGTGCTAATATCTACGTTTCATAATTTACTCCTTGCCCCCGTGTTTGTCAACTGATTTATGTGAAGATATTGTGACGGGAATCCGAGCAACCGGAGATTCGGGTGCACCCGAACCAAATTTAGCAGAAAAATGTGAAGTAAAATGCTGTCGAAAGATATCTGCCCTAAGCTGTAACACACAATTCACTCATATTCTGTCGATATTATGAAGTCCATTCCCGCCTCTGCGATTCATCATATTTTTACACCGTGCGTTCTCATATCATGCTCTCAAGCTCGCGTATTTACTGCATTCTTTCATATCATTTGGCGTAATATCTTGCTTTGCGGGCTTATTTATCTTTAAATTCGCTTAAAAATGCGGCTAAACCTTTGACACAAAAAACTTTCTTCATATATAATTGGCGTTGCAAAGGAGGCTCCTAGCAATGTTGAAAAGAAAAATGCTGACTGCCGCCATGGCAGTCTTTGTGTCTGCGGTTGCTGCATGCACCGCCTGGGCCGAGCCTCAGGACACGGATATTGATGCCGTGCTTGTAGAGACCGCGCCCTATGAATCTGCTCAGCAGGAAGAGACAGCCGCACAGACATCTGATCCGGCCGAAAGCGACAGCTCCTATGAGACAGCTCCGGCCGAGACGGCATACATGACCAAACTTGAACAGCTGCGCAATGCAGGTCCCGGAGTGTCCGGCTCCAACCGTTCTGTCAAAACCACTCAGTCCGGCTCACTCACACATGTAGATGATGAAACTGTCATCTGCGGAGGCATCACCTATAAAAAAGGTGCCTATCAGGGCTCACACAAAATGTCCGGCTATACCTGGTCTGAGCAATACGGCAATATGACTGCTTCCGGCAAGGGCGCCACATCCAATCATACAGTCGCATATTCCTCTTCTCTTCCGCTCGGAACGCAAATCATCGTCGAATACTCCAACGGTCCGCTTGACAGCCGCTATGACAGCGTATATACGATAGAAGACCGCGGTGACTATCATATCGAGAGCGAGGGCTGGATAGATATTTTCTTTGACTCATACTCGCAGGCCTGCGCTATAACCGATAAAGGCTGGAATTATGCCAATGTATGGATAGCGATCGCCCAGTAAACCCGCATATTGTAAAAGCCGCCGCATCAGCCATGCTGCACTGCCTCAAAGCAGTATTGCACAGCCGATGCGGCGGCTTTCTCGTTTTATCCGGGCTTACTGTGGTATCTGAAGCTCACAGCCCGTGTATGTCATCTTCTTTTTTGTCTTCGGATGGATGAAGCTGATTTCGTTGGATACGAGATACAGCCTGTCCGCCTTTCTGGATCCGTACTTGACATCCCCCAGCACAGGCCAGCCTCTTGACGCGAATTGTACCCGTATCTGGTGATGGCGGCCTGTGATCAGCTCAATCTCTACACGGGAGAGCTGCTCGCCGCCTACGAACTTCTTGTCCAGGAGCCGGTAGCTCAGCTCTGCGGGCTTTGCGCCGGCATCCTTGGCCCCGACCACATGCGAGAGGTTGCTTTTAGGATCCTGTGCCAGATAGTCCGTCAGTCTAGCGCTTTTATCCTTCGGTATGCCGGACAGTACCGCCTGGTATTTCTTTCCTATGCTGCCTTCCTTAACCTGACGGCACAGACTCGCCGCGGCGTCCTTTGTTTTAGCATAAACCATCACGCCCTCTACCATGGTATCAAGTCTATGCACCACGCCCACATACGGTTCGGCTGTCTGCTGTGTCTCCTCAACTATGTGCTTCTTTATCAGGCTGACCATGTCATCCTGAAACGATCCCGTCGATTGGGACTGCACTCCGGCCGGCTTGATCACGACAATCAGTTCTTTATCCTCGTATAAAACATTCAGCTTCATCATCTGATTTCTCTCAGTTCGCAGCTGCAGTTGTATCAGCTGAAGTTGTAGCAGCCGCAGTTGTCTCGCTCGCCGCTTCCCCTGCCGTCGTCTCTGCAGCACTGGTCTCGGCCTCGGTCTCCTCCGGCTTCTGCACAGCATTGTCATATACATACAGCACTATCTTGGTCAGCTTCTCATTCAGATCTATCCACTCCTGCGAATAGCTCTCGAGAGCCTCCTCTACATCCATTCCTATGACAAGCTCCAGATTCGCCTTGTCCTCATCCGTCAGCGTCATGCCCTCTGCCGCATAAATTGCGTCCATGACCGCTACCTGCTCGGCGGTTGTCTCTGAATATGTTGCAAGATTACGCTTGAATGTGGCAAGATCGGAGCCATTGTTCTGCAGATATATCTCAAGGCTCATGCCCTGCGATGTCGCCTCCTGCTGATATATGCTGTAGTTGCTGTTGTACAGATACTTTATACCGTCAGCAGTCGCCGTAACCTCTGATGCATCGGTGATCTCCTGGATGGCAGACGAGCCCTTGCTGTATGCATTGGCGATAGTGCGCTGTTTATCCAGCTTTACCTTATAATCGGCTCTGTATGTCTCAGTGTCCGTGAATTCGCCGTCTGTATGCTTCTTAACCCATTCATTCGTGAACTCCGGGACGGCCTTCGTCTGCAGCGAGTTCAATGTAACTATGAACTTAACATCCTTGCCGGCCAGATCAGTGCTGCTGTAGTCATCAGGAAATTTCAGCTCCAGCGTCTTTGTATCCCCGATGTTCATGCCTATCACACCGTCCTCAAAGCCTTCTATATATGAGCCTGACCCAAGCTCCAGCTCCTGACCTACCGCGGTTCCTCCGTCAAATGAGGTATTGTCGATCAGTCCCATATAGTCGATATTTGCAAAGTCTCCGAGCTGCGCCGCCCTGTCGGTGATATCCGTGACCACGGTATCCGCCTCGCGTTCGTTGGCGATGTAGTAGTCAACCAGTACATCCGTAGTCTCGGTGACGGTTCCCTTGTCTATCTCTATACCCTTGTACTGTGCCAGACTGCTGACTGTACCGAATGACTCCGGAAGCGCCACCTCTGCTCCGTCAGTGATATAATCAAAATTTTTGTCAGCAACAGTGCGTGACTTTTCCGTATTGATATCGCTGATGACCATGATAACCGCCAGCACAGCGCATACGATGCCTACGCCGATCAGCGTCTTGCGGATTCTTGCCTGCGACTGATCTTCCTCTCTGGCTCTCTGTTCCTTCCTGGACAGGGGCTTCACTGTCTTGTTTTCTTCCATGATACCTGTTCTCCCGATCAATATTTTCTATTTAACATGCAAATCATTTATAAAATGCCTTGAAGGCAAGATATGTATTGTATACATCCAGTTTTGACACCACCTCGTAGGGCGAATGCATGGACAGCACCGGTACTCCGAGATCCACTACATCAATATTCATACCGGCCACATACATTGCGATGGTTCCGCCTCCGCCTATATCAACCTTGCCCAGCTCACCTATCTGCCAGTACACCCCTGCATTGTCCATGATAGCGGTCACCTCACCCATGAACTCCGCACTTGCATCGGAAGAGCCCGACTTGCCTCTTGCTCCGGTATACTTTGTAAGCACAGTTCCGTGATTGATCCATGATGCATTTCTCTTCTCGAACACATCCGGAAATGTCGGATCATAGGCTGCGTTGACATCCGCAGACAGACACTTGGAGTTGGCGCAGACCTCTTTTACCTCTACTCCTTTGTTCTTTGCAAGGAAGTACAGATAATCATATACATAGTTCGAGTCAAGGCCTGTATTGCCTACAGAGCCGATCTCCTCCTTATCCGTCAGGATCGTCACTGTAGTATATGTTGGCTTCTTGGCTTCTATCTCGGCAATCAGCGCAGGATAGGCACATACTCTGTCATCCTGTCCGTATCCGCCGATCATGCTCCTGTCAAGTCCCACATCCCTCGGGGGAAATGCAGGCACAAGCTCTATCTCCGCCCTGGCGAAATCTCTCTCCGTGATGCCGTACTTCTCGTTGAGCAATTGTAATGCCAGAAGCTTAAACGGAGCTTTAAGTGAGTCGTCCTCAAACGGCCATGATCCGATGATGATATTCAGCTCTTCTCCCTTGAGTCCCTCGCTCAGGGGGCGTTTGTTCTGCTCCTGCGACAGGTGCGGAAGCAAATCGCTGATATAAAATACGGGATCCTCCGTATCCTCTCCTATGCAGATATTCGCCTTCGTCCCATCCGGACGGATCACTGTTCCGTGCATCGCCAGCGGGATGGTCCCCCACTGGTATTTGCGGATGCCGCCATAGTAGTGAGTCTTGAGATATGCCAGCTCGTCATTTTCATATGCCGGATTCGGCTTCAAATCAAGCCGAGGGCTGTCGATATGAGCTCCTTCGATTCTCACACCCTCCGTGAGCGGCTTCTTCCCCCAGGTCGTTGCGATGATCGCCTTGCCGCGGTTTATTTCATATACCTTATCGCCGGGCTTATAGGTCTTTTCCACATCAAATCTCTCATATCCTGCTTCTATGAGCATGAGCTCCGCTTCATTGACACATTCGCGCTCGGTTTTCGCTCTTCCTATAAAGCTCTTGTAGCCCTCGCAGAACTGTGCGGCTTTTTTCTTCTGATCTGCCGCGTCAGGTGTCTGCGCGATATTCGGGTAAGACCATGTCAGTGCCTTTTCGAGCTCCTGTCCCTTCGTCATCTTCTTCTCTGCCATGTCTGCCTCCTTTGCCTTCCGTGCTTGCACGTGACCTGCAAGTCACTTCCCCTTTGCCGTGGATATGCTTCGCGCATCCCCGGCTGCGGGTTCGTGACTTGCTGCCCGCGCACGGGTACTTTGACTCATTGCTCGTACAAAAAAGGGCGAACATCGTCCGCCCCTTGAGCTTACAGCTTAAAACATCAGTTGAGCTTGATATTCTTCAGAAGATCTCCAAGGCTTGTTACGGCCTTGCCCTCCTCCTTGTACTGGACAGCGGATTCGCCCTCATCTCTGTTTCTGCGAGGTCTTCTCTCTTCGCGCTCCTCATAACCTGCCGGAGCCTCCTCAAGCGCCTTCATGGACAGTGAGATCTTGCCGTTTTCGTTGCCGATTACGGATACCTTCACCTCCTGGCCTTCCTTGAGAACTGCTGCGGGGGACTTTACTCTCTTGTACGATATCTGTGATACATGAAGAAGTCCCGAGATGCCGTCGCCGAGATCAATGAACGCACCGTAGTCCTTCAGTGTCTCCACCTTGCCGTCCATCACATCGCCAACCTTGATGGCTGCCTGCTTCTCAGCCTTTGCGCTTGCCTGTGCGGCGCGTGCCAGAGCCCTGTGGCTCATGACCAGCCTCTTCTTTTCCGGCTCAACCGTGATGATGATGACATCAAGCTTCTTTCCCTTATACTCTTCAAGGTCATCTACATGCTGAGTCGAAAGGTGGCTTGCGGGAATAAATCCGCGTACATCATCGACATATGCAACGCATCCGGCCTTTACAGCCTCGGCGATCTTGACCTCTATCGGGGTCTTCTCGTCCATCATCTGCTGGAATTTCTCCCATTTGCCTGCGTCTGCATCCTCGATCTGCTTTTTGTTTTTGAAAGACTCGTTGATCTCATTCTCGAAATCTTTCATTGTCTCCTCTGCCATGTGATTCCCTCCGATAAACAATAAAATATGAACGGACTGCGCCCGTACAATACAGCAGATTATAGCATCTATATCTTTGAAATGCCACTGCTTTTTATCCGATACTGCTTCATGCCGCTGCTTCAGGCATGATCCTCCGCATCATGTTCTCAGCACTTCTCCGGAGCATCATAGTCAACGCCCTGGGTATCCACGCGTATGGAGGCTATCTTCTGATCAACCATCGGTCTGTCATTTCTGCCTGTTCTGGTTGTCGCTATAGCATCCAGCACATCAAAGCCGTCCAGCAGCATACCGAAGGCCGCATAGTTGCCGTCGAGGAAATCCCCGTCCTTGTGCATGATGAAGAACTGGCTTCCGGCGCTGTCAGGCATCATGGATCTCGCCATGGATATAACTCCCCGTGAGTGGCTCAGCTCGTTGTCAAAGCCGTTGGCTCTGAACTCACCGCGGATCGAATATCCCGGGCCGCCCATTCCGCTTCCCTGCGGATCGCCTCCCTGAATCATAAATCCTTCTATGACTCTATGGAAGATAAGTCCGTCATAAAATCCGCTGTTGGCGAGCTCGATAAAATTGTTTACTGTGTTGGGCGCAACAGCCGGATACAGCTCCAGCCTCATCACGCCTCCGTCCTGCATGTTTATGGTTGCTATAGGATTCTTTACCTCTGTCATAGTCATTCTCCTGAACTTGGTTGATAGATTCTTCATTACTATAGCCGTGAAACAGGTACTTGTCAAAAATTGGTTTATGATTTTTCATATAATGCTTGACTTTGCCGCATTTGTCGTATATAAATAATAACAGTTACTATTATTGTTTTATGCAAATAAACTTGTATCAACTTCTCAACGGCTAACAAGGAGGCGGTTATGGCAGAGTTAAAAGCCGAGCAGGCAGCTTTATCAGCTTCGGACCGCAGATTCAGCCGTCAGCGTGCCGCTGTCCTGAAGAATGTGGTAAATCGCAGGGATCATCCTACGGCGGATATGGTCTATGTCTCTCTCAGAAGGGAATATCCGAAGATCAGTCTCGCAACCGTTTACCGCAATCTCTCGCTGCTGGCGCAGCTTCATATGATTCGCAGACTTCATTGCGGAGACGGCACGGAGCATTACGACGGCGATATCTCGGATCACGACCATTTTATCTGCACCGAGTGCGGCAGGATCGTCGATCTGTTCAGAGATGCCGACGATAAAACCGGAGATGCATTTCCCGTAAATGCCGAGATCGCACGGATAGACTATCGTGCCTTCGTATACTACGGCATATGTACGGAATGTGGGAATAAACAATAAACAAATTTATCATGGAGGAGAAAACTATGGCAAAGTGGAGATGTACAGTATGTGGTTATATCTATGAGGGTGAGAATCCGCCCGCGCAGTGCCCTACATGCAAGGTTCCGGCAGACAAGTTCGTGAAGGTCGAGGAGGATGACCAGAGCTGGGCTGCAGAGCATGTGGTAGGCGTAGCAAAGGATGTTGAGGATGACATCAAGGCCGATCTGAGAGCAAACTTTGAGGGTGAATGCTCAGAGGTTGGTATGTATCTGGCTATGTCCAGAGTGGCTCACCGTGAGGGATATCCCGAGATAGGTCTCTACTGGGAGAAGGCCGCATTTGAAGAGGCTGAGCATGCTGCGAAGTTTGCTGAGCTCCTCGGCGAGGTGGTTACAGATTCAACAAAGAAGAATCTTGAGATGCGTGTTGACGCGGAAAGAGGCGCGACAGAGGGCAAGACTCTCCTTGCAAAGAAAGCAAAGGAGCGCGGATATGACGCTATTCATGATACCGTTCATGAGATGGCTCGAGATGAAGCCCGCCACGGCAAGGCATTTGAAGGTCTGCTCAGAAGATACTTCGGCTAAGCCCCTGACACTGCTAGATCGGCTTGCATGCTGATTGATAAGCGCATTCTCAGATGCGCTTATCGCAAGGAAAACACGCTTCATGTAAAAAGCACACGGGATCGACATACTGTATGTCTTTATCCCATGTGCTTTTGTTTATGATCATTTCAATATTGGTTACCGGTGGTTCGGGTGCACCCGAACCAATATCCCGCATGCATCTTTTCGCTGCCGGTACAGTAGATTTTTCACCTGACCGGCAGCTGCCTTTGCCGGAGCGGATAATTACAGCCCGCATGCCGAAAGGATGAAGTAGTAGCCAAATGCCAGAATGGTTGCCACAATGACCAGCGGCATAGCTTTTGCGATAAGGGAACCCAGCGGTATCTTGTAGTCCTCAGCGCACAGCGTCAGGCATATATGAGTAGGGCATACCTGCATGATGACATACTGCATAGTCATGCACAGCAGGAAAAGCGAGAAGAAATGCACTCCTCCGGTAGAGTCGAGCATCATGGGGATGCAAAGCACATATACCGCCATGGTTCCGCCTACAAGAGGCGCCACGGTGAAGATGAGCGCATATATAAGGAACATAGGTATAGGAAGCTTCGCAAAGTACTCAGGCAGCAGCGTCACGACGCCGGTAGCATTGAGAAGCTGGCCGAAGATCATAACCGCCAGCGTATTCAGCATCAGCTTAGCCTCAAAAGCTGTACGGAAGAAGGGGATTACCTCCTTAGCCGAGAACTTATTGACAAACAGCTCCAGAATGATGCATACGGTCACAGCGCCCCATACAGGTACAGATCCTACAACCGGGATCTTGATCGGCATCAGCACCAGTGCGATGGACAGGAAGATGGGCCAGATGCTCTTGACCAGCAGTGCAAGATATGCGCTCTTGGGCTGATCCGGAACCATACCGGTTTCTCTGGGCACCTTGCGCAGATATACAAAATATCCCGAGAGGAACAGACACAGCACTACAGGAAGCATTCCGACTACAAACGATGCCGGTGTCACCAGTCCTGCCGTAAGGCCTACTGCTATAAGAAGATTGCTGTATGTAGGCATAAATGCCTCTGATATGTGACGGAAATAGCTTGTGATGGCAGCTGTCTCATCTGTCTTCAATGAGTCGCCGACTGCATCCCTTACTATGGGGCCGCAGATGAGCACGGTAGAGGCAGCCGGAAGACAGCCAAGCATGAAAGGTGTAAGTGCAGCATTGACCCGTCGATTATTGAACAGCCCGTTCATGGCCGTCTGGCATCCGAGCAGCTGCTTTCTGGACTCCATCATTCGCTGCAGGAAGGTGATGCAGTAAAGAACCAGCAGTGCATTGATTGTGTTATAGCCCAGCACACCGTTCTTCAAAGCAGGCAGAACAGCATCCATAGGCAGACGGTAAAGAAGGACGACCACCACAGAGGCGATGGCCATGACCAGGTTGATGGGCCGCTTAAAGGCGATCAGTACTACGATGAGAGCAAAGACCGCGGCCAGCTTGATCAGTGATTGCATGTTTCAAAACTCCCTTTTTCAGAATATTTTCAACCCTCAATAAACGAGGGTATATGGTGACGCCTTCCTTTTTGGAGGCGATCGTTAAATAATAAACATACATGCCCGCTGCATGGCGGGCATGTACCAATCATAATAGCCGGCTGCCATACGCCCCTGAGCATGTCAAAGGTGCCGCACCCTGCATACTTTAACTTACAGAAGAGCCAGAACCTCATCTACCGTAGGCATATCCATGATATCCTTGCCGTAGTGAGCATACTCTACAACACCTTTGTCATCCGTGATGAACATGGCCGGCAGCTGCTCCTCGGAGCCCTCGTACTTGCCATGTGTGAAGCCGGCCTCTGCTGCAGCCGCTCCCTTTGTCTTAAGTCTTCCCATTGTCTGCTCATCAAGCACAGGCTTGGAGCCGGGCTCTCCCCATGTCTCGATATTCAGAGTCTTGTAGATATTCTGATCTGTGTCACAGATGATCTCAACCGGAACAGGATCCGGGCTCTTAGCCAGATCATCTCTAACCACCTGAGGATCACTCTGCATGACTACATATACCTGAGCATCTTTGTCCAGGAATTCCTGATAGCGCTGGCTGATGACATGAACATCATACCGGCATACTGTACATCCGATGTATCTCAGTACCCAGAATACCGTCTTCTTCTTGCCCTTCACAGCCTCATCGATAGTTACACCCGTGCGACTCTGTGTGTTGAAGGTAAAATTGGGCATCTTGTCGCCGACATTTAACTTAGCCATTGGAAACATCTCCTTTCATGATTATATTGAATCAAGGCTTAGAGCCTGATTTTACAACTCTGCGGACTGCCAAGTTTAACATTAAACTCGGCAGTCCGCAAGATGATTCAAGATTTTTACTCCCCTGTTCCGGGCGCTTTGGTCTGCTTGCGAGCCTCCCACAAATACGGAAGCTTTTTTGCATTCAGCAGACACATGAGCAGCGACAGAGCAGCTATGACGATATTGATCAGCATTCCTGTCGTATCCCCGCTCCCTTTGAGAGCATTGAAGCTGATTACGTAGACTATGGCGCAGCAGCACCAGAGTAAGGTCTTGATCAATGTAAAACCAAAGGTCGTTCTCCCTCGCATATCAGCTCACACAGGGCAGTCAGCCCATCCTTTCTTTAATCTTCGAGATGCAGCTCCTCATAGGACGGCTCTACATGAACTGTTTTGTTCTTTACGGTACCGAATACGAAAGCGGCACCGATAAGGCATACATTGAGGATCAGCAGTGTAGTGCTCAGGTTGGATGCATTCAGGTAGCTGTTGAAGAGAGAAGCACATACAGATACAGCAGCCAGAAGTGTCAGAACGCCCTGACCAACCTTGAACTTGCTCTTTGCCCAAGCGTGCGGGAACACCTCAGGGATCCTGCGGATATTCCAGAACATAACTACATTGGTTACTGCAGATGCCAGAATACATATGTTGGAAAGCACCGAGATCGACAGGCCTGAAAGTACGCAGATAACCGCGATAATATACAGCAGCATGATGATCTTGTAAGGAACTTTCTTCTTATTCAGTGCTGCAAATGAGGCCGGCAGCCAGCCGTCATCACACATCTGCATGATGGGCTTCGGTGTTGTAGCCAGCTGGTTGTTCAGCGTAGAAGCCAAAGCGCATCCTGCACCGCCGATGATGAAGACGATGTAAGCGGGACGAGACAGTATCTCGCCGGCTACGACTGTCAGGTTCTTGCCGATTACCTGATCCAGCGGAAGAACGCCGGCAGCTACGAATGCCAGGATACCGTACAGCACAGCTACACCCAGTGTAGAGATGATGATAACAACGGGAATATCGCGTGTCGGGTTCTTTGCCTCGCAGGAGAAGTTACATACAGTTGTAGCACCGCCGGTCGCGAATGTCAGCAGACCGCCTGCCTGGAACAGACCCATGAGACCGCCGAGCATCCATCCCTCATCCTTCACAAAGTATGTACCCCACTGAACTCTGCCGATACCCATAAAGCCGAACATCAGCAGTGAACCGATCAGGACAATAACCAGAAGATTCTGTACCTTGGCGAAAGCATCTACACCAACAAGGTTCAGTCCAAGGAATGCTGTAAGTACTACCAGTGCAACTATCTTCTCCATGCTGGGATCCCAGCCGAACAGAGAGCACAGGTAGGAGCCCAGTGACAGGCCGTACATAGCCAGCGATACATTGGACAGAATGCTGGTGATAACATACATTCCGACGAATTTCTCTCCGGCAACAGCAGCAAGCATGGAGTACATACCGCCGCGGAATCTGGCCACAGAGGATATAAAGATATAAGGAATAGCCTGGCACACCGTGATGCATGCTGCGATCAAGAAAGCGAATGGAACTGATCTTCCTGTCATAGCCAGCGCTGCCGGCAGCAGGGACATGATGCCCGCTCCGATGATCTGTCCGACAGCCGAACCCATCAGATCTCCGAATCCAAGTGTTGCAACCAGCTGCTTTGTAGAGCTACCCTGCTTTGAGGTGCTATTTTGTTCTGCCATATATTATTGATTCCCTCTCTAGTTTATATATTTTTTCTTGACACAATATTTTATATTCAAGCGTTAAAAACATACTTATCAAGTCTGTTGAATGCCTCTACAACTGCGTCATGAGACAGAGCCAGATTGATACGGATAGAGTTGGGGCCATGGAACGGACGGCCATCCTGCCATACAACGCCGTACTCAACGCCCTTGCGCTGCAGCTCCTCGATGGTCATATTGTGTGCCTCAAGCCACTCTGTGCAGTCGAGATAGAGCAGATATGTGCCCTCCGGCTTAGCCAGCTTGACGCCCTTGAACTTCTCTGTGATCATGTTGTATGCGAAGTCTACATTCTCTGTAAGAAGGTCGCACAGCTCATCAACCCACTGCATTCCGTCTGCAGTATAAGCGGCCATCTGAGCCTCCATCCACAGAACATTCATCGAGTCGTAATGGCTGAGGCTTGTCTCCTTGTTCATCTGATCGATCAGCTTGGGATTGTAAACCAGGCGATATGATCCGACGAAGCCTGCCAGGTTGAATGTCTTTGAGGGAGCTGTTATGGTGATGGTGCGCATCCTTGCATCCTCGTTGACATTGGCGGTGCTCTGGAACTTGTGACCCTTCATGATCAGGTCAGCCCAGATCTCATCAGCAACTACCATGACATCATGCTTCTTGAAGATCTCGTAAGCCTTCTCGATCTCTTCCTTAGTCCATACACGGCCTGAGGGGTTGTGAGGGTTGCAGAATACTGTAGCGTGGATATGATTCTCTACTATCTTCTTCTCCATATCCTCGTAGTCCATGCGCCAGATTCCCTCGGCATCGCGATAAAGCGGGCTGTGTACGATCTTGTAGCCGTTGTTGGTGATGCAGTTTGTGAATCCGATGTAGGTCGGGCTGTGCAGCAGAACATTGTCACCCTTCCGGCAGAAAATGTTCAGAGCTGAAATAACACCGCCCAGAACACCGTTCTCATAACCGATATTCTCGGTCTTTACCTCTATGCCGTTGCGGGTCTTCTGCCAGTTGATGATGGCGTCATAGAACTCCTGCGGAGCTGTGAAGTAGCCGAAATGAGGCTGCTTTGCACGTGCGATGATGGCATCGGTGATTCCGGAGAATGTCGGAACGTTCATATCAGCCACCCACATAGGTATCTTGGAGAAGCCTTCCTTGATGCTGGCTCCCGGAATCGGAATCTTATCTACAGCGATTGTATGGCTTCCCTCGCGAGTTGCGATGAAACTCATATCGCCAAAATCAAACTTACTCATGATTTAGTTCCCCTCTCTGTTATTATCATGCTTAAACTTACTCTCATCTCACAGGAGCGGGCCCACTTCTGTGAGATGTTTCGAAAACATTAACCTTAAGCTGCTTAATTATTTAATAGCTTACATTTGTTTTATTTTCAATACTTTTCTTTGCTGTGTACAACATTTTCATGTTTGTGCTAATTTTTCGATTTATTTTTAGTAATTATGCTCATGGATTTTGCATTATCTTCACTCTTTTTCACCCTGATTCTGTATGCGTCTAGATTTCAAAGGGTCTTCAGGCGCAAAAAAGCACTGATATCCGCATGGGTCATCGGATAATCAGTGCTCAAATTGTTAAAAATCAATGTAACTATTTAGCACACATCTCGAATTTGCTATCGCAAATCCTCGATGCGGCTCTGTCGTTCTGCTTTTCAAGCCGCGCATCCTACGCTGTCTCGCTATTGCGGCGTGTCGATCAGCCCTGCATCCCGGCCGCCTGGCGTATCATATCCTCTACAACTATGTCATAGATCTCACCCAGCGTATTGCAGTACTCAAGGATCTTCCACGGCTCGTTGGTATGAAAATGAATCTTGATCATATCCTCGTCACCCGCGGCGATCAGGCTGTTGCCCTCAAAGTTATCCGTAATATAGTCCGCTATTGCGTCCTCGTCGAGATCCTCGTCTCTCCTGTCGATCAGCAGCTGTGTGTCGTAGCGATACGCAAACTGATCCTCCTCAGGGTCAATGCTGTTAAAGTTCGGCATCCCTGCATCCTCCGTATATATCCTTATTTATTTGATCCGCTGCGCATCTCTCACCGGAGCCGCGCAAACCGCTGATATCATATCATAAGTTCTTCGTCATGAGTAGCTTTGCGGGGGTGCGCCATTGAAAAACGCACAAAAGGATATAGAATATATTCAAACATCGGCGAAAGGACACCTTCATATATGGCAGGATCATCAGACAAAAGAGGCTCTCATGCCAAATCAGAATTTAAGCCCGGCAACATGATATATCCCGTTCCGGCCGTGATCGTCAGCGTCGGCGACAGTCAGGGTCGGATAAATCTGCTGACTGTAGCATGGACAGGAACCATATGCTCCGATCCGCCCATGGCTTATATATCCGTGCGTCCCACCCGCTATTCATATGAAATGATCCGCCGGTCAGGTGAATTCGTGATCAATCTCACCGGCGAGTCTCTCACCCGCGCCGCCGACTTTTGCGGCGTGCGCAGCGGACGCGACCTCGACAAATGGGCGGCCTGCGGACTGACTCCCGCTCCTGCGAAGTCTCTCGACTTTGCCCCCATAGTGGCCGAAAGCCCTGTCAATATCGAATGCAGGGTTGAAAAAATCGAGGAGCTGGGCAGTCATCATATGTTCATCGCCAGAGTGACTGCCGTTCAGGTCGACAGCGCCTATATAGACACAAAAGGACGGTTTGATCTGAACCGCGCCGGACTGATCGCATACTCCCACGGCGAATATATGAGTCTGGGCAGAAAGCTGGGCAGCTTCGGGTATTCCGTGCGAAAGTCCAAGAGCAGATAAAGACGCCGCACTGTCTCCATTCCTGTTTGACGACGCCAGTTCAGATCCGGCTACATCTGCTTCATGATTCTGTCCAGCAGGCGAAATGCCTTGTCCGCGCTTGCGTGTACATTGGTCAGATAATCGCCGCCGTCACCGTCATAGTTGTCGCTGATGCATTTGATAAAAAGACACGGGATATCATTTTGCTGGCATGTACGCATGATTCCAGCGCTTTCCATCTCGCATATATCCCCGTCTGTCTCCTCTGCCAGTCTGTCCTTGACAGCCTTATCCGCCACAAACAGGCTTCCGCTGGCATCTGTGGCCCGCTTGAGGCCCGGCTCGATGGAAAGAGCCAGCCTTATCAGCGACTCATCCGGCCGCATGAACTTATCCGGGTATTCCGGATATTGATACCGCACAACCGGATCCACCGGTGATGTGTCATATTCATAGTGGCAGATCTTGTCCACCACAAAAAGATCGTTCACTCTCGGTCCCTGGCGCAATGCTCCCGTCACTCCGAAGTTGAGTATCACTTCCACACCGTATCTCGTGATCAGATATTGAGTCGCCGATGAGGCATCAATGATTCCCGCTCCCGATCTTACGGCATAAAGCTCATTTTCCCCGATCTTTGACTTGTATATCGTTCTGTGATCCTGCTCTGCCACCTCGAGCTGATAGCCCCCTTCCAAAAACTCCTTGAGCTCATCAGCCACCGCTATAACCATTCCTATCTTCATGATATTTAAAGCTTCCCCTCATCATTCTGTCAGAGATCAGCGTGCGCCGTCTGTCCTGATCTAGCTCCAGAAGAACATGGTCACCGTTCCGGGGCCTGTATGGCTTCCGATGGTCGTACCTACATCAAAGATCTGTACGCCTCCGTTTATATTCGGAAATGTATTCTCTATCAGCTCAGCAAGCTCTCTGGCATCGTCCATGCATGCTGCCTGAGAGAGATAGCATTTGCCGTGATAATCCCGGCCGTCTGCCGCATTCTCCTCCATGATCTGCACCGCCTTGGAGATAACCTTCTTCTTGCCTCTTATCTTATGTACGGCTATGAGCCGGCCTTCCTCATCCATCTTCAGCATAGGGCATATATTAAGAAGACCTCCTATGAAGCCCTCTGTCCTGCTTACCCGCCCCCCGCGGATGAGATATTCAAGATCTGTCGTAAACATCCATTGACACAGCTTTGACCTTTTGGCGAGTATGCCGTCTCTCACGCTGTCTATGTCCGCTCCTGCATCCCGCATATCCGCGGCCTCATCTGCCAGCATTCCGTATCCCGACGATGCCGCAAGGGAATCTATGATATACAGCTTTCGCTGCGGGTACTGCTCGGAAAGCTCCTCCGCCGCAACGCATGCCGAGTTGTATGTTCCCGACAGTCCTGAGCTCAGGCACAGATGCAGCACATCTCTGCCCTCCTCCAGAAATGTTCTGAAATACTCCGTATAGTCCCCGATACATACCTGCGATGTCCTTGTCATCGCGCCTTCCGCCATCTTTTTATAGAACTCATCATATGTGATGGACCTGCCCAGATCATCGACATAGTCCATCCCGTCGATCTCAAAGTGATTGCTGATGTAGCTTATATTTCTTCTGTCAAAATGCTCCTGTGAAAGATCTGCCGTAGAACAGCAGCTGATTACATAGTCTGCCATGACCATCATCCTCCGTAGCAGCGCATGGCGCATGCATATATGGGCAACATTATACTCATTTCACCCCGCAGTGTCAAAATCAGCTCCCCATGCATCAGACCTCTGTTGAGGCTGTCAGGGCAGCCTGCGCAGCTTCCTGCCGTCCCGCTATCTCCATCTGTTCCGGCGATACATTGCCTTGCGATGTCCGCTTCACGCGGATATCGGCTCCCGCACAAAACTGCTGTTCAGATAAAGAGATGTGTGTTATATTAGGCGGCGCGTCGCTTTCTGACGGAGATATCATAAATTATAAAGAGAGGCAACCTGTTATGTGGTTTTTGTATTCTATTTTGGCACTGTTTTTCTGGAGCGGATCTGATCTCTTCTCAAAGATCGGATGCCGTGATTCCTCCGACAAATACAGTCATTTCAAGATGACCATGGCAGTCGGAATAATCATGGGGCTCCATGCTGCATACGAGATGATCTTCGGAGGTGTCGAGGTTACGCCTCAGGTCATGCTGAAGTATCTTCCGGTCTCGGCTCTGTATATAGCCTCCATGACCATAGGATATCTGGGACTGCGCTATATAGAGCTTGCCATATCCTCCCCGATATGCAATTCATCAGGAGCCATAGTCGCACTTTTAAGCATCAGCCTTTACGGTATATCTGATTTCAATATATTTCAGATCGTGGCTCTGATCGCGGTATGCGCCGGTGTCATCGGACTGGGTATCGTCAATATGACCGAGGATGAGGATGTACGCGCAGCGCGCCAGGCCGGAAGCAAATATACTTATGTTCCGTCCCTCATGGCTCTGGCCATCCCCGTCATATATGCTCTTCTCGATGCTCTCGGGACATTCGGAGATTCACTCGTGCTTCAGTCCCTTGATGAGGAGGCTGCCAACTGCGCCTATGAGCTTACCTTCCTCGCCGTCGCAGCAGTATGCGCCGTTTATGTGCTTGGTATAAAAAAGCAGAAGCTCCTTCCCAGGATGGAGCTTCCCAAATATGTCGGAGCCGCGTTTGAGACCGTCGGCCAGTTTTTCTATATATTTGCAATCGCGGACTCTGAGCACATCATATTCTCGGCTCCCATCATATCTTCCTACTGTGCCCTTTCGGTTGTATGGAGCCGCCTGATTCTCAAAGAGAGGCTTAGCAAAAAGCATTATCTCATGATAGCCGTCACCGTCATCGGCATAGCCGTGCTCGGTCTTTTTGATGAGATGTGATGCCATCCGGCGCATCACGCTCCGTGCATCGCATTTTAAAAATCACTCTGATTAAAGAAAAGCAGCGCTGTGCCCGGTTTATCCGGGCGCAGCGCTGCTTTGTATTTAATATTGGTTCGGGTGCACCCGAACCTCCGGTTACCCGTATTGTTTCGTGCTTCGCACTCCACACAATCCGGTCTCAATTCGGATTCCCGTGTGGCTTTTGCCCCACTTCATCCTCATTGAGAGGCGTGTCATAAACTCTATCTCCCACCGACATGTCCACATGTCGTGGGAGATGAGTTTTGACACTGTAATCAATATTTTGAAAAATCTATCTCGTCCAGTATCTCATCAAACAGTCTGATCGGCGGCTGCTCATCCAGATGCTCTCCTATGAATTTCTCCATCCATACCATATTGTACCATCTGCCGAACTTATATCCGCACTTCTTAAACTCTCCTACCAGGCGATAGCCCAGATGCTCATGGAAATGCTCGCTGTTGTTGTTCAGATATTCGTCCTCTTTCTCGGCCACGCCTATGCAGGCCTCCATGTTCAGAATCCCCTGTTTTTTCAGAATATCCTCCAGAGCAAAGTAAAGCCGCTTTCCTATCCCTGTTCTTCTCTCATTTTCCGCAACATAGATTGAGGTTTCTACCGCCCAGTCATATGCCGCACGCCCTACAAACCGCGATACATATGCATATCCTATGATCGCGCCGTCCCGCTCAGCCGCTATATAGGGATACCTCTCCAGCGTATGCGCTATGCGGCCTGCAAACTCATCGAGCCCCGGAACAGTATACTCAAATGTGATCGCAGTATGCTCCACATATGGCCTGTATATCTCAAGAAGCTCTGCCGCATCGCTAACCTGCGCTTTTCTGATAATTGTCCCGCTCATACCCGGACTCCTTTCCTGCCGCATATCCTGATGCCCTCCGACATCAATTGTCGCCCCAATTAGTGGGATCGTTGCTCCGGCATGGATGTTGAAAAGCATACGCAAAATTTTATTTTGATGTTTATACATCACAACGGATATATTGTCAATACATCAGAAATACATCAGAAAAGAATGACTGAGTTGTTGACACGATAATGCATTGTAATATAATTGAATTACAAATTATTTTGAATATACTCAACTTGAAAGGAGGACTCTGAAATGTCAACCACACTGGTTCAGGTAAGGGTAGATGATGAATTAAAGAATCAGGCTACAGCCATATATGATACATTAGGGATCGATTTGTCAACCGCAGTACGGATGTTTCTGAAAAGGTCTGTTATGGTCAATGGCATTCCCTTTAACATGACACTGCCGAGGAGCAGCATCAAAGCAGAAAGAGCAGCTCGTGCACTTCAGGAGCTAAATGCTGCCGCACTCAAAAACGGTACTTCGGAAATGACCCTCGAAGAAATCAATTCAGAGATTAAGACTGTCCGAAAATCAAGGCAGGAGGCGACGACGTGCGCTGCTACGCGGTTATAGACACAAATGTACTGGTATCTGCGATACTTAAATCTCAATCATCGCCATGGCAGATCGCAAACGCGGCTCTTCTCGGTGAATTGATTCCGTTGCTGTGTGATGAAATAATCGCGGAATATAGGGAAGTACTTGCGCATCCCAAGTTTCATTTTGACCCCGAGGTCGTTGATGTCCTCATTGATGGAATAATCGACAGAGGTATCTTTGTGGACGCAGTCCCAATTGAAGAAATAATTCCCGACCCCAAGGATATCGTTTTCTATGAAGTCGTCATGGAAGGGCGCAAGCGACACGATGAGACATATCTCATAACAGGCAATATCAAGCATTTTCCAGTCAGATCTTTTGTGGTCACTCCAAAGGAGATGCTCGATATCATGAATAAAGAAGCATAATTACTGTTTTGACTATTTCTCAGTTATTCGGCGGAACCAGCGCCACCCTCCCCGCCTTTCGTGTCCGGGGCATGTCGATGATGCGCTGGTTCTCAGATCTGCCAAAGCTGTGCACTTACCATAGCAAAAATAATATTGAACATCTCCGGACCCGCTCTTCATCTCAGCACGAACCCGTTTGACAAAACCACATAGCTCTTTGCTCCAAGCTTTCTCAACCAGTACTTTGTCTCATTGACCCTGTACTTGCTGTCATCAGCCTGATTGTACAGCCACTGCGGGGTCGGCCACAGGGCGATGGACGGTGCAATAGCCTGATATACGTTCTCCTCTACGCCTGCCTGTCCGTGGTGCGCCAGCTGTACGATATCAGCCTTCAGATTATCTCTTTCGTACTGAAGCAGCTGCTTTCCGCCCTCAGATGACATGTCTCCCAAAAACAGGATGCTCTTGCCGTTGACCCATACCTTGTAGCATATGCTGGCTCCGTTGCCCTTGTTCCAGTCGGTTTCATATCGGTCATTTATAACCTCTATCCTCGTGCCTCCGGCCATGATGACGGTTCCTCTGCTTACGCTGTGCAGCCGTGACTGATCTATCTGTGAAAACTTATCTAAAAGCAATATGGAAAATGATCCGTCGCTCGCATCATTTGCCTGATACCAGTCTGCCGTCGCCATATTGTAGTATATGTTCTGTATAGTGATATCCGGCGCGATGCCTGCCGCCCTTCCTTCAATTTCCTCCTCCAGAATACGGTACAGCGCTCCGGCATGATCCCCGTGGGGATGAGTTACCAGCCACGCACAGACATTTCCTCCCAGCTCCTTGATAGCGGCCTTGAGCCTGTCCTTGTCTGTTCCGAGGCCGCCGTCTACTACTATCACCGTCCCGTCTGCAGCTCTGATGATGCACGAAAGGATCTGATCATCCGCATTTGCCGACGGCAGCATATACAAAGCCGCTCCCCCAAGTATAGGTGATGAGGCGTTGGCCTCCGGTATCCCGGCCAGACCCGTGACTGCAGCATCTGCGGCAGCCTGTGCTGACTCTGTCGTTTGAGCTGTTCCGGATGCCTCTGGTGATGCGGTGTTTTCTACAGCTTCTCCCGTCGGCGAGACAAACCGCACCGCTCCCGGCCCGGAGTTTTTCGAGCTTTTTGTACCTGCCGCGGCAGACACCGGCATCATAACAGCTGCCAGTACCGCAGCCGCCAGCGCTGCAGCCGTCCTTTTTATCTTATGTTTTGTCATGTCCGTATATCTCCTCATTATCCCTTTTGCGGAAAGAATCCGGTACTGCTGCTATGACCTTATCGGACTCTTGCTCTTTCGCACTTTCAGCTTAGGGCTCTGTGTCATTTGCTCTTGAAGGAATAGTACTTCTGTCCCGGTATATATCCGCCTCTCATGGACGCAAGCTCAGTGACTGTCACCAGCTGATATCCTCTGGCCGCAAGCTCAGGGATGATGACCTCCGCGGCAGCCACGGTAGGCTTATGAATATCATGCATCAGCACGATATCCCCGTCCGATACATGATCAAGAACCGCGCTTATGGTTTTCTGCGTGTTGCGGTGCTTCCAGTCCAGAGTATCAATGTTCCACAAAATAGCCGGAGAGCCCAGCGCCGCAAGCGTTTCCTGTGCCGTCTGATTGATGCCGCCGCCCGGAGGTCTCACAGCCACCGGTCTCACTCCGCAGGCCTCCTGTACGGCATCTGCGGTTTTTCCGACATATGCCACTATCTGATCTGCAGTTGCCTTGTGCAGATAGTTGTGGTTCCATGTATGATTGCCTATCTCGTCTCCGTCGGCGACCATCCTCCTGAGCACATCCTTGTTTGATGAAACACGGTTGCCCACCACGAAAAATGTTGCCCTTCCTCCGACTGACTCAAGAGCCGCCAGAACTCTCGGCGTGTTCTCGCTGCTTGGACCGTCGTCAAATGTCAGCGCCACCATAGGCTTGGACGGGTCGATGTTTCTTGTATCGAGAGGTGCATCGCCCTTTTTTACCACAGTAGCCTGTATGCCCCTGATGCCGCTCCCCGATCCGATCGAACCGGCATCGCCAAAGTCGGACGCCCATCCGCTCCATGCACCGTCCTGATATACCCTGTAGTATATATCGAAGCTTTTCTCCAGATCTCCGTTAAAGCCTGCCCGTATTCCTTCTATGGGTGCTGTGCTGTCTGTCGTTCCGGTTGCCTCGTAGTTTTCCGACATTTTCAGCCAGCCTCCGCCTTGATATATCTGATATTGCACGGTTCCGCTCATGTCAGGCTGTCCGGTCAGATACATACGAAGTCCGGTAGGATATACCTCTGATCTGTAAAGCACCATGTTGTCGGAAGTGTCTATGCTCCATCCCTGATTTGAAAAATACATACCGTAATGCACCGAAAATGCATCTGCAGACGCCTCGGCGCTCATGACCGGACACAGCATCATCGCCGCCATTGCGATTAAGATTGTCTTAATTGCCTTGACTGCCGCCGCAGCCCTGTTTATCATACCCATCGCGAAGAATCCTCCCTCTTTGCATCGCGTATATTAGCATACTTGCGGGAGGCCTTCAATTTTGATAGACTAAAGTTTATATTATTGTAAGACGCCCGGAGGGCATATATTCATGGATTCCTATAAGGATTACGACTATCTGAATGTGGCTCCAAATAAGAAGAAAAGAAAGAGCGCATCTGTACGCTCTTCAAAGAACAAAAACAAGGATTCTCTCCTCTTATGGATACTTCCATTTATAGCGGTGAATTTGTTTATTTTTTTTGCAGTTACATCAGAGCCGGATTTTGAGATTTCTATAGAAGACAATGGCGGATACGAAACTGCAGATGTAACGGTGAAGCTCTTGACTCACTTCCCCAGAAAATCATTTGATGTCAGCTTCGCCTCTGCTCCCCTTGAGATGGAGAAAATCTCAGGCAATACATACAAAGCAACCGTCAGCACAAACGGCACCGTCGAGGTATCTGTCACCAATTTGAACGGAATGAATAAGACAAGCTACGATACAGTCAATACTATCGATGATGCGCCTCCGGTAGTAAGCGAATACCAGCGCACTTCAGAATCAGTCTCCATGTTCTTCGAGGATGACCAGTCAGGAGTGGATTTTACTTCTATATACGCTGTCGGACATGACGGAGCTACCGTGACTCCATCGCTGCTTGATGAGGGTGAGTCATTTGTCAGTTTCAATTATACATCTGAAAGCCTTGAGGTTCATGTAAAGGATAAGGCAGGACATGAGTCAGTAGCCATCTTTGAAAGGCCCTAGTCAGCCATATTTTTATCAGATTCACAGAAAATCATAGTGCTGCTTTACACAGAAAATGCACCGCCGGATAAGCTTCGGCAGTGCATTTTCGTTTTCTCAGCCTACATTGTAGGCACACCATATTATTGCTTCATTCGCATGCGATGTTTCACGTGAAACATTTCTTCTGCATTTTCCCTTGCAGTCAGTCGCAGATACTTTCACGAGGGGAAGCTCTCGTCTGAGGTTTGAATCTTGGTTACAGGATTGTGGGAGTGCGAAGCACGGAACAATCCGTGTGGCCAGAGGTTCTGGTGCACCCGAACCAATCTTTAAACCCCGGCATCATATCAGCAGATAGTTATTCACATTGGTTATCCACATTGGTTTCCGTCAGTCTTTCCATGGCCTCACATGTTTTTGCTCCGGAAAGTCCCATCACTGCATATACATCGCCATCTATTCTTTCGATGTATCTTCCGAATCTTCCCTGTATTCCGTAGGCTCCGGCCTTGTCCATTGATTCCCCGCAGTCTATATACTCCCATATCTGCTCGTCGCTCATTTTTGATACATAGACATGCGTTATATCACAGAATGTTTCTGATTTATCCACATCTTTTCCACAGTATATAACAGTGACCCCGGTGCATACCTCATGAGCCCTTCCCGCAAAGCTCCTTATCATCCTGAAAGCGTCATTTCTGTCTTCCGGTTTTCCGTATACTACTCCGTCCACTACAACTATAGTATCTGATCCTATGATGAGATCTCCCTCAGCAGCCTGATCTCTCACAGCCGATGCTTTTTTATAGGAGAGTTTTCTAACCAGCTCATGCGGATCCTCTTCGTGTATCTGATGCTCGTCAAAGCCTGCAACTATCACCTGAGGTCTGTATCCGAACCTCTCCAGTATTTCTTTTCTCCGCGGAGATGCGGAGGCAAGTATTATTCTGTTTTTTATCATGTAAATCCTCTTTTTTAATTTTCCGGCTGTTCAGCATCTATCTTAAAGCTTTGCCATCTTTATCCTTCGGTGCTGTCAATCGATCCGGTTCGCTTCTTGGCTAACTACCATATGTTACTCGGGAATTCGCCTTAATGTGTCAAATTGATATTGATATACGACAGATGTTGTATAGTTGAATTTTTATATTTTTTAATGTTTGGTTCGGATGCACCCGAACCTCCGGTTACTCGAATTGTTTTGTGCTTCGCGCTCCCACAATCCGGTCTCAATGTTTCACGTGAAACATCTGCAACCATAGTTGTTGTTTTCGAGGCTACTTGTTTAATTGTTTTATCTTATCTATCTGTCGGATTCCTTTGCCAGCTTGTCTTGTCGATTGTCAGTTTGTTTTGCCGATTATCGGCTTATTTTCCCGACTATCAGTTTGTTTCGCCGACTATAAGTTTATTTTGTCAGCTATAAACTCATCTCAGCGGCTTCTTTGACGGCACCCCGGCCTGTCTCGGATATTTCTTCGGCGTTGTCGCTATTTTTTTTATAACCAGCAGTCTTCGCGGTATATCGGAATCAGGAAGCAGCATCTCTATGTTTTGATCAAGTCGTCCACCCAGGGTTTCTATGGCATTCTTCGCTTCATTTATTTCATCCTGTATATCAGCAGATTTATATGCGATGAATATTCCTCCGACTCTTACCAGAGGCAATGCATATTCCGAGAGAGTCGACATGTTGGCTACTGCTCTTGAGACAAGGATGTCAAATCTTTCCCTGTATGCCGAATCGTGAGCAAGATCCTCTGTTCTCGAGTGGATTCCTGTCACATTTTTGAGATTCAGCTTTTCAGCCTCCTCGTTGATAAAGTTTATTCTCTTATTCAAGGAGTCAACCAGTGTAAATTCTATCTTTGGATACATGATTGCGAGCGGTATCCCCGGAAAGCCCGCCCCCGTTCCTATATCACATATGTAAATCTTTCTGTCAGATATATTGTCTGAACATGTCTGTGCTGCATATTCGGATATCAATCTGTGCGACATCAGACTGTCCACAAAATGTTTGTTGATAACTTCGTGCATATCTGTGATAGCTGTAAGGTTCATCACTTTGTTTTTTTCTATAAGATCCTCATAAAACCTTTCAAATAAGCCAATCTGGTTCTCTTCAAGCTCTATTCCTATGCTGTGAGCCTGTGCTGCCAGAACGGTGGAAAACTTGTTCATAAACTTTCCTCCCATGCAATGTTTCACGTGAAACATTGTCCCTCATTCAACATGATCTATATGCTTCTCGCCCAGATATACCAGCAGTGCCGTTATATCCGCAGGAGATACACCTGAGATTCTCGCAGCCTGTCCTACCGATGCCGGACGCACCGCGTCAAGCTTTTGTCTGGCTTCGAGTCTGAGATTATATACCAAACTGTAATCGATGGTCTCAGGTATCCGTTTTTGTTCCATTTTTTTGAACTGCTTTATCTGAGCCTTCTGTCTTTCTATATATCCCTCGTATTTTATGTTGATATTTACCTGCTCCTGCACATCAAGTGGAAACTCTTTTCTGTCAGTGTCAAGCTCTTTTACTTTGTAGTAATCCAGTTCCGGGCGTCTTATAAGCTCGGCAAGCGTCGCTCCTGTTTTCAGTGAATTCGAGCCCATACGAGCCAAAAATTCATTCACCCGTATAGATTCTCCTATCCTGACCTTCGAGATTCTTTCGATCTCTTCAGCTATCATTTGTTCCTTAAGCCGCGTCTTTTCGTACTTTTCTGTACTTACAAGACCTATTTTATGACCGACGTGAACAAGCCTCAGATCAGCGTTATCCTGACGCAGCATGAGTCTGTATTCAGCTCTGGAAGTCATCATCCTGTAAGGCTCATGGCTCTCCTTTGTCACGAGATCATCGATCAGAACTCCTATATATGCCTCACTCCTGTCAAGTATCACGGGCTCTCTCTTCATGACCTTCATGGCGGCATTGACTCCGGCCATGAATCCCTGTACCGCGGCCTCCTCGTATCCCGAGCTTCCGTTGAACTGACCGGCCGCAAAAAGTCCCGGAAGATTTCTGAATTCCAGACTCAGCTTCAGCTGTCTTGCATCTATGCAATCATATTCTATGGCATACGCGTTGCGTACTATCTTTGCATGCTCAAATCCCGGCAATGTATGTATCATGTCATACTGCACATCCTCGGGAAGAGACGAGGACATACCCGAAAGATATACTTCATGCGTATAAAGTCCCTCAGGCTCCACAAATATCTGATGTCTGTTTTTGTCGGGGAATTTTACTACCTTATCCTCTATTGAGGGGCAGTACCTCGGTCCTGTTCCCTTTATGGCGCCTGAGAAAAGCGGAGACCTTGCTATATTTGCCCGTATGATATCATGAGTTTTCTCGTTTGTATAAACCAGATAGCAGCTTACCTGATCTTTCTGCACGCTTTCCGGATCCGTGTCAAATGAAAACGGAACCACAGGAGTGTCTCCCTTCTGCTCCTCCATCACACTCGTATCTATAGTATCCCCGTCTACACGGGCCGGCGTTCCGGTCTTGAAGCGATACATGGATATGCCGTTGGCTATGAGCGAGTCTGTCAGATGAGTGGCATTTTTCAGTCCGTTTGGCCCTGTATACTCACTCACCTCTCCGAATATGCATCTTGCATTCAGATATACTCCTGTGGCCAGAACAACCGCTCCGGCATGATATCTTGCGCCGGATACGGTTTTTACGCCCACACAGATACCTCCCTCCACCATCAGCTCGCTTACCTCTGCCTGCTTGATGGTCAGATGCTCCTGATGCTCCATCACCTGCCTCATTCTTCTGGTATAAGCCTGCTTGTCGGCCTGAGCTCTGAGTGAATGCACCGCCGGTCCCTTGGATGAGTTAAGCATCTTGGACTGTATAAATGTAGCATCTATATTGTGTCCCATCTCACCGCCCAGTGCATCCAGCTCTCTTACCAGGTGCCCCTTGCTGGTCCCGCCTATATTCGGATTACACGGCATGAGTGCTATCGAATCAACACTCACCGTAAATACTATAGTTTCGAGTCCGAGCCTTGCACATGCCAGAGCCGCCTCGCAGCCTGCATGGCCTGCGCCTACCACTGCTATATCATAGCTTTCATCTATCTGTGACATATATTGTCCTCCAGATTCAAGC
>CAVIJY010000011.1:0-42728 GCA_963643215.1 Lachnospiraceae bacterium | reverse complement strand
CACAATCCGGTCTCAATTCGGATTCCCGTGGGGCTTTTGCCCCACTTCATCCTCGTTGAGAGGCGTGACTCTATCTCCCGCCGACATGTGAACATGTCGTGGGAGAATCGGAGTTTTGACACTGTAACCAAAAATACGATAAAATATATTGATACATTTATAAGCAGCGGAAAAGGGCATTCGCCAAAGGTGGGAAAATGAAGAATTACGGTGTATTTGATATCATAGGGCCGCAGATGATCGGCCCGTCAAGCTCACATACAGCGGGAGCTGCCAGACTCGGTCAGATCGCCAATCATATGATGGGCGGGCATGTAAGCCGCGCTGAGATAACGCTGTACGGATCTTTTGCGGATACGGGAAAGGGACACGGAACGGACAGAGCGTTAGTCGGGGGACTGCTGGGCTATGATCCGGGTGACGAGAGGCTGCGGGACTCCTTTGCCATCGCAAAGAAGGCGGGGGTGGATGTCACCTTCACCATGTCGGAGGATATCACCGAGCATCCTAACACCGCACGGATAAGGGTATATGACGGTGCGGGAGGAAGCCTTGAAGTGCTCGGAGCGTCAGTGGGAGGCGGCAATATAGAGATTCAGGAGGTAAACGGGATGGCGGTTGCATTTGCCGGAGACTATCCGACACTGCTGCTGTTCTATCCGGATGTTCCGGGCATGATACAGAGGGTCACATCTGTGCTGGCGGAGCACTCGATAAATATAGCGTTCATGCGTGTATTTCGGACATCGAAGAGCAAGGAGGCCAGCATGGTCATAGAGACAGATGAACGGGTGCCGGATGAGCTGGTGGAAGAGATAAAAAAACGCGCACCGGAGATAGAAAGAATATGCGAGATCTGAGAACGCGGGATCTGAGAAGCAGTGAACATGCAGGCAGGAGCGCGGAGTGTGCGGACATGCTCCGCGGATGATATGAGGAGGAACCGGAGTTATGGACTATGAGTTTCACAGCGGCAGGGATATCCTTGATATATGCAGCCGCGAGAGCATAGATATATCCGAGATGATGATAAGAAACGAGCAGGAGCGCAGCGCAAGAAGCCGCGATGATATAATGGCGCAGATGCAAAGCGACCTTGATGTGATGCGTAGCTCCATCCTGAAGGGACTTGACCCTGAGCATATCCAGCGGGGGATCATATCCGGAGGAGACGCGGTAAAACTGATGAGCTACGCCTCCAGAGCCGGCATGGGAGAGGGAATGGCGCGGGTCGCCGCAGCTGCCATGGCGGTTGTGGAGACAAATGCGGCTATGGGCAAGATAGTAGCCGCTCCGACGGCAGGGGCGAGCGGGATACTTCCCGCAGTGCTGGTGGAGTATGCGCAAAACCAGAAGAAATACGATGATGAGGCTGTCTGCAGAGCACTTTTTACGGCCGGAGCCATAGGCTGTGTCATAGCGGAAAATGCCAGCATAGCGGGGGCGTCGGGCGGATGTCAGGCTGAAACCGGAGCCGGAGCCGCCATGGCGGCCGGAGCGCTCGCCCAGCTGTGCGGAGCAGATCAGCAGGCAGTGCTTACGGCAGCGGCCATAGCGATAAAAAACTGCCTCGGGCTGGTATGCGATCCGGTGGCGGGTCTTGTAGAGTGTCCGTGCATCAAGCGCAATGCCATAGGCGCGGTCAACGCTATGCTGGCATGCGATATGGTAATGTCAGGGATACACAGCCTGATACCGTTTGACGAAGTAGTGAGCGCAATGGACTATGTCGGAAGAAAGATGAATGACAGCCTCAAGGAGACGGCGCGAGGCGGGCTGGCGGCGACAGAGACCGGAAAGCGTATAGCAGCACAGCTGAAGGAGGGAACATGTCGGCCATAAAAAAATCTGAAGAAAAGGACAGAACATCGCAGGCGGCGGGCAATCCGGTCTATGTGGTCGGACATAAGCATCCGGACACAGATTCAGTATGTTCGGCTATAGCCTATGCGTATCTGAAGCATCATATCACAGGCGAGGAATACGAGCCGTGCAGAGCGGGGGAGCTGAACGAGGAGACACGGTTTGTGCTTCGCAAATGGAAGGTTCCGGAGCCGCGGCTGCTCGAGGATGTCCGCACACAGGTGCGTGATATAGAATATAGAAAGATGCCCGGAGCACCGGAGAATCTGTCGCTGAAGCGGGCATGGGAACGCATGGAAAAGGCGGATGTGGTTACGCTGTGCGTGACAAGAGGCGATAAGCTGTACGGTCTGATCACGGCAGAGGACATAGTGCGCTCGTATATGGACATATATGATGCCGCATTTATATCCATGGCCAGAACAAGCTATACCAATATCATGGATACAATAGGCGCGGAGATGGCGGCAGGCTCTGAGGACGGAGAGATCACCACAGGAAAGGTGACAGTGGCAGCCGCCTCGCCGGAGGTGATGGAGCAGTTTATAGAAAGAAATGACATAGTACTGCTGGGCAACCGTTATGAGTCTCAGCTGTGCGCGATAGAGCTTGGAGCTCAGCTGATCATCATCTGCGGAGGCTCAAAGCCGGCATCAACCATAGTCAAGCTGGCCAATGCCAACGGATGCCGCATCATGTGCACGCCGCACGACACCTTTACCGTGGCAAGGCTTATCAATCAGTCCGCGCCCATAGGCTATTTCCTGAAGACAGAAGACCTGATAACCTTCAGAATGGATGATTTTATCGATGACATACAGGGGATCATGGCGCAGAAACGCTTCAGATATTTTCCGATCATAGATGATGACGGCACATATCACGGCATGATATCCAGACGAAACTTTCTGGGGGCCGCGAGGAAGAAGCTGATACTGGTAGATCACAACGAAAAGGCTCAGGCTGTGGACGGTGTGGAGAGAGCGGATGTGCTTGAGATCATAGATCATCACAGGCTCGCCAGCGTAGAGACGATGGAGCCGGTATATTTCCGGGGACAGCCGGTAGGAAGCACCTCAACCATCCTGTACGGAATGTTCAGAGAGTCGGGAGTAAAGATAACAAAAACCATCGCAGGCCTGCTGCTTTCCGCGATACTGTCGGATACGCTTATGTTCAGATCTCCGACATGCACAGAGCAGGACAGAACCGCGGCAGAGGCGCTGTCAGGGATCGCAGGAGTGGATGCGACACAGTACGCAGTGGATATGTTCCGAGCGGGAAGTGATCTTGGCAACAAGTCTCCGGAGGAGATACTTACACAGGATTTCAAACCGTTTCATGTTGCAGATACATCCTTCGGAATAGGACAGATCAGCTCCATGTCAGAAGAGGATCTTGAGGAGGCGGCAGAGCGACTGATGCCGGAGCTGGATGAGCTTCTGCTGAGAGAAAGACTGAACATGGTTTTCTTCCTGCTTACCGATATACTGACGGAAAGCTCGACAGTTCTGTGCGCCGGAGAGGGCGCGGATCATCTGCTGGCAGAAGCGTTCGGGCTGGATAAGGCGCAGACGAAGGCTCAGCTGGACGGAGTGGTATCCCGCAAGAAGCAGTTTCTTCCGGCCATCATGCAGGCACTGCAGGAATGATGCGGGAACGCTGCGGGAGTGATGCGGGATGCAATGACATTTCAGCCGGTGTAGTGTACAATGTATGAGCTGCAGAAAAGAGCAGTCAGAACACTGTAAGGCTGAAGGCACCGGAGAGGGGCCGGGGCAGGAGCCTGTCAGTATCTTTTATCGGAGGTATGAAAATGCTGGAACTAAAGAATGTTTCGTTCAGCGTAGAGGATGATAATCCCAGAAAGGAAATCATACGGGATATCAGCTTCAAGCTGGCTGACAATAAGCTGACGGTTATCACAGGCCCTAACGGAGGCGGAAAATCGACGCTGGCCAGGCTGATCGTAGGAATAGAGCATCCCACACAGGGACAGATACTTTTCAACGGAGAGGATATCACGGAGCTTTCCATCACGGAAAGAGCCAGAAGAGGCATCGGATTTGCATTTCAGCATCCGATCAGATTCAAGGGCATACAGGTCATAGATCTGCTGCGTCTGGCTTCCGGCAAAAAGCTGACGGTAAGCGAGGCATGCGACTACCTGCTTCGTGTGGGCCTGTGTGCCAGAGACTATATCAACAGAGAGGTCAACGCAAGCCTGTCCGGAGGAGAGCTCAAGCGTATAGAGATAGCCACGGTCCTGGCGAAGGCGCCGAGCCTTGCGGTTTTTGATGAGCCTGAGGCCGGAATAGATCTGTGGAGCTTTCAGAATCTGATCAGAGTATTTGAGGATATGCGAGGCCAGATCAAGGACAGCTCCATACTCATCATCTCACATCAGGAGAGAATACTTAATATCGCAGACGAGATCATAGTTCTCAGAGACGGACGGCTTGAGGAGCGAGGCTCCAGAGAAGAGCTGATGCCGAAGCTGATCGGAACCGCGGCTGCCGTCGGAGGCTGCACAAGAATCGAGGCATTGAAAGGAGCGGAGGCATGATAAAGCTTGATGAGATTCAAAAGAGGCTCCTCAGCGAGGTGGCAGATCTTCATGCTGTGCCGGAGGGCGCCTACAATATCCGCTCGAACAGCCAGTCAATCGGAAGACAGTCCAGCGCAAACATAGAGATAGTCCCAAAGACCGATGTGAGCGGGCTGGATATACATATAAAGCCGGGCACAAAAAACGAAAGCGTACATATTCCGGTAGTCATGACGCAGACAGGACTTAAGGAATTGGTTTACAATGATTTCTTCATCGGAGAGGGATCTGATGTGGTGATCGTGGCGGGCTGCGGTATTGATAATTGCGGCAATCAGGATTCCGAGCACGACGGCATTCACAGATTTTATGTCGGCAAGGGAGCACGGGTAAAGTATGTTGAGAAGCATTACGGTTCGGGAGAAGGCAAGGGCAAGCGGATATTGAATCCCGGAACAGAGGTTTATCAGGAAGAGAACAGCTATGTGGAGATGGAAATGGTCCAGATAAAGGGTGTGGACGATACAACCAGATCCACCATAGCCGAGCTTGCAGCAGGTGCAAAGCTTGTGGTCAGAGAGAGACTCATGACTCACGGTGAGCAGCATGCGGTAAGCACATACACAGTAAGCCTCAACGGTGACGGGGCAAGCGCGGATGTTGTATCGCGCTCCGTGGCGAGAGACAATTCGTTTCAGAAGTTTGAGGCAAAGCTCGTGGGCAATGCGGCCTGCTCCGGACATACCGAGTGCGATTCAATCATTATGGACAAGGGACGCATCCTTGCAGTTCCCGGGCTCGAGGCCAACAACATAGATGCGGCTCTGGTGCATGAAGCGGCTATAGGCAAGATCGCCGGAGATCAGCTCATCAAACTGATGACGCTTGGCCTGACAGAGGCGGAGGCCGAGGAACAGATAGTCAACGGATTCCTGAAATGACAGGATGTACGGGACCGCGCAGGCACAGATAAATCCTGCGAAAATGCAGAGCAATGTCGGCTGCCGGGGGCATATACTCCGGCAGCCGACTGCTTTCATACCATTTGCGCCGCGAAAACTGGTTCGGATGCACCCGAACTTCCGGTTACACGGATTGTTTCGCACTTCGCACTCCCACAATCCTGTCTCAATGAGGATTCCCGTGGGGCTTTCGCCCCACTTCATCCTCATTGAGAGGCGTGTCATAAACTCCATCTCCCACTGACATGCCCCTAAAGGGACTTGCTTCGCATCGCGGCATGTCGTGTGAGATGAGTTTTGACACTGTAACCAAAATTCAATATAGCCATTTCGGGAGAAAGTGCTATAATGCCTAGTATCGGTCAGGGGGTGTAGCTCAGCTGGGAGAGCGCTGCGTTCGCAACGCAGAGGTCAAGGGTTCGAATCCCTCCATCTCCATCTCTATAAGTTCAAGGTCGGACTTTTTGTTCGGCCTTTTTCTTATGCACAATATCCAAAACAAAGATTGTACATATAACAAAACAGAGAAAATGTGCATTATACATAAAAAATACTTGTTATTCATAGGTGTGCGTTTTACAATTTAGACAGTTAATAGTGAAGCTGCTTAACAATCACTTCATTTTAATTCAAGATTCTGGAACCTGAACATATGAAAAGATCGGATACCGAAGCTTCGGATCCGATAAAGGCGCGGGAGGGCATCCTGCACAACCATACATTTGACGCCTGCATAGGCAGCTGCGTCAGCACAGAAAGGAGCTTTGTTATGAAATACGATTTTACATCTATTCTGGACCGTACCGGAAAAGACGCAACAGCCGTTGAGAGAATTCCGATTCCGGGCGCTGAGGTCAAGGCGGGCTTTGACAAGATCCCTATGTGGGTTGCAGATATGAACTTCCCGACAGTACCGACGATCATCCAGGCACTGCATGAGCGTGTTGATCACCCGGCATTCGGATACTTCGTGCCCAGAGACGAGTATTTCGACGAGATCATCAAGTGGCATGAGACCCGCAACGGCGTGACCGGACTGACAAAAGAATGCATCGGCTATGAGAATGGCGTGCTTGGCGGCGTCATCACAGCTCTGAATGTATTCTGCTCAAAGGGCGACAAGGTTCTCCTTCATTCCCCGACATATATCGGCTTCACCGGATGTATCAGGAACAACGGATATGACATCATCCATTCCCCGCTGATTAAGGATGCGAACGGCGTATGGCGTATGGATTATGAGGATATGGAGAAGAAGATCTCCGAGAACAAGATCCATGCCGCTGTATTCTGCAGCCCCCACAATCCGTGCGGCCGTGTATGGGAGAGAGAAGAGATCGAGAAGGCTATGGAGATCTACAAGAAGTATGATGTACAGGTAATCTCCGACGAGATCTGGTCTGATATCATCCTTGCAGGACATAAGCACATCCCGACACAGTCTGTATCAGAGGATGCAAGAAACAGAGTAGTTGCCATATATGCTCCTTCCAAGACATTCAACCTTGCAGGACTTATCGGTTCCTACAGAATCGTATACAACAAGACTCTTCGTGACAGAATCGAGAAGGAGACATCTCTGTCTCACTACAACTCGATGAATGTGCTTTCCATGCATGCCCTGATCGGCGCGTACAAGCCTGAGGGATATGAGTGGGTAGACGAGCTCTGCGAGGTACTCACAGGCAATGTTGACTATGCTTACAACTTCATCAAGGAGCATTTCGAGGGAGTAGAGCTTGCTAAGCCGCAGGGTACATATATGCTGTATCTTGACTGCACGAAGTGGCTCGAGGCTCATGGCAAGACCATCGATGAGCTTCAGCGCGCAGGAGTTGAGGTCGGAGTTATCTGGCAGGACGGCCGCCCGTTCCACGGCCCCAACAGCATCCGCATGAACCTTGCTGTTCCGTTCACTCGCGTTAAGGAAGCATTTGACCGACTTGACAAGTATGTATTTAACGCATAAGAATCAGACAAAAAGAGGCAGGGGGAAGCCCCCTGCTTCTTTTTTTGCAACACAGTCACCGCTTTGAGTAGCTTCCCGGTGACAGTGTCTCCATACAATGACGGATGTCCTCCCGGTAGGCCTCGTTGAGAACCTTCTGAACCTTGGTATGAACAGCAAGCTCCTCATCGGTGAGATGCTCCAGAAGCGCGAAAGTTTTATCCTGACAGTAGCGGTTGAACTCCAGATAGCCTTCATGAACCTCCGTGCCCGCATCGGTAAGCCACAGATTGAGCTTGCGATTGTTGTCGGGGTTGCGCTTCTGCTTGACCAGTCCCTTAAGCCTCAGCTTACGGACGATCTGGGAACAGGCACTGGGAGTTTTATTGGTGATAGCACTTATCTCAGTGATGGTGCTGCCGGGATTGCTTGCAATCATATGGAGCATGTAGCCCTCTGCCTGATATAGCAGCTGACTGCCGTAGATATGAGGCATCCCGTCATACTCAGCCATGAGATCATAGGCTGTATCCTGTACCTCCCATAGGTGATTTAATATGTCTTCTCTGCTTTCTCCCATGTGATATGATACCGTGACCTTTCTTCTGCCGACAAAACTGTACAGCTCACAGGAGAACCGCAAAGCGGCTTTCAGATGCGACTGCCCACGGTGGGCAGCTTTCGGACAATGGCGCTGCATTCAGCTTTAGATTTATTGGCTATGGTTATACTTTTAACACGGAAATATCACGATTTCAAGCGATTTTATGCCGAAAACCCATTCACCGTGCATGCGTAGAGCAGCGGTCATAAAAGCTGTGACGGATGTTTCCACAGCGATGGCTGTCTGCGTGAAAATGTGAGGGTCACAGGAATATTCCGACCAGTGCGGCAAGCCCGAGGAATACTATAGGATGGAGATCCTTGGTTTTTTTGCACCAGCGTGTCAGATACAGAAGTACAGCAGCAAGACCGATATGCACCGGATTGACGGAGACCGCAGATGAGAACTCATAGATGCTTCCGATGCCGAAGAAGGCGATAAGCACGATGTTCAGGCAGGCCGCGGCGATCAGTCCCACGGAAGCGGGACGGAGTCCGTAAAATGCGGCATCCACATATTTGTTGCTGCGAAACTTATCAAGCACGGATGCGATGATAAGTATGACGATGATGGACGGAGCGATCAAACCCACTGTCGCCACCACTCCTCCGATCAGCCCTGCCGTCTTGTAGCCTACATATGTGGCTGTGTTGACGCCGATAGGGCCGGGAGTGCTTTCGGAAACAGCGATCATGTCAGCCAGATCATTGAGAGTGAACCATCCGGTGTTCAGAGCCATCTCCTTGAGAAATGGTACGGTGGCCATGCCGCCGCCTATACTGAAGAGTCCTGTTTTGAAGAATTCGTAAAATAGTCTCAGTAATATATTCATGACTTTTTCACCTGCAGCATTATGCCGGCCGCGGCCGCCAGAATAACAAATACAACAGGGGACACATCAAGCAGCGATGAGCCCAGGAACACTATAAGAAAGATAATCAATGAGGGCATATCCTTAACCGAGGATTTGCCGAGTTTTATCACCGCATTGAGCACCAGAACGCATACGCCGATGCGGATGCCGGAAAATGCCCTTGCGACCGCGGGTATATCAGCGAAGTTGGAGATAAGGGCGGCGATGATGGTGATGATGACCAGAGAAGGAAAGGCAACACCGAGGGTTGCTATGATGCCGCCGGATATGCCCTTGACAGATCTTCCGACAAATGTAGCCGTGTTTACCGCGATGACGCCGGGAGTACATTGTCCTATGGCATAGTAGTCCATAAGCTCGTCCGAGGTTGCCCAGTGCCGATTGTCCACAACCTCGCGCTCAAGCATGGGAAGCATGGCATAGCCGCCGCCGAAGGTCAGACCTCCGATTCTGGCAAATGTGACGAACAGATCAAGATAGACATTCATCGATTCTGCGCCTCCTTAATAGTGCATATTTTTCGTGTATCTACATTTAAGCACGCCCGCAAGTGTACCATATTGTTTGATTTATTGCAATTAACTGCTATACTTTGTGCATGAATACCTATATTGTGTTTGATCTGGAATGGAATCAGGCATCGGGGAAAAACGAGTCTGTCCCCGGAATGCCGTTTGAGATAATAGAGATCGGGGCCGTCAAGCTTGATGAACGGATGCAGGAGATAGATACCTTCAGAGGCGTGGTAAAACCGGTAGTATACCCGCAGATCCATTTCCGGACATATGAAGTGATAAATATAGGAATAGAGGAGCTTCGCAAGGAGGGAGTTTCATTTCCCGAAGCGTGCGAGGCTTTTCTTTCGTGGTGCTATAAGGACGGAGAGACCCCGAGGTTCTGCGTATGGGGAGAGGCCGACACGGTGCAGCTTCAGCGCAACCTCAGGTATTATCATATGAAGTCTCCGTTTCCGTACCCCTTTCTGTACTATGATGTCCAAAAGCTCTATTCGCTGGCCACGGGAGCGGGACGATCAAAGGTGTATCCGCTTGATGAAGCGGTCGCGCATCTGGGGATCGAGAGCAGCGAGCTGTTCCACAGAGCGCTTGACGACGCCAGATACACTGCAAAGGTGCTGCAGCAGCTGGACATGAGACGCCTTAAAGCATATGTGTCGGTAGACTACTTTACATTGCCGAAGCAGAACGAAAAGAGCATATATCTGAAGTTCCCGGACTATTCAAAATATGTCTCCTGTGCCTACGGGAACAGGGAGGATATGATGTCAGACAAGGCAGTGACGGATATGATATGCCCGCGCTGCAATCGTATGCTGAAAAAGAAGCTGAGGTGGTTTACGACCAACGGGCGTCAGTATCATTGCATAGCAGCATGCCCGGAGCACGGATATGTGAAGGGCAAGATACGCGTCAAGCATACGGATGACGGGCACATATTTTCCGTCAAGACGATAAAGCAGGTAAGCAGAGAAATCGTGGATATATACGAGTCCAGATACGCCCGGGAGCACAGCCTGATAACTGAAAAGAATAGACTAAGAAAACGAAAATAGGTATAATCACACAAAAGGAGGCTCAGTTATGGCTGAAAATCAGACAATGAGCAGTTGGGACCGCATCAGACAGGGTGTGGCCGATGTTGAAAATCTCATGGATCAGAAGCAGTACAATCTCTCCATGGTGAGGGGGAGACAGACCCTCGACTATATGATTAACTATCTGGCGCAGTCGGTAAGGCTGCAGTCGCCTGACATGAGCACTGCGGTTGATGAGCTCTACAATCTGAAGGTTATATCTGCAGAGAGCCGGGAGAACTACCACAGCATACGGACGCTCGGCAACAGGGCGGCGCACGAGGGCAACAACAGCGCGGCAGATGCCGCGGCATCATATCAGATGCTCAGCCGCGAGGTATATGCATTTGCCAATTCATATGCGAAGGCGGCAAGACAGATCGGTCAGATGATAAGAAACGGCCGGATGACTCCCAACAGACAGGCAGGGGCAGGAAGCTATACCATAGACCCCAAGCCGGAGATAGGGCTGCCGAAGACGAGACGCTCGCCGTCATATACGGCAGCTGATGCAGGAGCGGGCGCGGCAGCGGGGAGAAATGCCGTAGCGGGCACATCATATGCGCAGAGATCCGGCGCACGGACAGGTGCGGCATCCGGGACGAGAGCAGCGAATGCGGACGGAGGCAGACAGACATCGGCTGCGAGAGCATCAAGAACGACTCCGGGCAGAACCTCGCCGGCGAGAAGGCCGGCCAGAAGCAAGGCAACCATCGCGGGAGTTTCCCCGGAGCTTATATTGAAGATCATGATTCCGGTCATACTGGTGGTGCTGCTGATCGCAGTGATCAAGTTCACCACATCGAAGTCATCCAAAGATAACGCACAGACCTCCGCGGTACAAACCTCTGCCAGCGTGGCTGAGACCATGCAGGTAGTGACGGCGGCAGCGGTGCCTGTTGAGACTACACAGGCTCCGACAGAGCCCGAAACGCAGGCCGCAGTATACAGATATACAACCACCGAGGGACTGAATGTCCGCACGGCTCCGGGCACAGATGCCGGAAAGGTGGCGGTGCTTGAGGTCGGAACGGAGGTAGACTTCATAGAGCAGGTCGATGAGAAATGGGCGAAGATCAATTACAACGGGTCTGAGGCATATGTGGCCGTTCAATATCTGAAGAAGGAACAGGTACAGTAATCATTGAAGGATAATCAAGCAAACGGCAGGACCTCGGCCCTGCCGTATATCCTGAAAACGGTGATCACGATCGCCGCGGCAGCCGGCTTTTTTACAGCGGCTCTGCTGAGCTCCATAGAGCTGACAGTCTACGGTATTCCCGGATATTTCCCGCATGAATTCGAAAAATACGATGTATATGATGCCCTGCCGATGAGCAGGACGGACGCAGACCGCGTGATGAAACAGACCATGGAATATCTCAGAGGAGACAGGGAGAGTCTGGAGGATGTGACGGCGGTGATAGACCGTATGGGCGTGACGGCCTTTTACAATGCTGACGAGATCTCCCATATGAAGGATGTGAGAGATATGTTTGTGATAGGTCTGAGGGTCAGAAATGCGGCAGCGGTGCTGTGTCTTGGCTGGGTCGGGGTCTGCGCTGCAAGCCGGAAAAGATGCAAAGGCGGAGCGAGCAGCCACACCGCAGAGCTTTTGAATACATTCGCCGCGGCGGAGCTGGTGATGATTGCCGTATGTGCGGCAGCGGCGCTGTATGCGGCGGTGGACTTCACCGGATTTTTTACAAGATTTCATATGATATTTTTCCCGCAGGGGAACTGGGCATTTGACCCGGCACGGTCGCGCATGATCAACATGCTGCCGGAGGGCATATTCCGCGATACGGCACTGTACAGCATGCTGGGTTTTGCCACAGCGGAGATTGCGGCGATAAGTGCCGCGAGGCTTGCGGCGGCGAGACTGCGGATGTGAGGATTGCGGGCGGATCCGACTGTAACCAAATATATCTGAGAGGAGTTATCACGGGATAGTGAGAATCAGGGAGATCGTGAAGATCATAAGACGGCATACGGGGATGTCCGGGGCGAGAATCGCAGCGGCAGTGCTGGGGCTGGCGATCCTTATGGCAGCCGCGGCGGGAGCCGTGTCTCCGGAGGACGCGTATGCTGCAGCTCAATGGCCGACCATGAGCTCTATAGAGGCTGAGGGCGGCATACTTATAGATGCCAGGACGGGCACTGTCCTGTTCGCGAAGAATGAAAATCAGCAATTCTATCCGGCCAGCATCACCAAGATACTGACGGCGCTGCTGGTGATAGAGAACTGCAGCAATCTGGATGAGGAGTTTGAGTTTTCTCATCGTGCGGTCTATGATGTCGAGTCCAACTCGCAAAACTGCGGATACGATGAGGGCGATGTGATATCGGTGAGAGATGCGCTCTATGCAATGCTGCTGCAGTCCGCCAATGAGGTGGCAAACGGCCTGGCAGAGCATGTAGGCGGAAGCATAGAAGGCTTTGCAGACATGATGAATGAATATGCGGAATCCGTCGGCTGCACGAATTCTCATTTCGCCAACCCGAGCGGACTCAACAATCCGGAGCACTATACTACAGCGGCTGATTACGCGAAGATATGCCGGAAGGCGTTTGAAAATGAGATTTTCCGTGAGATAGACGGGACGCTCTACTATAAGCTCCCGCCGTCCAAGCGCAATCCGGACGGACTGACCGTATATACTCATCACGGGATGCTGAGAAAGAACAATGAAAACTACTATGCCGACGCTATAGGCGGCAAGACGGGATATACATCTCTGGCGGGCAATACTCTGGTGACATGTGCAGAAAGAGAAGGTCTCAGGCTCATCACCGTTGTGCTGAACGGACATAAAACCCACTACTCAGACACCCGTTCCATGCTGAATTTCGGATTTGACAGCTTCAGGTCGCTGAGCATCAGAGATCACGAGAGAAACTATGCCGATGTATATGATGTGCTGGATATCACCTCCGAGGGAGTTGACGGTGCAGATATACTGACAGCACAGACAGATGCGTCCGTGATCCTTCCCAAGGATGCAGACTTTTCGGATCTGACAGCCACGATGTCATACAAGAGCACGAATGGTGATTTCGCCGCAGGCGGTTCAGATACGGATGCACCTGAGGGCGCCGTCGCCAGAATATCCTACATGTATGAGGGAAGAGAGGTTGGCGTCGATTATCTGACTGCTGATCTGACACAGCCGGAGATTACAGAGACAGCGCAGAGCGAGGCGGCGCAGACTCAGCAGGCAGCTTCGGAGGATTCCGGTGATGCGCAGACAGCAGGCAAACGCCCGATATGGCATACGATTCTGATTGTCATCGGGGTTATGGCACTCATCGCCGCAGCAGCGGCGCTTGCAATATATGTCATGAAAAGACGCAGCGATATGGATATGATAGTGCCGGGTATGGGAAGCCGGTCCGGAGGACGGATCACAGGTCCGGGAGAATCAGACGGTATCGGGCACATCAGAGGCAGAAGCCGGCGGAAAAGACGCTGAGCGGCACAGGTAAAAGCGATCCGGACAGGATCGGCAGAGGTGAGAATGAAATTTCTTGACAGGATGGAGCGCAGATTCGGGAAATATGCGATAAAGAATCTGATGATATATATGTCGGTGCTGTACGGACTGGGATTTGCGGTCAGCACTATCAATCCGGCGGTATACCTGACGACGCTGTGCCTGCAGCCGTCGCGGGTCATGAGCGGCGAGGTATGGAGGATAGTGACATGGCTGATGTATCCGCCGAGCACCAGTGCGCTGTTCGGGCTGATCATGATATATATCTACTATATGCTGGGCAATGTGATAGAAAGGATATGCGGCGCGTTCAGATTCAATCTGTTCCTGCTGGGAGGGATACTGCTGCATGTAGCGGCGGTGATGCTGATATATGTGTTTGCAGGCATAGATATAATTCTTACTCCTGAGAATCTGAATATGACGATCATGCTGGCGTACATGGCATTGATACCGGATGCTGTGTTCGTGCTGTTCTTCTTCATACCGATCAAGGCAAAATATCTGGGTGTCATATATCTGGTGATGACGCTGGTAAGCTTCTTCGGCGGCAATATTGCTGTCAGGATCAGCATAGCGGTATCGCTGGTGAATTTCGCTTTCTTTTATTTTACCAGTGCGGTTGATGCAAAGAATAAGATAAGCCGAAGCCTGAGTCGCGCCATAAGAAAGCATGAAAAGGCGAAGAGTGCCGCGGCATCGCTGAAGATGAAGCCACAGTCCGGGGCGGCCAGGCACAAATGCGCAGTATGCGGACGCACGGAGCTGGATGACCCGAATCTGGAATTCAGATATTGCAGCAAATGTGCCGGTGAATATGAGTACTGTCTGGATCATCTTTATACGCATGTGCATGTGACCGGGAAGTCTGCTAATGAGACGGAGACAGCATCCGTGAGTGTAAAAGAGGAATCATAAGCATGAAGGCTGCAAGCGGCAAAGAAGCAGAAAACAAAAATACGGAGGGCGGGAATGCTCTTGCGGGAGCAGGGAGTGAGGCCATAACCTCGACTGCAAAGCACAGGGCACCGGTTCAGGCATATGTGGCCGGGGTATGGATCATTCTGGTGCTGGGAGCATTTCCCCTGATACTTCATGACGGATATGTCGATATCCTGGAGGTGAAATATGCCATGTTTGCGGGATTGTGCGCGGTCATGGCATTTATCATGCTGTGTGTGTGCGCGGCAGGACCGAGAAAGCTTGAAGCCGGCAAAAAGCCGGAGCGCAGGATTAAAGCTATATGGAGAGAACTGTCTCTTACGGACAGGGGCGTGCTGATATTCTTTATCATATCGGTCGTCTCGACGATTCAGGCATCGCCATATGTCAGTCAGGCCTTTTACGGCAATGAAGGCAGGTACAACGGACTGATCCTGAATACCGCATATACGGTGTTTTACTTTATGATCTCCAGAAATCTGAGATGCAGACAGGAATATTTGTATGTATTCCTTGCAGCCGGACTTTTGGTGTGCCTGTTCGGCATCACGGATTTCTTCCTGATGGATCTGTTCTATCTGCATCACGGACAGCCGGGAGACACTTTTATGTCGACCATAGGCAATATCAACTCGTTTACGGTATTTTGCGGGCTGGCTGTCGCGGTTTCCGGAGCATTGTATATATTTGCAGAGTGCGGTGTGATTCTGAGACTGATATTTCTGGCAGTATATGCGATCTGTCTGGAGGCGATGCTCATGGGCAACTCGGACAACACATATCTGTTTCTGGGTGCCGTATATGCGACAGCTCCATTTGCGGCTTTAAAAAGGAAGAGCAGCACCTGCCGTTATGCGGTGGCTGTGAGCATGTTTGTCACATGCATATGGGCGCTGATCTTTATCAGCGAGCGCTGCGCGAAGGAGACCATTCCGATAGACAGCGTGCTCAAGCTTCTCGGAGACTCCAGGATAGCGGCCGCAGCTGCTGCCGGAGCATGGGTACTGGCGGCTGTTGTCAGCATCACAACCGGAAGATGGGCTGCGATAAGACAGTCTTGCGAAGAAAGTGCCAGGACAGACCGTGATCCGGAAGGGACAGAGCTGATGAAGCGGCAGGAATCTCCGGAACTGAGAGAAAGAAAGACAAAATCGGTACTGAAGGAACAGAAGCTGCGGGATCAGATGCCGGAGAGATCCGTGAGGATGTGGGCGGCATTTGTCGGGCTGTGTGCAGCGGTGGTGACCGGAACAGTGATATGGGCAAATGCAAATGCGGAGCTTGTCGCGGCAAGATGGCCGCAGCTGACGGGCTATCTCATATTCAATGACGAGTGGGGGACATTCCGGGGTTATGTCTGGAGAGCCGCCTTTGAGGAATATGCATGCCTGGCTCCCATACATCAGATATTCGGTACGGGACCGGACACCTTCGGTATATACATGGTGACTCTGAGATATCAGGATATGGTTCGAAACACGGGATTCTACTATGACTCGGCACACAGCGAGTATATAGAACTGCTGTTTACGCTGGGGCCGATAGGGCTTGCGGCGCACATAGCCATGATAGCGGGCAATATAAAGCGCTGTCTCGCGCGGATATCCGGGGCAGCGGGAAGGCATAGGGGCGTGCTGGCCGCCTCGTCGCTTGCGGTTGCAGGCTATGCGGCACAGGCGATGATCAATATCAATGTTCCTATAGTGGCTCCGATTTTCTGGGCGATGCTTGCTATAGGAGAGAACGCTCTGCGCAGCACAGAACAAACTTGATTGGCGATTCAAATACGAGTGTGTGCAAGCACTGCTCGTGCTTGAATCCGGAGGACAATATATGAGACTCAGACACATAAAGGGCTGCGAGGAGTTTGTGGCAAACAGCCCGTGCACCATCAATCAGCCGCAGCAGTACAAGGGAAGATGGAAAGAGGCTTTTGTCAGACAGCAGCCTCTGCATATAGAGATTGGAATGGGCAAGGGAAGATTTGTCAGCCGGATGGCTGTACTGCACCCGGACATCAACTATCTCGGAATAGAGATCTACGAGAGCGTGATGCAGAAGGCTATAGAAAGACTCGGGGAAAAGCCGGACAATCTGTTCTTTCTGTGTATGAATGCGGAGATACTGGAGGATGTGTTTGCACAGGGCGAGGTAGATCGTATATATCTGAACTTCTCGGATCCGTGGCCAAAGGCCAGACATGAGCACAGAAGACTTACATCACCGCGGTTTATGGCATTGTACGATAAGGTGCTTGCGCCGGACGGCACTGTGGAGTTTAAGACGGACAATGAAGGACTCTTCGACTATTCTCTGGAGTCCATACCTCAGGCCGGATGGGAGATCATATGGCAGACGAGAGATCTGCATTCGCTTGACATAGACAATGTGGAGACGGAGTACGAGGAGAAATTCTCGGCAAAGGGCAATCCGATATACAAGCTTGTGGCAAGGAGAGTTCGCTGAGCATATCGACCCGGCCTACGCCGGTCAGCAGACTTTGCATTCGCCGGTATCTTGGGCCGATTTGGACACTGCCCGAGCGGTTTATACAAACAAAAAGCGGAGCCGATTCATCAGCTCCGCTTCCTCAAAGTGCACCTTCAGGGACTCGAACCCTGGACAAATAGATTAAGAGTCTACTGCTCTACCAACTGAGCTAAAGGTGCATACCTCACAGGCACGAATGCAATGATACAACGCGCCCGGATGTTTGTCAACAAAAAATAAAATATTTTAAATCCGTGGAATCTGAACAAAGCTGTTCAAATCCTGCGGAGTATCTGCTATAATAAGACGCATCGATTTGCAGGCGTAGTTCATCGGTAGAACACCAGCTTCCCAAGCTGGGGAGGCGGGTTCGATTCCCGTCGCCTGCTGAAAAGGGATGGTGAGTCTGTCATTACGGCGATCATCACATAATATACAGCGCGGGATGCTCGCGACTGCACGGAAACTTCTCTGCGGGATATGTAGAGAAGCTTTTTGTTTTACGGATATATTCCGCAGATACGGATATGTCACTGCATGGTCAGCTTCACTGGATGGGACGGAGCCCGGAATATGAAAACAAATATGCGGATATTCAGAGTAGCACTGCTTTTGAGGATCGAGCCCGAAGGAGTGCGCAGAGCCGCCGGAAGCGGCTATATGGATATGACCTTTGATTATTTCAGGATAGACGGACTCGATGAGATCGAGACGGTATTCTCCCAGATCAGGGACAGCTATGACGGATTTCTGACGGACAGTCCGTGCGCGGACAGGATCATAGAGATACTGGCAGGAGATCGCGACTGCGTCCACGGGTATTTCGACATCGGATTGGAGAACTACTATCGTCAGGTGCTTCTTCTCACCATGCGGGAGCCGGGGCTTGAGGTGAAAAATATAAGGCTGGATGTGCTTCCGGAGGAGCTGAATCTGAAGGGGATCATCGCGGGCGACAGGCTGGCGGAGCTGATAGCTCAGGAGCATGAGAGACTGAGAACATACAGCATGCAGGAGACGCTCACATACGAGGATGAGGCCATAAAGAGGCATATAAGTCACCATAGAGACAATCCGTCGGATCTAGTGCTGACGGGTTCCGCTTATGTATATGAGGGGCTTGGCAAGCTTGGGAATTATGTCCGGTATATCTCACTGACCGGAAAGGAGATTCAGGAGCGGATAGAGGCCATGCGATATGAGCTGGAGCGGCGCGCGCTGATGGCGAGCCGGTCGGCATGTCTGTACTTCGATATGGGAGAGCATCCCGGAGCTGAGGACATGGAGGCTGTCAAGCAGGCACTGATTGATTTTCGCGAAAGCATAGGACTGCCGGAGCTGATTTACAACACGGTAGGCGACAGATATGAGTTGCCCACGGATGCAGCTACGCTGGATGTACTGACCCGCGGCATGCATGTATGCCGGTATACGGATTATCTGAGAAAGCATTCCGGCGTGAATGTGCATGTGGGCTACGGGATCGGGGCAACACTTCAGGACGCCCGGGACGGGGCTCTCACGGCTCTTGAATATGCCGGCAGAATCTCAAGTCAGGTTGAACAGGTCTATCTGATAGGCACGGACGGACATATGACAGCCATGGAGATAGAACCGGAGAACACAGGAGAAGAGGGCGAGGCCGATGCAGACACCGGATCAGTAAGCGGCAGAAGACGAGCCCGCGCGGGCAGACAGGAGCCGATCATCGCGGCGCATGTCACCGAGATCGCCAAGAGCTCGCATCTGGCGTCATCGACGGTATTCAGGCTTCTTACGCTGCTTCAGAAGCAGAAGCGCACCAGAGTCGACTCGGAGTGGATGATCGGCGAGCTCGGAATGTCAGCCCGTATGGCCAACAAGGTTCTGTCAAGCCTTGAGAAGGCGGGATATGCCAGAATAGCAGGAAAAAGCCTCATCAGCGCGAAGGGCCGTCCGAGCAATATATATGAACTTCATTTTGATATGAAATGCTAAGAGCCTGTAAGAAAAATTTCTGTATTTAAGCGCTTTATTCCGATGCGCTTTGTTGCTATATTATGACATAGATGCAGTCCGTCGGACGGCATGGAACCGAGGAAGACGAGTATTGTTTGGAGGTAGGGCTATGAGATTTCGCATCACGCGCGCTGCGGCATTGATCAGTGTGTCAGCCGCTATGCTTCTGGGGTCTGCGATGAGTGCGCAGGCAGCGGAGGGCTGGGCTCAAAGCGGGTCGAGCTATGTGTATTACGAGAGCAGCGGCGCTGTTCACAAGGGCTGGATACAGACTGCGGACGGATATTACTATATGGATCTGGACACCGGACTGATGACAGTCGGCTGGAAGAAGATCAACTCCAAATGGTACTACTTCAAGGCAAACGGCATCATGGCCAAGGGCTGGTTCAGCGTAGACAATGAATGGTACTATGCGCTGGATGACGGCACGCTGGTCATGAGCAACTGGCTCAAGGACGGAAACAACTATTACTACATGCGAAGCGGCGGCGCGATGACCAAGGGCTGGCGTCAGATCGACGGAAGCTGGTACTGGTTCAAATCCGACGGAAGATGCGCATTCGGATGGGTGAAGATAGAGGACTACTACTATTTCTTCGGAAATGACGGCAAGATGTTCACCAGCTGGCAGCTGATTGACAGCGAGTATTATTACTTTGACTCAAACGGTCATATGAAAACCGGATGGCTCTCTGACGGAACAAACAGCTACTATATGGATCCGGAGAAGGGATACATGAGCCATGAGTGGAAGCTGATAGACGGTGCATACTACTACTTCGACGGCAACGGACACAAGCTGACAGGATGGATCATCGTTGACAATCAGTACTTCTATCTCGGAAGCGACGGAAAGATGACGGCGAATCAGACCATCAGCATAAACAACACCTCGTATACATTCGGAGCGAACGGCGTATGTACATCGGGAACCACCGGAGTAAGCGCTGTGACACCTGTGAAGAGGACGGTTACATCTACCGGAACCTCAAGCTCGACTGTAGGAACAGGCATAACCACGAGCACAGGAACCACAACTACGACCACTACGTCCACCACCTCGCCGTCCAAGCCCACAAGCGCCAATACATCGCCTACCGAGGTCAGCAACAATTCCGGCCCCACAGGCACGAAGTCGGCTACGGATTCTTCAAATTACGGACCGGGAACGGGAGTGATCAATCCTTCGGCTACGACAACGACCACAACATCGACTGTAGTCACCAATACGACTGACGGAGGACCGACGGCATCGACCTCTTCCGGCTCGATAACAACCAATGCAAACTACGACAGCAACGGCGAGCTGAAGCCCGGCATGACGACCGGACCGAAGTAAACCCGGAATCTGCAGAACAGAACAACAGAACAGGCGGCACTCAGCTTCGGCTGAGTGCCGCCTGTTTAATACATGACCGGATTGTGGGAGTGCGAAGCACGAAACAATCCGAGTAATCATGGTTCGGGTGCACCCGAACCATGATTGCAATGAAGCAGAAACGGCATTTGGTCAGATATATGCTATAATGCATCTCAGGTACTGAAATATATACATGAGGAGGAAGAAACGATGCAATTTAAACCGGAGAAGAAGCTTGGTTTCGGACTGATGAGACTGCCCGTTCTTGACGGTCAGCCCAAGTCCAAGAATATCGACATCGAGCAGATGAAGCAGATGGTGGACTACTTCCTGGACAATGGTTTTACATACTTTGACACGGCGTGGATGTACATGAGCTTTGAAAGCGAGAACGCCGCGAGGGTAGCACTGGTGGAGCGCTATCCGAGAGAAAGCTTCACACTCGCATCCAAGCTGCACGAGGGATATTTCGATACGCTGGAGGGGCGTGACGAGGTGTTCAACAAGCAGCTGGAAAAGACCGGAGCGGGATACTTTGATTACTATCTGCTTCACGGAATAGACGAGGGCAAGATAGGCAAGTATGAGGAGTTCAAGTGCTTTGAATGGCTGCAGGAGAAGAAGGCGGCGGGCTTGGTAAAGCATGCGGGATTCTCATATCATGACAAGCCGGAGCTTCTGGACAGGATACTTACGGATCACCCGGAGGTCGAGTTCGTACAGCTTCAGCTCAACTATCTCGACTGGGAGAGCAACTGGGTGCAGTCACGCGGCTGCTATGAGGTATGTGTAAAGCACGGCAAGCCGGTTATCGTCATGGAGCCGGTCAAGGGAGGTTCTCTGGCGACGATTCCGGACGAAGGCAAAAAGATATTTGACGCACTGGACCCTGCCATGTCGGTTCCGAGCTGGGCTATACGCTTTGCGGCAAGCCTTGACAATGTCATGGTGGTGCTCTCGGGCATGAGCAGCACAGAGCAGATGAAGGACAATGTGTCATACATGAAGGACTTCAAGCCGCTGACAGACGAACAGAGAGATGCCTGCTTTAAGGTGGCGGATATCATCAACAGCCAGACAGCCATCGCATGCACGGGCTGCGCATATTGCACAGAGGGCTGCCCGCAGCAGATACCGATTCCGAAGTATTTCTCCATCTACAATGAGGATATGCGTGAGGATCTGGAGAAGAAGGGCTGGACGGTAAACTTTACAAACTACGAGCTGATCGCAAAGAAAGCAGGCAAGGCAAGCGATTGCGTGGAATGCGGACAATGCGAGGATGTCTGCCCGCAGCATCTGACAATCATCAGCTATCTGAAGGATGTTGCGAAGCACTACGAGAGATAGATCGGGCGGTGCACATAAAAATATACCTGAAACATGTGATAAGGTGATTGACGCGTCTGCCCGGGTGTGGTATACCAATACCCAACCTACCTAGTAGGTAAAACGGTGAAAGGAAACCACGACCATGTCTGACTACAAATTTGAAACCCTGCAGCTTCATGTGGGTCAGGAAACTCCCGACCCTGCAACAGATTCCCGTGCTGTTCCGATCTATGCGACAACCTCCTATGTGTTCCGCAACTGTGAGCACGCGGCGGCAAGATTCGGGCTTACAGATGCGGGTAATATCTACGGAAGACTCACAAACTCCACGCAGGATGTGCTGGAGAAGCGTGTCGCAGCACTGGAGGGCGGTGTTGCAGCGCTGGCACTTGCGTCAGGCGCGGCGGCTATATCATATACACTTGAGGCGCTCGGACAGAACGGCGGACATTTCGTAGCGCAGAAGACCATCTACGGAGGCAGTTACAATCTGCTTGAGCACACACTGCCGAACTTCGGAATCACAGCCAGCTTTGTAAACATTCATGATCTGGCAGAGGTTGAGGCGGCGATCAGGGACAACACCAGAGCCATCTACATCGAGACACTGGGCAATCCGAACTGCGACATTCCGGATATCGACGCGCTTGCGGAGCTTGCTCACAGACATGGTCTGCCGCTTGTGGTTGACAATACATTCGGAACCCCGTATCTCATCCGTCCGATAGAGCACGGAGCCGATATAGTGGTTCACTCTGCTACAAAGTTCCTCGGAGGACACGGGACGACGCTGGGCGGAATCATCGTGGATTCGGGTAAGTTCGACTGGAAGGCAAGCGGCAAATACCCGGCGATCGCAGATGCAAATCCAAGCTATCACGGAATATCATTTGCGGATGCCGCAGGTCCGGCTGCATTTGTCACATACATAAGAGCCATCCTGCTTCGTGACATGGGAGCAACCATATCTCCATTTGCTGCATGGCTGCTGCTTCAGGGCATAGAGACTCTGTCACTGAGAGTTGAAAGACATGCGGAGAATACCAGAAAGGTAGTAGAGTTTCTGGCGAGCCACCCGCAGGTGGAAAAGGTCAATCATCCGTCTCTGCCGGATCATCCGGATCATGAGCTGTACGAGAGGTATTTCCCGCAGGGCGGAGGTTCCATCTTCACCTTTGAGATCAAGGGCGGAAAGGATGAGGCATGCAGATTCATCGATGCGCTTGAGATATTCTCGCTTCTGGCCAATGTGGCCGATGTAAAGAGCCTTGTCATTCATCCGGCGACTACAACGCACAGTCAGCTCTCACCCGAGGAGCTGGAGGATCAGGGCATACGCCCCAATACTATCCGCCTGTCCATCGGAACAGAGCATGTAGATGACATAATTGCGGATCTGCAGCGCGGATTCGCTGCCGTATAATCAGCTATCCTTTCTTGCAAAGCAGCCCGCATTCCCGGACAGGGAGTGCGGGCTGCTTCATTGATTGAAGCATGTTTTCCACGGTTGATGTACAATCGATATTCATGCTTGATTTTTTCTGCCGGGAAGCGGTATCTGGGCCAGTATGACTGCCGCAAAGACGAGCACGCAGCCCAGCAGCTCTTTGAAAGACAATGTCTCATGAAGTATGAGCCAGCCCGCCAGTGCGGCAAAAACCGATTCAAGGCTCATGATGAGAGTGGCAGTGGTCGGATCGGTATAGCGCTGGCCGATGATCTGCAGCGTATAGGCCGCACCGCTGGAGAGAATACCGGCATAGAGAATCGGAATGCCCGCCGCTCTTATGGAATCCCATGTCGGATGCTCGAATATAAGCATGAGTATGCCGGATATAAATGCAGCTGTGGCAAACTGGATGCATGACATCTTCACAGGATCCGTGTTTAAGGCAGAAAAATGGTCGATGGTCAGTATATGCCCGGTAAAGCATATCGCGCATATCAGAACCAGCACATCTCCGCGCGATACGGAAAAGCCCTCCTTCACACACAGAAGATAGAATCCGGATATCGCAAGCGCGACACAGAACCATATGACAGGCGCTATCTTTTTTCCGAGAAATATGCCGGCCAGGGGAACCATGATGATATACAGAGCCGTGATGAAGCCGGCCTTGCCGGCCGTGGTGAGCGCGACTCCGGCCTGCTGAAAGCCGCTGGCGGCAGTGAGTATGATGCCGCAGCAGATGCCTCCCGCGAGAGTATTGCGGTCGACGGGCGCGGAGGAAGCGGCAGAGGGGCGCTTTGTCCTTTCGGATACGCATATCACAGGAAGCAGCACCAGCGCTCCCAGAATATTTCTTGATGCATTGTAGGTAAATGTCCCTATGATGTCGGCTGCCGCGCTTTGCGCAACAAATGCGCTGCCCCATATCAGCGCAGTCAGCAGCAGTATCAGATTGCCTTTTGTCTTACTTTTTGAGTTCATGATCATGTCCGCCATTCTTCCATATTTGGTTCGGATGCACCCGAACCTCCGGTTACTCGGATTGTTTCGTGCTTCGCACTTCTTTTCCTGACCGTCAGATTATAACAGCAATCAGGCCGTGAAATCATATAAGAAATCATATGTTCATATAAAAGTTCATGGTTTTGCCGGACAACAGCTGTGGATATAAAGTATGTCCTATGGTAGAATATGGCGGACTGCGGCATAGATTCTATAGAGGGTATTTATGCCTTATTTGGCTGAAAAGGACGATCAATGCGAGAAAACCGTACTGAAAAGACACATATGCATCAGATACGCCGCAGGGGCAGAGCTGCGGGACAAGCCTGCAGCATGACTGTGCTGCTGGTACTGGTACTGCTTGTATCGGCAGCTGTCTGCGGATGCACAGCTGTGCCCGGTGAAGGGACCGACAGCAGAGAGACTGTCATAGTCGGGGTCGACAGCTTCGAACCGTACAGCTATCTGGATATCAACGGCAACTTCGGCGGAATAGATATAGAGCTTGCGAGGAAGGCGTTCAGAAAGCTCGGATATGAGCCGGAATTCAGACTTATAGAATGGGCACGCAAGAATGAGTACCTTGCCGACGGAACCATCGACTGTATATGGAGCTGCTACTCCATGACAGACAGAGAGGACAGGTATCAATGGGCGGGACCGTATATGTACAGCCGTCAGGTCATCGCGGTGCGGGCGGACAGCGATATACATGCCATGGCCGATCTGGCCGGTAAAAGGGTCGGCGTTCAGGCAACCACCAAGGCGGAGGAACTTCTTTTGGGAAAACTGGAATCTCCGCTTCCGAAGGCGGGTGTAGTCAACAGCTTTGCAACGACGGACGAGATGTTCGGAGCATTGCGCAAGGGATATGTAGACGCGATCGCAGGTCATGAGGCACTCATAAGCGGGATGATAGCAGAAAACTCCGACACATACAGGATACTCAGTGAGAGCCCTTATATGTCTAAGATAGGGGTGGCCTTTGAGAAGGGAACGCATGAGGAGCTGGCGGGGGAGCTGACGCAGGTGCTGATACAGATGAAGCAGGACGGAACACTGAACGAGATTGCAAGCCGTTACGGTCTTGATCCGGCCAAGACGGTCGGAGGAGGGGACTCTTGACAAAGGACAAAACATCAGTGCGGGCATCGCGGCACACCTTCTTTACGGCATTGCTCATGGTGGGAATCGTCCTGTTTGCGACATTCACATATGACGGGCGCAGAAGGCTGCAGAGCACGCTTGAGGAAACCATAGATTTTGCAAAGCTCAGGATCATGCGTCTCGGAATATATCAGACTGACGACAGAGTCAAGAGCCTGATGCGTCTTCTTGATAAGTCCACGGAGCTGGCTGAGAACATAAGCCAGTGGAGGAGACTGGATGAATGCAGTGAGGAAAGGCTTGACACATATATCACCGATCAGAGAATCACCGGGGCACTTGTACTGGATGAGGAGCTGAATGTGGTGATGGAGGCCTCGAAGGACGCCGCAGAGGGCGGCGGCGCGGCAAAGGATATGTGGCAGGAGCTGATACAGAGCTCATATATCAACGATATCCTGCTGTATCCGCAGAAAACCTATGTCGAGAGGATGGAGACGGACGGAGGATTCTGTGATGTCGCCGTCGTAGCGCGAAAAGACGCGCCGGGCATGATATTGACATATGTCCGCAAGGAAGGAATCCTGAGCGAGGGACTGTCGATGGAGACGCTGTTCACAGGCTTTCCGTTCGAGATGGGCGGTATTGTGGCGGTGAGCGACGGAGATCGTATAGTCGGAACCAACAGCGACAATCTGCAGGAAAGGACGATAGACGAATGTCGCGAGCTCTTCATCGGCGGGCTGGATCCGGATGATGACGGAATCATAAGACTCAGAGCAGGAAACGGTATATGGTACGGACAGAAAGCGCGGAGCGGTATATATTCCATTTACATGTTCTTTCCGGCTCATCAGGTCTTCATGAGAAGAAATATCATATGCTCCGGCTATCTGCTGGTTGCAATCATGATCTATCTGATTCATGTGCTCGGACGCAGCAATGCGGAAAAGGCAGTGCTGGAGAGGGAGCAGAAAAGGCTTCGCATCATCAGGTCGATAGGATATGCGTATACATCCATCACGCTTGTGGATCTGCATACCGGAGAGATCGAGATGGTGAAGGACTTCGACGGAACAATCATGAATCACCCGAAGATAACGCTGGACAAAACCGCTCAGCAGGAAAATGCACGCCGATATGTAGCTGAGCCGTTTCAGGAGGCGTTTCTGGAATATCTGGACATGGATACGGTCGCGCAGCGACTTGCGAGACAGAAGCCCCTCTCCTTTACCTTCTGTACGCAGAAGGGCGGATGGGTACAGTCATTGCTCATTCCAAACCGATACGGAGAGGGCGGAGATATAGAGTCGGTGCTGATAGCAAATCGTGATGTGACAGCCGAGAGAGAGCATGATATGGCACAGGAGACAGCACTCAGGGATGCGCTGCGGGCAGCTGAGCATGCCAACAGATCCAAGACAAACTTTCTGAGCAATATGTCGCACGATATACGGACACCTATGAATGCCATCATAGGATTCACAGCTCTTGCCGTCAGCCATATAGACAGCAGGCAGACCGTACTGGAGTATCTGAAGAAAATAGATATCTCCGGAAAACATCTGCTGGCTCTGATCAATGACATACTTGACATGAGCCGCATCGAGAGCGGAAATGTAAAGCTGGAGAGCGCACCGGTGCATCTGCCGGATGTGCTTGACGAGCTGAAAACCATCCTTCAGGGAAGCGCTTATGCGAAGCGGCAGAGGCTGAGCATAGAGACCCGGAATATAACCCATGAGAATGTCATCACGGACAAGCTGCGGCTGACACAGGTGCTGATAAATATCGCAAGCAATGCCGTAAAGTATACACAGGAGGCCGGGACGATAGGTATCACGGTCACAGAGAGACCGTGTGATGAAGCAGGACATTCGGTATACGAGATAAGCGTGAAGGATGACGGAATAGGCGTAGACAGAGAATTTCAGGAGCACATATTTGACCTGTTCGCCCGGGAGAGAAACACGACCGAAAGCGGCGTACAGGGCACAGGGCTGGGGCTTGCCATCGCACGCAATATTGTGGAGATGATGAACGGAACCATCACGCTCGAGAGCGAGAAGGGCAAAGGTTCGGAATTTATCGTCACTCTGAAGCTGCAGCATGCAGCTGCCGGACATGGCACAGAGACGGGCGAAATTCCGGCCGCGAAGGAGATCTCAGACGCAGCCGAAGGACGGCCGGACGGCGCCGCAACAGGCACCGGGTCGGATGACAGAAAGAAGGATATAAGGCGCCACGCAGGTCTGAAGATACTCCTTGTAGATGATAATGAGCTGAATCGTGAGATAGCAACGGCACTCATGCAGGAGGCGGGTCTGATAGTTGATAGCGTAGAGGACGGAAGCGATGCCGTAGAGCGCGTGGCAGCTGCTCCTGAGGACAGGTACGATCTGATATTCATGGATATACAGATGCCGAGGATGGACGGATATACAGCAACAAAGGAGATACGGACGCTAAGCAGCAACAGAAAGGCCAACATTCCGATCTATGCCATGACGGCCAATGCCTTCGACGAGGATCGCGACAAGGCGCTTATGGCAGGAATGAACGGACATATATCAAAGCCCATCAGCCTTGAGGTAATACTGCAGGAGCTGGACAGGGAATTCGGATGTCGGGGATGAGCATGTGTAAGCACTGCTCGTGCTTGAATCTGTAGGACAAATATGAAAATCGGGAAAAGATACAGATGAAAGAGCATAAAGCATTAGATATTTCGCGGCGCGCGGCGGCAGTCATGCTGACGGCCTGCGTGACAGCCGCATTTCTGAGCGGCTGCACTGAGATCAAAGAGAGTGAGACTGAGGAGTCCGCGCTTCCGGTTATAAGGGTAGGAAGTGACACATATCCTCCGTATATCTATCTGGACGAGGACGGGAATTCCACGGGGATAGATGTGGATCTTGCGACAGAGGCGTTTGGCAGGATGGGATACAGCTGTGAGTTTGTATATATCGACTGGGAGGAAAAGACAAGACTGGTGGAGAGCGGAGAGCTTGACTGCCTGTGGGGGAGCTTTTCCATGGAAGGCCGGTTGGATGACTATCGCTGGGCCGGGCCGTATATGGTGAGCAATCAGGTCGTTGCGGTGCAAAAGGACAGTGATATCTACTGCCTTGCGGATCTGGAGGGCAGGAATGTAGCGGTTCAGTCAACAAGCAAGCCTGAGGGTATCTTCATTAACAGAACGGACAGCCGGATACCTCAGGTGGGCAATCTGATCAGCCTGGAGCACAGGGAGCTGATGTATGCATTTTTAGGGAAGGGATATGTGGATGCGGTGGCTTCCCATGAGACATCCATCCTTCAGTATATGATGGACTACGAGATAGATTATCGAATCCTTGATGAAAAGCTGATGACGGTCGGAATCGGAGTTGCATTTGCCAATGACGATGACAGAGGAATATGCGAGGAGCTGGACAGAACCCTTGAAGAGATGAGAGAGGACGGAACCAGCGAGCAGATATTGAGCAAGTATCTGGAGAAGCCCGAAAAATATCTGGAGGTAGAGCTGCTTGAGTACTGAAAGACTGTCTTACCGCAGGAGGTTCCTGCTTACCGCCGGAGGCATCGGTATAGGATTTCTTATCGCTGCTGTTTTGTTTTTTTACAGAACGGATCTGAGCAATGCCGAGGAGGAACTGTCCAAAAATGTAAATTATATAAGAACTCAATGCGCCACATATACATACTATAACAACGCTTCAGAGACTCAGGCTCTGCTCCGCAGTATCGAAAGCAACAAGCAGGTGCGAGAGAATATAAGGCTGAGCAGCGGAAGAGGAGAGACGCTCAGCAGTGAATCGCTCGAGCAGTATGCGAAGCAGCTCTGGCTTCACGGGATCATAGTGCTTAACTCTGACGGGAGTCAGCTGTGCAGCTATGCCAAAGATGATCAGGTGAAGAATGAGCTGCTGGAGCGATACAGCAGAGATATCATACTCGCCGGCGACGGCTTTCCGGTGAGAAGCTATACTCAGCGTATATATCTGAAGGACAATTCCTATATCAATGTGGCAGCAGCCGCAAGGACTGACGCACCGGGAGTGGTAGTCACCTACTACTATATCTCGTCCGAGTCGGCATACAGATACTCACTTACAGTGCAGAATCTCCTGGAGGGCTATCGTACATCTACGGATGGAACTCTTATAGTGGTTCAGGAAGGTCGTGTGATAGCCAGCAACGATGTGAGCTTGACGGGGCAGAGGATCGCGGACATTGACATGATTCAGGCTATGCAGGACAGTGAGATCGGCCGGAAGATGGCTCCTATCCGAGGAAAGCACAGCTATGGAATCGTGTCCAAGCAGCGCGATTACTATGTCTACGGATATATGTCGGACAAGAATGTATTTGCGACATTGCCGCAGAAGGTGCTGAGCGTTATGCTGGCATACGGATGCGTGATCATCGTGCTGTGGACGATGCTTAGAAAATCAGAGATGGAGCATGAGGCGGATGAAGCGAAAAGGGACGCCATATACAAGGAGAGCCTTAGAGAGGCGGCTCAGAGAGCCGAAGCGGCCAATATGGCTAAAACCACATTCCTGCAGAGGATGAGCCACGATATCAGGACTCCGATAAACGGAATATGCGGGATGATAGAGGTTGCAGACCACTACTGCGACGATCTGGACAAGCAGACGGAATGCCGCTCCAAGATAAAGGATGCATCTCATCTGCTGCTTGAGCTGATCAATGAGGTACTGGATATGGGCAAGCTTGAATCCGGGGAGATCGTCCTGGATGAGCAGCCGTTCGATCTGCAGACTGTTCTGGACGAAGTGCTTGTTGTGATAGAGAGACTGGCCGAGGAGCGGGATATAAGCCTGATCAGACAGGAATATCAGGTGAAGCACTGGCATCTGACAGGAAGTGTGACTCACATAAAGCGGCTTCTCATGAATGTCATGAACAATGCAGTCAAGTACAACAAGGAGCACGGAACCATAACTATCTCATGCAGAGAGCTTGAGAGCGGGCAGGACAGAACGGCGCTCATACAGTTTACATGCAGTGATACCGGCATAGGCATGAGTCCCGAATATCAGAAGCATGTATTTGAACCGTTTACACAGGAAAATACTGCGGTTCAGTCCAAATACGGCGGCACAGGCCTTGGAATGTCCATTGTAAAGGGACTGGTGGACAAGATGCACGGAACCATCACCATGGAAAGTGAGAAGGACATCGGAACCACATTTGTGATCACAATTCCGTTTGAGATAGCAGAGCAGCAGGAAGAAGCTGCAGCGTCCGCGACAGGCGGTACGGACGGGGAAGGAGTAAAAGAGGGCAAGGACAAAAGAGAACAGAATACAGAGTCCAAAGCTTCTCCTTCCATCAGCGGATATCATATCCTGCTGGCAGAGGACAACGAACTGAACATGGAGATCGCGGAGTTTGTGCTTGAACAGGCGGGAGCCGTGGTGCAAAAAGCATGGAACGGTGAAGAGGCAGTGAATATATTTGAGCGTTCACAGCCGGGAGAGTTTGATGCCATCCTTATGGATCTGATGATGCCTGCGGCAGACGGATATGAGGCGACCGGCAGGATAAGAAGCATGGACAGAGCGGATGCCGAAACAGTTCCGATCATAGCCATGACGGCAAATGCATTTACCGAGGATCGTATAAGAACAAGAAAAGCAGGCATGAATGCTCATATAATTAAGCCTATAGACTCAAAGCAAGTCATAGAGATGATATACAAGCTTGTGAAAATCAGAAGAAACATGAAGCGGCAGAAAGAGATGTAAGGCGGGAGAGGAGCATATGAGCCTGAAGGTGATATATGAGATCTATATGGCCGGCATGAGCCTGGCAGCCTTTTTGCTGTACGGATCCGACAAGCTTCGGGCTGCAAAGCACAGATGGCGCATCCCGGAGAGGGTGCTGCTGGGAGCGGGATTGCTGGGAGGTGCTGCGGGAGCGCTGCTCGGGATGAGGCTGTTTCATCACAAGACGAGACGATGGTACTTCTGGACGGTCAATGCAGCAGGACTGCTGCTGCAGATTACGCTGCTTTTATATCTGCAAAAGTAAACATAAGGCTATAGCCAATATGTAAAATAGGTATACCTAAAATAACTTTGGTACCTTATAAAACCGGATAACTGTGCTACAATCTAAAACAATGAATAAATTTTAGTACAAGCAAGAAGGAAGGTACCAATGGAGAACTCCAAAGCAGCCGCCAGGGAGCGGCGCCAGAAAATGATGCTGGAGGACCCGATGATAAGGGTCATCCCGACTGTCGCGATACCGATGATCATATCGTCGGTCATCGACTCTATCTACAATCTCGCGGATACATTCTTTGTAAGCGGTCTTGGAGAGACTGCTACGGCCGCGGTCGCGGTCAATGATTCCCTGATGAACATACTAAGGGCCGTGTCCATGGGTTTTGCCATGGGCGCGGCGAGCTATATATCCCGCCTGATGGGCGCGAAAAGAGACGATAAGGCGTCCAATGTGGCGACGACGACTCTGGTGATAGGCTCGGTATTTTCCCTGATATTCGGGCTTGTGTGCTTTGCCTTCAAGGACGGCATAGTCAACCTTCTGGGCAGCACGCCGGACGCTCACCGCTACTCTGTGGACTATGCGACATGGATACTGCTGGCGGCTCCGTTTACTACGGCCAATCTGATCCTGAATCAGCTGCTCAGAAGCGAGGGGAGCACGACATATGCAATGCTGGGCATGGTCGCGGGATGCCTGTTCAACTGCGTGCTGGATCCTCTGTTTATAAATGTATTCGGACTCGGGGTTGCGGGAGCGGCTCAGGCGACAGCGCTTTCAAAGATATTCAGCTGCGTGATACTGGCTCAGCCGTATATAAAAAAGAAAACGATGCTTGAGATAGGCCGGAGCCATTTTTATATAGATACAGACAATCTGATAGAGGTCGCAAGGATGGGTATACCGACATTCCTTCGTATGAGCCTCATGAGCTTCGGCGGCATAGTGACGAACAATGTGGCCAAGGGCTTCGGTACATCGGTTCTGGCAGGAATCGCTGTCGCCAACAAGATATACCGCCTGATAGGATGCATCATCATGGGCTTCTCTCAGGGCTTCGGACCCGTATGCGGATTCTGCTGGGGAGCGCGCAAGTACAGGCGCGCAAAGGAGTCGTATCTTACTACGCTGAAGATCGGTGCGGCGGGCGCTCTGATACTCGGAAGCATCATGTTTGTATTTGCCGAGAGTCTGGTGGGGATATTCAATACCGGCGGCAATGAGGTGATGAGCCGCGTGGGTGCGCTCAAGATAAGATCGTTGTGCATCGTATTCATACCACACATATTCGTCATGGTAACATCGAACCTGTATCAGTCGCTTGGAAGGCCGCTCGGCAATCTGGTGCTGAGCATGTCGAGACAGCTTCTCGTGCTGATACCGCTGGTGCTGACGGTTCCGAGGTATTTCGGAGCGGAGGGGCTCGCCTGCTGTCAGGCGCTTTCGGATCTGATATCCGGTGTCTTTCTCGCGCTTCCCTTTGCATGGCATATGATGAGCCAGATAAATAAGCTAAAGGACGGAGAGCTTCCTCCGGCTGCCGACCTCCGGGCAAGACCGGCGAAGGCCGAGTGACAGAGATGTTCAGGAAAAAGTGAAGATCACGATCATAAAAAGACAGGTCAAACCGAAAGATGGTTCGACCTGTCTTTTACATGCGTGCGCCCGGCGGCGCGTGTTTCTAGCTTTATAGGAAAGTTCCTTTATAGGAAAGTTCCGAGATACAGCTATGTGGTGCTCACCAGTCCTTGACCGAGCCGTCAAATGCGCGATGTGCCGCATTGCTTCCGCGCTCCTTGGCGGGATACAGCTCCTCTGCGTCATCCGCCAGCTCGATTCCGATGCCGGGAGCTTCAGGTATCATCAGACATCCGTTATCAAAATGAAGCGGCTCCTTGACCATGCGGTCCTCTACGCCGTTGAGCATGAAGCCGGGAAGCTCCTGTATGCCGAGATTCGGAATAGATGCGCACAGATGGAGGCACGCGGCGGTCGATACTGGGCCGAGAGGATTGTGCGGGATGACAAGAACATCATTGGCCTCGGCAATTGCACATATCTTCTTGCCCGCGGTGATGCCGCCTACCGCGCAGACATCGGGGCGGATATAGCTTGCAGCATGACGGTGCATGAGCACCTCGAATTCTCTGATGTCTATGAAGCGCTCTCCTGTTGCTACCGGAACGGGGATCTTTGATGCAACCTCTGCCATGGTGTCTACATTGTCGGGGCCGACAGGATCCTCGAGAACCATCGGACGATACGGAGCTATGGCTGTTCCGAAGGCGATGGCCTCAGGCTTTGTCATGCCGCGGTGCGCTTCGAGCACGAAGTCGAAGTCCGCTCCCATGGTCTCACGCAGAGCTGCCACCTTCTCGAGCTCGGCATTGATGCGTGAGCTGAAGAACTCATCATGACCGTCATTGACGGTCGAGACAGGACCGTTGACGAAGATCTTGGCAGCATTGAAGCCCTGCTCGCGCAGGCTGAGATAGCCCTCCTTGAGCTCGGATATCTCATTGGAATGAACCATGACTGAGGCGTATGCACGGACACGCTCTCTGGTCTTTCCGCCCAGAAGCTCATACACCGGAACACCTAGCGCCTTGCCCTTGATGTCCCAGAGAGCTATATCTATGGCGGAGATGGCACTCATGATGACGGAGCCGCGGAAGTATACTGAGCGCAGAAAGTTCTGATTGAAGTCCTCGATACGGAAGGGATCCTTGCCGATCAGATAGTCTTTGAACTTCAGAATCGCCTCGGCGGTGGCATTGAGATAGCCCCAGTTGCCTGCCTCGCCGAGTCCTATGATGCCGGCATCCGTATATACCTGAGCAAAGAGATAGTGACGGATAAATCTTAACTTTACATCTGTGATTTTCATACATTGTCCTCCAGATTCAAGCATGAGCAGTGCTTGCACATGCTCGTATTTGAATTTCTCCTTTACATGATCAGCGGATATCAGTGTATCAGCTGATTAGTTCCAGTTACACGGATTGTTTCGTGCTTCGCACTCCCACAATCCTGCCTCAATTCGGATTCTCGTGGGGCTTTCGCCCCACTTCATCCTCATTGAGAGGCGTGTCATAAACTCAATCTCCCACTGACATGTCCCTAAAGGGACTAGCTGCGCGTCGCGGCATGTCGTGTGAGATGAGTTTTGACACTGTAACCAATTTTTCAATATGCCGGGAATATAGTCATCACGACTGCTATGGATTATGTTGATGAGGCCTTTAAAACCATATGGTTTAAGGGCAGCCTCGGTCGTGATTGCTGCCGGAAACGGTCTCCGGAAAACCGGCTCCGGCGGAGGGAAACTGACTCAGAACCGTGGGAGTGCGAAGCACGAAACGATTCCGGCAGCTGTTGGTTTCAGATTATAGAAAGCGAATATTCATGTGTCGTTGAAAATATTGCAAAGTTATTTTTGTATACATGAACATACAAGAAAATAAAATAATGAAAAGCGGCGAAGATGATTTACATGCATGCGAAATATTTTCAATATGCAGAGAAGGCGGTGAGATACTGAAAAAACGCCGCAGCATGCGGGATGTATCGGTGTATAGAAGCGGCGTGAGGGCAGGGGAGAGCCTGAACCCGGATTTTGGTTACTCGGATTGTTTCGTGCTGCCGCACTCCTACTGTAACCAAACATTTCACCCGTCAGAATATTTGGATATCCGGAATATCTGATTACAGATGTGTTAAACTAGGCAGCAGGATATGTTCTGCAGCAGGACGGAGGTACTTATGGAATTCTTTCAATACTACCCGCAGAGGGGACAGTATTTTCGTGAATATACGCCGGAGCCAGGAAAGACGATCAACTGCTATGTGCATCAGATGCTGAGCTACCGCTACAACTGGCATCATCAGTATGAGCTGGAATTTGTCCTGAGAGGGAGCATGAAGACCGGCGCGGGCGGACGATCCAGGGTCTTTCATGAGGATGATTTCTTCATCATCAATCCGCTGGTGGGGCATGCCTCTCTTGCACTTGAGCCGAACACGCTGGCCATGACGCTGCATTTTCCGATGGATGCCTTTTCAACATATATACCGGAGGGGATGGTGTGCAGGTTCGACTGCGCTACGGACGAGACGACGAGAAGCAGCCCTGCCGCGGCGGTGATCCGCCACATGGCGGCGGTCATGATGAGAAGCGCCATGAACGATGACGAGAGACAGTTTTTGTCTGCATATGAAGGCCTGAAGCTGTCGCTTTATACGATGCTGGAGCCGAGAGTTGAACAGGACAGTGCTGTCAATATCAACGCGGAGCATGAGCAGAAGATCGCGGAGATGATAGGGTATATAAAGCAGCATTATGCGGAGAAGATCACGCTGGAGGAGGTTGCGGAGAGATTCGGATACAACAGGACATATGTGTCGACATTTTTCAAAAAGAACTGCGGGATCAGTTTTTATGACTATCTGACGATGATACGCCTCTCGGAGAGCATCGAAAGACTGGGAGACATGGATGTCTCACTGACTCAGACTGCGCTTGAGAGCGGCTTTCCTGATCTGAAGACATTTAACCGGCTGTTCAGGGAGAATTTCGGACAGCTCCCGGCAGACTACCGCGCGGAGCACAGGACAACTATAATGCGGGGAAAGGGTGTGAGATTTCTGGAGGCCGACAACAGGCTCGCTGATGAGAAGCTGGAAAGCTATATATTGAGGCTGTAGCCGGGTACTTGTTTTATGGTGCTTTCGGCTTTATACTCGTAGGGAATCTACGGGCACCGGGCCCGGCAGCCTGATGATGCACAGGGGCTGCAATATTCAAAAGGAGAGGAAAGAATGAGTGCAATTAAATCAATCGTAGCAAGAGAGGTGCTTGATTCCAGAGGCAATCCTACCGTGGCATGTGTAGTGACCACAGAGGCTGGCGGCAGGGGGGCAGCCATGTCTCCGTCAGGTGCGTCAACGGGTATACACGAGGCACATGAGCTTCGCGACGGAGACAAGAGCAGGTACGGCGGCAAGGGCGTACTGAAGGCGGTCGAGAATGTCAATACCGAGATTGCAAAGGCACTGATCGGATTTGATTCCTGCGATCAGGTTGGAATCGATGAGAAGATGATAGAGCTTGACGGGACTCCCAACAAGGGAAGGCTCGGCGCAAATGCTATCCTTGCGGTATCTCTTGCCGCAGCCAGAGCAAGCGCGGATGAGAAAAATATGCCGCTTTACAGATATATCGGCGGTGTCGGGGCATATACGCTGCCTGTTCCGATGATGAATGTGCTCAACGGAGGAAGCCATGCGATATCCTCTGTTGATTTCCAGGAATATATGCTGGTTCCCGTCGGCGCTCCTACATTCCATGAGGCTGTAAGGATGGGCGCTGAGGTGTTCCATGAGCTCAAGAAGGTGCTGCTTGAGATGAAGCAGACAACCACCGTGGGAGACGAGGGCGGCTACGCTCCGTCGCTGAGCAGCAATGAGGAGCCGTTTGAGGTCATCTGCAAGGCTATAGAGAGAGCCGGCTATGTACCGGGCAAGGATATGTGCATATCCGCGGACTTCGCTTCATCCGAGTTTTATGATGCAGAAAAGAAGGTTTACAATCTGGCACGCTCGGGCGAGGGCGAGAAGACATCCGATGAGATGATCGAGTATGTTGAGAGACTTCTTGACAAGTATCCGATCGTCACGATAGAGGATGCACTCGCAGAGGACGACTGGGAAGGCTGGGCAAAGCTTACTGCGAGAGTAGGCGACAGAGTAGGTCTTGTAGGTGATGATCTCTTTGTCACAAACAAGGAGCGTGTGGCAAAGGGCATAGAGCTGAACACGGCAAATGCAGTCCTTATAAAGCTCAACCAGATCGGATCTCTGACAGAGACCATACAGACCATGAATCTGGCTCACAAGAACGGCTGGATGAATGTGGTTTCACACCGCTCGGGCGAGACAGAGGATACGACAATCGCTGATCTGTCCGTTGCCATGGGCTCGGCCATGATAAAGACCGGTTCTATGTCAAGATCCGAGAGAATAGCGAAGTACAACCGCCTCATGGAGATCGAGGATGAGCTCGGAAGCGACGCCCATTATCTCGGCTGGGAGGCACTTAAGAAGTACCGCAAGTAAAGAGATCATTTATACGAAGCAATAACCGCCTGCCCGGCGAAGATGGGCTCATGCCGACGCGCATGGGCTGATCAGTCGGGCAGGCGGTTTTTTTTCGGCCGGGTCTCAGACGACTGCACCCTGATGTCGCGGTGCCTTTATGTGAACTCTGCAAAAAAGTTACACTAAACGCCTTTATGGTGTCAGAAATGTCATCGGTTCATTGAAGCTCCGGCTACATAGTGTACGGTATCGGCAATACGCAAAAAAGTATGGTCTCCATAGCTAACAGGAATGACGCGTTCATTGAAATCGTCCATTGTGTTTTCTAAAATGTACACAGAAGAACATACGGCCGGTATATCGGCTGTATATGGCATGATATTGCAGGCAAGGAGGCACATGATGGGAAGATATAATTTCCGCGAGGAGATGGTTTTGGCATGCGAGCTGTTTCAGAATGCGATTTACTATCCGATGGATGAGATGATCGAGATGAACCATCTTTCCAGAAAGATCGAAAAGGAAAAGGATGAGGCGAAAAAAGATGAGCTGATCGAGCATTTCCATGAGATGCGCGTGAATATGAAGCCGGTGACCGAAAAGCCGTGGAACCGCGTATACATATGGCCGGAAGGCAGGATGCCGTCCAATACCGACTATAAGGAAAATACAGATTTCAAGTACAATCACAATCCGGATTTCGTCCCTTATATGCATGAGATACTGATTCAGGACGGAAGAAAGCCCAAGGGGGCGGTGCTTCTGGTGACAGGCGGGGATCAGGGAAGATCTCTCATGGCAGCAGGCTTTCAGTCGGCATGGGATCTGAATGAGCTTGGATATCAGTGCTTTGTGCTGGCGCTTCGCGTAAACGGCAATCCGTGGAGCAAGCAGGACAACGGAGTGGATATCGCAAGAGCCATACGCTATATTCGTGCGAATGCAGGAAGGTATCGCATAAACCCGGATCAGGTGGCAGCAGCCGGATTCTCCAACGGAGGTCTCTCCATAGACAACAATATCCGCTTTTTCTCAGGGAAGCAGACGGTAAAGGATACATATCCTGATTACGAGCCTGACGAGCTTGATGAGTTCTATGGAGCGCCGGACGCATTCCTGTGCATCTACGGACCAAGATTCGAGCATGACCATCATGATCCGGACTATGTATATGATTATACCGATGTGGTCTATCCGCCGACATTTATAGCTGTAGGCAGAGACGACGGCGCCATGAAGAACCTGAGCTATTACTATGACGATCTGTTAAAGCACGGAGTGAATGTTGAGGTGCATACATTTGCGGGAACGCCTCACGGATGTGCGGGATACAAGATGATGGAGAACGGCTTTGAGCGGTATAAGAACTTCAATCTCTGGCTGCCTCTGGCAGACTACTTCATGCAGGATGTGTATGACAAGGAAAAGGTACATGTAGGGCATGTGGCAGAGTGATGCGGTAGGACATCGCGGACTGCATTTTCGAAAATTCCGGTTTTGCGCATCTGATGACTCGCCGGTGATGCAGCTGTGCTATACTTAGCTGCAGATGAAAGCAAAAAAACTACAAAGAAATATTCTGATCGCCGCGGTCTGGCTCGCACTCTGGTGCGTGCTGGATCGCGTCATATCCAATGAGATACTCTTCGTCGGACCGGCAGCCGCATGCAGGGCTCTGATCCGGCTTCTCGGCACGCGCGAGTTCTACATATCGATAGCATCTACTCTGACCCGGATAGCAGCCGGTTTTTGCTCCGGGGCATGCGCCGGAATCGCACTGGCGGTTCTGAGTTATAGATACAGGGCTGTCGGTGAGCTGCTCGAGCCCTTTTTCATGATTTTAAAATCCACCCCGGTAGTGAGCTTTGTGATATTGCTGCTCATATGGGCGGGCAATGCGAATCTTTCGCTGCTCGTCTGCTTTTTCGTTGTGATTCCGATACTGTATCTGAATACGCAAAGCGGGCTTGAGGCAGTCGACGCGAAGCTGCTCGAGCTGGCGCATGTGTTCAATATCCCGCTCCCGGCGCAGATACGATATATCTACATACCGGCGCTTCGTCCGAATTTGTCGGGAGCGCTGTCGCTGTCGCTCGGAATGAGCTGGAAGAGCGGGGTGGCGGCCGAGGTCATAGGTCAGCCGCTGCATACCATAGGCAATGCATTGTACCGTTCAAAGATATTTTTTGAGACAGCGGATGTCTTTGCATGGACCATAGTGATCATCATCATGTCATGGATCTTTGAAAGAGGCGTAATGACGCTGCTTGAAAGGCGTGACCGCAGGGCAGTGCACGAGAGAGCAGTCAATGCCGGGGCAGTGCATGACAGAGCAGCCGACGCCGGGGAATCATGCGCGAGCGGCTGCGCAGACAATGCAAGGCTGCAGGAAGCTCATGAGGGGTCTGACGCTTACGAGAAAGCTCCTGAGAATCCCGAGACTCTTCATATGGACGGGCGGGCCTCGGAGAACTCCGAGACATCCGGCATGGAAGGGCGCGCTGCGGCAGACATAAGGATACCCGGCACGGGTGCAGGGACTGCGGTGAGTCTGGTCAAAATCAGTAAAAGCTATGACAAAAGGCCGGTGCTGCGCGGATATGATGCAGCATTTGAGAGCGGCGGGGCATATCTTCTGACAGGACCGTCGGGCAGCGGCAAGACAACCCTGATAAGGATACTTCTGGGACTGGAGACGGCGGATGCGGGCAGCGTGCTGTACACATCAAAACCGAGCTTCGGAGCGGTATTTCAGGAGGATCGTCTGTGCGAGGAGTTCAGTGCTGCAGACAATGTCGCCATGATATTCAGACATCCCGACCGTGAGATGATTCGCCGCGAGCTGAGCCGTATACTGCCGGGCGATTCGCTTGACAAGCCTGTATGCGAGCTGTCGGGAGGCATGCGAAGAAGAGTATGCATAGTGCGGGCGTGCCTGCGTCCGTCACAGTTTCTGGTCATGGATGAGCCGTTCAACGGGCTTGATGCAGAGACCAGACGGCATTGCATCGACTATATAAAAGAAAGGCAGGGCTCCAGAACGCTGCTTATAGCGAGTCATCTTGTCGACGGACTGGAATACTGCCATAGAATCAGGCTGTGATTGATGCATTATCAAAAGTGCAGAATTTGCCCGTAAAACCCATTGAAACAGTAGGAAATATATGCTACTATCCAATTACCCACTAGAGAAGTAGGAATAAGGAGGCAGCATTCTATGAATATATATGCGGATAACGCGGCAACGACAAAGATGAGCAGGACAGCGATAGACGCGATGCTCCCATATATGGAGGAGGTATACGGCAATCCGTCCAGTCTGTATGTGATAGGCCAGAAGGCCAAGGATGCTCTTGACGACGCAAGGCAGAGGGTTGCGAGAGTCCTTAACTGTGAGCCGAGGGAGGTGTACTTTACATCCGGAGGAAGCGAAGCGGACAATCAGGCGATCATCTCCGCGGCAAGATGGGGAGAGAAAAAGGGCAAAAAGCACATCATATCAACGACATTTGAGCATCATGCGGTTCTGCATACATTGAAGAAGCTTGAAAAAGAAGGCTTTGAGGTGACACTTCTGGATGTTCATTCCAACGGTATAGTGACACCGCAGCAGGTGGCGGACGCGATACGCGACGATACCGCGCTGGTGACCATCATGTATGCCAACAACGAGATCGGCACGGTGCAGCCCATTCGTGAGATCGGCGAGATCTGCAGAAGCAGGGGAGTACCGTTCCATACCGATGCGGTACAGGCGATGGGGCATGTCTCGGTTGATACGAAGCGCGACAATATCGACATGCTGTCATTTTCGGCGCACAAGTTCCACGGCCCCAAGGGCGTAGGCGTGCTCTATGCAAAGAAGGGCATTCCTCTGGTCAATATCATAGAGGGAGGAGCGCAGGAGCGCGGCAAGAGAGCCGGCACCGAAAATGTCCCCGGAATCATGGGAATGGCTGCGGCGCTTGAGGAGGCCGCTGCCGGGCTTGACGCATATACGGCGCATATGGTGCCGCTCAGAGACAGGCTGATAGCGGGGCTGGATGAGATCCCCTACGGAGAGCTGAACGGCGATCGTCAGACGAGGCTTCCGGGAACCGTGAACTTCTGCTTTGAGGGTATCGAGGGAGAGTCTCTGCTGCTGCTTCTGGATGACAAGGGTATATCGGCATCATCAGGCTCTGCCTGTACATCCGGATCGCTGGATCCGAGTCATGTGCTTCTGGCGATAGGAAGGCCGCACGAGGTGGCTCACGGCTCACTGAGACTGTCACTCGGAGATGATGTGACTGAGGAGCAGGTTGATTATATGATCAAGTCCGTAAAGGAAGTTGTGGAATATCTGAGAAATATGTCCCCGTTCTGGGATGACCTGGTGAAGGGCAGAAGACAGCATATTCTCGCACAGTAAGGCAGAAGGGGTGATTGATATGGCATTGTACAGCGAAACAGTTATGGATCATTTCAGAAATCCGAGAAATGTCGGAGTGATAGAGAATGCCTCGGGTGTAGGCGAGGTCGGAAACCCGGTCTGCGGAGATATCATGAAGATGTATCTGAAGATCGATGACAATCAGGTGATTGAGGATGTCAAGTTCGAGACATTCGGGTGCGGAAGCGCTATAGCGTCCAGCTCGATGGCTACGGAGATGATAAAGGGCAAGCCGCTGTCGCAGGCGCTGCAGCTTACCAACAAGGCGGTCGCAGAGGCGCTGGACGGACTTCCGGCGCACAAGATGCATTGCTCTGTCCTGGCTGAGGAGGCGATAAAGTCAGCTGTCAAGAACTACTATGACAGAAACGGAATAGCCTATGATCCTGCCGATTTTCCGACAGAGGACTCCGAGGAGCATGAGCAGACTCCCGAGGAGTGATACGGTATATTCAGGATAAAACAAAAAGGGGCTGTCGCACTATGATATGCTACCCCCAAGTAGGACACTGAAATATAAAACCTACTTGGGGGTATTTTTATGGATAGAAAAAGTAAAGTTGATCCTGCTCTGAAGGTGGAATTAG
>CAVIJY010000010.1:0-42877 GCA_963643215.1 Lachnospiraceae bacterium | reverse complement strand
ATCCGAATTGAGACCGGATTGTGGGAGTGCGAAGCACGAAACAATCCGAGTAACCGGAAGTTCGGGTGTTTTATAACACGCCTCTCAATGAGGATGAAGTGGGGCAAAAGCCCCACGGGAATCCGAATTGAGACCGGATTGTGGGAGTGCGAAGCACGAAACAATCCGAGTAACCGGAGGTTCGGGTGTTTTGACACCTGAACCCTTTTTTATGTGACAAGATACAGGCGATATTCGGACAAACGATGAGTATCGCCGGTACTTTATCCGGTCGGATAGGCATTGAGCTTTTGCCGAAAAACTGATATAAGTAGCATGTGGCTATGATGCATCCGGCTGACTGCGCCATGCAGCTGCCGACTTTTGGCGAAGAATGGCCTATCATGTTCAGATAAAGCATTTCGAGAGAGATTACCGCATATCATGGAAACTTATATCATCAACACGATTTCGCAGCTGATCATCCTGCTGATCATTCTGGCGCGAACTGCATTTATGACATCGCTTCAGCCGACAGTGCTCAGAAGATGTCGCAGTCTTATATGCATGACAGGGCTTTATATCATAGCTGATGCTGCGTTCATATGTGTATTTCTGTCGGAGAAACCTCAGGTTTTTCTTTTCAAGCTGGTCTCCTTTTTCTTTTCTGTAACATATGTGCTGCTGCCGTTTTTCTGGCAGCGCTTTACAAGAAGCTTTGTGGGCGATACCTTTTTTGCCATCACTCACAAGCTTGAGTATATCCCGGTAGTTATTCTGATGGCGCTTGTCATCAGCACCCCGTTCACCGGAGCACTCTGGTCGATAACCCCTGACGGTACCTATGTGAGAGGACCGCTGTTCGTTCCGTACAGCATATTGAATCTGTTCTATTACATCGAGCCTTTTCTCTATGCACCTGTTGTAAGGCTGCGCAATAATCGCGACAAAGAACCGTATCTGACGCAGGCAGTGCTGATATCTCTTGTCCCGCTGGCGGCGATGGTTATAAATGGCTTCGTCATCCCGGCATATGTGGTATTTCCGCTTCAGCCGTACTGCTCGGTGCTGGTGGCGCTGCTGGGATATTTCTTCATCGTGGCGAGAGAGTCGGATCTCATACAGGAAAAGCACAGGCTGGAGATACAGGCGGCGCTGAAGCAGGCGCAGGAGGCCACAGCCGCGGCCATAGAGGCAAGCAAGGTGAAGAGCACTTTTCTGTCCACCATGAGCCATGATATCCGCACGCCCATGAACGCGATCATCAATCTGACGGAGATGGCGATGAAGGAGGATGACATCGGGCAGATCAGGCAGTTTTTGAATAAGATTCAGGGCTCGTCGCAGTTTCTGCTGGGTCTGATCAATGACATCCTGGATATGTCAAAGATCGAGAGCGGAGAGATGGAATTTAATAAGACCACACTGACGCGTCCTGAGCTCATGCAGACAATTGCTACGGTCATCAGCCCGCTGATGGAGGCCAAAAACATCCATTTTCATCCCGAACTTGATCCGGGGCAGTATACCATCATGGTGGACAGACTGCGGATCAGCCAGATATTTTTTAATCTCCTGACAAATGCTGCGAAGTTCACACCCGAGGGCGGCGATGTGTGGTTTGAGGTCACAAATGTCGGGATATTTGACGGTAGATTGAGAGTAAAGTTCGTGGTGCGCGATACCGGAATAGGAATGAGTCCGGAGTTCGTGGCACATATGTATGAACCTTTCGTCCGTGAGAAGACTCGGCTGCGTGAGAAAACCCAGGGAACCGGTCTTGGACTCTCGATTGTAAAGAGCCTTGTAGATGCGATGGGCGGAACGATCACGGTAAAAAGCAAGCAGGAAGAGGGAACAGAGTTTACCGTGATGCTCGATATGGAGCTGGCAGAAGGTCAGGAGGCGACGGAGGCGGAGACAGCACATGAGCAGCCGGATGCCTGTCTGGACGGAATGAACATCCTGCTGGTTGAGGATAATGAAATCAATGTCTATGTGGCTTCGCTTCTGCTGGAGAAGCAGGGTTGCAGGATCATGGTAGCTGACGACGGACAAAAGGGAGTGGATGCATTTGCCGCGTCCGAGCCTTACTCGATAGACGCCATATTGATGGATGTTCGCATGCCGGTCATGGATGGCATAGAGGCGACGAGGGTTATCAGAGCCATGGATCGTCCGGATGCGGCTGAGATTTCGATCATAGCCATGACAGCCGATGTGTTTGACGAGGAGCGCAAGCGGACACTGGAGGCGGGCATGAACTATCATTTGTCAAAGCCGATCAATGCAGATCAGCTGTATGACGCACTGAAGGAATGCAGAAGCCGAAAGGACGCAAAAGCAACGCAAAAATGAAGCGGCAACACCTTGAAGCCGGGCAAGATGCTCAAAAGGAGACACATGTATAGAGAAAAGCCGATTGTATACATGGGGGGGGTACTCCCGAACAGGCAGAAAAAGATGGGAGTGCGGATGCGATGACAAAAAGCAGAATACTTGTTACGGACGATTCCGAGATAAATCGAGAGATGCTCACGGAGATGCTTGGAAGAAAATATGATTTTCTCTATGCCGGCAACGGGCTGGAGGCGATTGACCTGCTGGAACATGAAAAGGACATTGCGCTGATGCTCCTTGATGTAAACATGCCCGAGATGGACGGACTTGATGTGCTGAGGGTCATGAATGAACGCCGGTGGATAGAGGATATCCCGGTCATCATCATATCCGCGGAGGACGGATCGGAGTTTATATCAAAGGCGTACAGTCTCGGAGTGACGGACTATATAAGCCGCCCGTTTCATACGGTGGTGGTGCAGAGAAGAGTTGAAAACACACTTTTGATATATGCCAAACAAAAGCAGCTGGTTCAGCTGGTCGAGGATCAGATATATGAGCGGGAGAAAACCAATACGCAGATGATCAATATCCTCAGCAATGTCATCGAGACCCGTAATCATGAGCTGGGGAGTCATACGCTGAATGTGCAGATCATAAGCAACCTCTTGCTGAAGCAGCTGGTCAGGATAACGGATCGCTATTCGCTGTCCAATGAGGATGTTGTGATGATATCCACTCTGGCGGCAGTGCATGATATAGGCAAGATCAAGATTCCGGATACGCTGCTCAACAAACCGGGCAAGCTGACGGATGAGGAATGGACGATCATGAAGTCGCATACCATAGAGGGTGATGCGCTCCTGAGCGATCAGGCGCTGGACCAGGACAGCAAATTTGTGCGCACCGCGCGCGCTATTTGCCGCTGGCATCATGAAAAATATGACGGCGGAGGCTATCCGGACGGCCTCAAGGGTGAGCAGATCCCCATAGCGGCACAGGTAGTATCAATGGCGGATGTCTACGAGGCGCTGACCAGTGACAGATGCTACAAGAAGGCATATACTCACAAAAAGGCTCTTGAGATGATATATGCGGGTGAGTGTGGAGCATTTAATCCGTTGCTTATAAAATGCCTGAAGGCTATCGCCGGGACGCTGAAGGGAATACTTGAAAACGGGGAAAAATATGACTTTCAGGAAGATGCAGCTTCTATCGCGGATGAGCTTTTGAGCAGCAACGGTCTGCGAGGCAGCTGGGCAGATTAAGGAGCAGACAAGATGAATATAGAAGATTTTTATGTTGAAGTCGGATCCGACGCAAAGGATGTACTGGCGAGGCTGGGCGGAAGCGAACTGCTGGTCAGAAAGCTTCTGGGCAAATTCGAGGATGACAAGAGCTTTAAGAAACTGACGGCAGCACTGGAGACAGGAGATGCGCAGACTGCATTTCGCATGGCGCACACACTAAAAGGTGTGAGTGCAAATCTCGGCCTGGGTAACCTTTTTACAAAGGCATCTGACATGACAGAGCTGCTGAGAGCGGAGGATATAGACGCGGCAAAGGCGGCATATCCTGAGCTTGAAAGAGAATACAGGCATACGGTAGAAGCATTGAAAATGCTGAAAAATGAATAAAAATCAGGGTATATAAAATTTCACTATATGCAGATTAGACAATCTTGAATTGACCCCCTGAAAAAGGCATGAATATAATTGTCTTAAAACAAGGACAATTGCTGCAGAGAATGCAGCCACACACAGCCTATGAAAGGGAGGTCGTCATGACTAATTGCTTTAAGATGCGTACCTATGATTGCGGAGCCAACCACGAAATCGTACTTCCGAACGGGAAGATCGTTCTGGTGGATCCGTATTTTATTGACTGCAAGTTTGACAGCTTCACAAGAGACGATGTAACCGGTGCGGATTATATCATCCTGACACATGGTCACTTTGACCATGATTCCGATCTGGGATATCTGGCACATAAGTTCAACGCAAAGGTTTTCTGCGGCGTAATGAGCGCCAATGAGCTGCTCAAATTTCACAAGATTCCCTACGACAATATCTTCCCGGTTTTCCCAAACAGCACATATACCATGGACGGAGTGACATTTGCGTTCTGGCAGGCCAAGCACAATGAATCCGGCGCCAGAACCTACGATCCGGACAAGGATATATGCAAAACCAAGTACGGTATGGAGGGGCACAAGGAACTCGACAATCTCGGCTCCATCGAGTCTCTGGACTGGATGATCACCACCGACAACGGCTTCCGTATCATGATGTGCTCCGGACGCGCGGTATTCGGTGAGTCGTTCGAGCGATGCAAAAAATATCGTCCCAATGTACTGCTGCGCCAGTCAGGGGTGCGTCATCCCGAAAAGTCAGGAGAGCAGGTTCCGGCGAGAGAGCTGGCAGAGCTGCTTTGCAGATACGGCGCCCAGCTGATATTCCCGTTCCATTTTGATGTAATGATCAAGAAATGGGGATATGAGAAGGTTCAGTCGTATATGGCTGAGGTAGCCAAGGAGGTTCACGAGCTGGATCCCGGAGCGGAATTCATATTCCCGAAGGCTTTGAAGTGGTACTCGGTAGATCTTGGCGTCACTGAGGAGTGAGACGGATATGAAGCTTGAGTTCGGATACGGAACATCAGTCCAGACTGTCGAGATCCCCGAGAGAAACTATATGGGTGAGCTGCTGGCGGATGTGATCGAGCATCAATCATGCGGAGCGGATGCAGTGAAGGAAGCGCTGGACGCACCGATAGGAACGCCAAGGCTGGCGGAGATCATCCGTAAAGGAAGGGCGGACGGAAGAGGAAACCGGGTTGCCATCATCGCAAGCGATATCTCTCGCCCGTCGCCGTCATATGAGATCATCCCGGCTATATTGGACGAGCTGTACGAGGCCGGCGTGGATCGAAAGGACATCACGGTTGTGTTCGCGCTGGGAAGCCACCGCGGGCAGACGGATGAGGAAAGAAAGCATCTGGCGGGAGAACGGGTATACAGCGAGGTCAGATGCGTTGACTCGAATCCAAATGACTGTATATCATATGGAGTTACAAAAGCAGGAACCCCGGTGGATATAACAAGAGTTGTTGCCGAGGCGGACTACAGGATATGCACCGGCAATATAGAATTCCACTATTTCGCAGGATACTCGGGGGGTGTGAAGGCATTGATCCCCGGCTGCGCCACAAGAGGGACGATACAGGCCAACCATTCTATGATGGTGATGGAGGATGCTCATGCAGGAAAGCTTGACGGCAATCCATTGCGCGAGGATCTGGAGGAGGCCGGACGCATGGTGGGCATAGACTTCATCGTCAATGTGGTGCTGGACGAGCATAAAAAGATAGTTCATGCCGTGGCGGGGGATCCGGTGAAGGCTCATCGCGCAGGATGCGAATATCTGAGCCGCATGTATCTGAAAAGCATCCCGCAAAGAGCGGACATAGTGCTTGTGTCTCAGGGAGGTGCACCCAAGGATCTCAACCTCTATCAGACACAGAAGGCGCTTGACAACGCCAAGCATGCTGTTCGGGACGGCGGAGTGATCATACTGATCGGGTCATGCAGAGAGGGACTCGGCGAGGGTGTATTCGAACGCTGGATAAATGAGGCAGAGAAGCCGTCGGATCTGACAGAGCGGGTGAAAAAGAGCTTTGAGCTGGGCGGACACAAGGCGGCTGCCATAGCCATGGTGCTTGAGCATGCGGATGTGTATCTGGTGTCGGAGATGGATCCGGAGCTGGTTCGCAAGTGCTTTCTGACGCCATATGCAAGTGCGCAGAAGGCGCTTGATGACGCACTGATCAAGTGCGGCGAGGACGCTTTGATACTGGCCATGCCGTATGGAGGCTCCACACTGCCGATTGTTGAAAAAAGATAAAAGAGGGCTGCCGTGCTGTTGCTGTAAAAGCAGCGGCGCGGCAGCTCTTCGGTTACACGGATTGTTTCGTGCTTCGCACTTCCACAATCCTGCTTCAATTCGGATTCTCGTGGGGCTTTCGCCCCACTTCATCCTCATTGAAGGGCGTGTCATAAACTCCATCTCCCACGGCATGCGAGCATGCCGTGGGAGACGAGTTTTGACACTGTAACCCATCCTATCTGTTGTAAAGCTTGTTGTAATATTCCAGTGAGTAGTTATAGAGCTCGTCGAGAGCGATATCCTTCTGCTTTACATCCGGTGTCAGTATCCACGGCATGATGCGGCCTTTTGCGCCATATCTGTCTACAAAGTCACGCACGCAGCGGCGTGTGGCTGCTTCATCACCGCCGGCGGGCATATCGAGCTTAAAGTTGAATGTCATCTGATCGCCATAATTTTCATACAGCCAGTCATAGTCATTGCAGCTCTGCTGAGGCGACCACATATCTATGCCCATCTCGATCATCATCGGAACATACTGCATATTTCTTCCGCATGAATGAAGCTCAAGAAACTTGCCGGAATCCTTGATATGTTTTACAAGACGGCTTGTAGCAGGCATCAGCTGACTGCGGAACATCTCATTTGAGAAGAAGCCGGAGCGCTCTGTGCCCCAGTCATCGTTATAAAGGATACCGTCCACACGCCCGTAGTATTTGTCTACTATATCGATGAGGTCGATTTTGTAGTCGGCGCATCTCTGGAAATACTCCTCAAGCAGCTCGGGCTCTTCGTAGAAGGCTATCAGGGTCTCCTCAAACGGGATCATCTCGTGAAGCCGCTCGAATAGCCCCTCTGTTGTCTGGAAGATATGAGCCTTGTCCGGGTCAAGCCAGGAAGATATCTTCCTGCCGTCGGTTTCAAAGTCCACTACGGAGAGATCCGGCCATTGTATCTCCTCCTTCCAGTTGGCAAAATCCGAGATTGTGCGGGTTCCCGGCCTTGGCATCATGCCGCCGGCGACCTCTACCCATACCCAGTCTACACCGAACCAGTCATACCCGTCGACCTCAGGAACCGGATGCTCCTCTATCGCGTCCGGCCATATCGTATCGGTCTCCATACCATACGCGGGCATCCAGTATGGTTTGTTGCCTGTGACGCAGCGTATGTAATTTTCCCGTACGCTGTAAGGCCTTCCGAGTATAGGCGGTCTTCCCATCTGCGCATTCCAGGGATAGGAATTCTCGAGCGCCCAGCGCTTGCTGTAGTCGCGGTTTGCGGCTCTTTCCATGAATTTACTTGCCATAAGATATCCTCCTTATCTGTGCTATGGCCGCAGCATCGATGATCCCGATCTGGGCGGCGAATATGCTGCAGCTGATCAAGGTCATATGATGCTTTGATCAAATTTTAACACGACAAAACAGTAAGCAACTATTAGACATAACAGACAACATATACCTCGCATACCGTCAACTTGACAAACTAAGAGTTGAGGCGGAGCTTGAGCCGGCGCAGTTTGTGGCGAATCAGCGCAACTACTATATGGGAACGATGATGGGGATGCCTAAAAAGCCGCTTTTCCCCGAAGGTGCAGATAAAAAGCGCGGAGTGTGATATATTCATTCCCGATGAGAAGGCGCAGCGCGAGAACGATTTGCGTGCTGTTACAGAGAATCGCAGCAGCGGAGGAGATCATGAAGCTTATCAAATCAGCACGGGTTATGGATCCTGCATCGGGAACGGACGCTGTCATGGATATAGTTATAGATGATGACGGAAGGATCAGGAGCATCGAAAAACCGCAGGAGCGCCCGAAGACGCGGGAACACTCAGAGGAGCAGCGATATGAGCAGGTGATAGACGCAGCCGGGTGGACGGCAGCTCCGGGATTTGTGGATGTTCATGTGCATTTCCGCGATCCGGGGCTTACATACAAAGAGGATATAACAACAGGAGCGGCGGCGGCGGCAGCGGGAGGATATACCACCGTGGTGTGTATGGCCAATACCTCCCCGTGCATAGACAATGCAGAGGTACTTGAAGAGCTGCGGGCGCGTCAGAAGGAGCTGGCGATACATGTGCTTCAGACAGCCAATGTCACCCGCGCCATGAAGGGTGAGCAGCTGACGGATATGAAGAGGCTGAAGGAGGCAGGAGCCGTTGGCTTTACGGATGACGGCATCCCGATACAGGATGAACGGTTGCTGGCAGAGGCCATGAGGATATGCGGTGAGCTCGATGTGCCTATCTCACTGCATGAAGAAGCTCCGGCATTGATGCTTAGCCCGGGAGTGAACAAAGGGCGTGTCTCGGATGCGCTCGGACTTGGAGGCGCTCCGGACGAGGCCGAGTATGTGCTGGCGGCGCGCGACATCATGCTCAATCGGAAGATCGGCGCAAGGCTGGATATACAGCATGTGTCAAGCGCGGTGACGGTGCAGCTGATTCGTGATGCAAAAAAGAACGGAATATGCGTATATGCCGAGGTGACACCGTCACATCTGTCCGCCACCGAGGAGCTGGTGCTGGACAAGGGCTCACTTGCCAGAGTCAATCCGCCGCTTCGCACAGAGCAGGATCGTCAGGCGCTTATTGCGGGGCTTGCTGACGGGACGATAGACATGATAGCGACGGATCACGCACCGCACAGCGCACAGGAGAAGCTGCAGCCGATAGAAAAGGCTCCAAGCGGCATACTGGGGCTGGAAACCGCGCTGGGACTGGTCATCACACATACGGTGCGCACCGGACAGGTGCCGCTGATGACGGCCATCCGTGCGCTGACGGTCAATCCGTCAAGGCTTTACAAGCTGGATGCGGGATATCTGAGTCCCGGAGGCCCCGGAGACATCGTGCTGTTTGATCCGCAGGAGGAATGGACAGTACCGGAGCATTTTCACTCCAAGGCCTCAAACTCTCCGTTCATCGGACAGAGGCTTTACGGAAAGGTAAAGATGACCATCTGCTCGGGGCAGATAGTATATTCAGATTCGGATCGCAGAGCATAGGCTGCTGCCGCCATAGACTGCTACCGCGGGCAGGAGATGTCGCCGAGCTCCTCTATCGTATGATGCAGATGCTCGACAAGCGGGGTGTCGGCAGCCTTGTAGAACATCTCCTTGCCGGAACGATGTGAAACTATGAGTCCGGCAGCCTTGAGAAGCCGAAGATGGTGAGAGACCGCGGGAGAGGACATCTCTACCGCGGCTGCGATATCCAGAACACATTCCTGTGTGTGGCACAAAAACCAGAATATTCTGAGACGGCTAGGATCGCCGAGCTGCTTCATCGCCTCGGCGACCGCCTCGATGACATGCGCGTCCGGAAAATGCTGTATGATATTGTTGCTTTCGTCATCATGATGATGCGGAAGCTCTTTTTTTATCTCTGTCATGATATGCTCCGTTTACTTCTGTATCGGAATCGAAGATACAATCGATAGTAGTAAGAATACATGAAAATGATAAAAAACGCAAGATTAAACAAATGCTTAATCTTTATGAAATAACATAAAAACTTCGCCTGACAGATATTGACACAGGGGTATCGAGGCTGTATAGTGTAGTCAACGATTAAACATATACTTAATCGAGAAAATGAGGCTGAATCATGAATAAAAAGCAAAAGAAGAATCTGATACGTATCGTCATAGCCTCAGCTATGATGATCGCTCTGGGCTTCATACCGGTGGCAGGTATACCGCGTTTCGCATTGTATATGCTGGTTTATGCGATCATAGGATACGATATCCTGGGGAAGGCGGCAGCTGGAATCAAAAACAGGCAGCCCTTCGACGAGTGCCTGCTCATGGCGATTGCTACGGTAGGCGCTATCGTGCTGGCACTTATCACCAAAAGCGGCGACTACAATGAGGCTATCGCGGTTATGCTGTTTTATCAGATCGGAGAATGGTTCCAGAGTTATGCGGTAGGAAAGAGCCGCAGAAACATCACAGAGCTGATGGATATCAGCCCGGATTATGCCAATATCGAGGGAGAGGACGGACAGCTGGAGCAGGTGGATCCCGATGATGTAGAGATCGGTACGGTCATCGTGGTGCAGCCGGGTGAAAAGATTCCGATAGACGGAGTAGTGCTTGACGGAAAGTCCTCTATAGATACAGCGGCTTTGACAGGAGAGTCGATTCCCCGCGATGTGCAGGAGGGCGATGCCGTGATCAGCGGATGCATCAATATGAGCGGCCTGATAAAGGTTCGCACGACCAAGGAGTTCGGCGAATCAACTGTCTCCAAGGTGCTTGAGCTGATAGAGGATGCCGGATCAAGAAAGTCACATTCCGAGAAGTTCATAACAAAGTTTTCCAGAGTCTATACCCCGGCAGTAGTATACTCGGCCATCGCGCTGGCGATCATACCGCCGGTTGTATCCATGATCATAGGTGCAGCACCGGCATGGAGTATGTGGCTGTACCGCGCATTGACATTTCTTGTCGTGAGCTGCCCGTGTGCGCTGGTTATCAGTATACCGCTTTCGTTCTTTGCCGGGATAGGCGGCGCCAGCAGCCACGGAATCCTGGTAAAGGGCTCTAACTATCTTGAGATTCTGGCCAACACAAAGACAGTTGTATTTGACAAAACCGGTACTCTGACAAAGGGAGTCTTCGAGGTGACAAAGATTGCCGCAGAGGCTGAGAGCGGAGACCATGAGCTGCTTCATATGGCGGCCCATGCCGAGAGATATTCCAATCATCCGATAGCAGTATCCTTGAGAAAGGCTTACGAGCACGAGGCTGACAGCTGCAGCGTGGAGAATGTCGAGGAGATCGCCGGACGCGGAATCAAGGCTTGCGTCAATGGCTGCGAGGTCGCGGTAGGCAACACAAAGATGATGGACGCGGTAGGCGCGAGCTGGCGTGATGTTGACAGCGCCGGAACCGTGCTTCATACAGCACTGGACGGCAGATATGCCGGACATATAGTGATATCGGATATTCCAAAGGAGCACAGCGCACAGGCTGTTCGGGAACTGAAAAAAAGCGGTGTGACCGAGACGGTCATGCTGACGGGCGACACAAAAAAGGTTGCCGACAGGGTGGCAGCGGATCTCGGCATAGATACCGTATACAGCGAGCTTCTTCCTCAGGACAAGGTGGCGCAGGTTGAGAAGCTGCTGGCGGCCAAGACATCGGAGGATGATGTGCTGGCATTTGTAGGCGACGGAATCAATGATGCTCCGGTGCTGTCGCGCGCAGATATCGGAATAGCCATGGGCGCTATGGGATCAGATGCGGCTATCGAGGCGGCCGATGTTGTACTGATGGACGATGATCCGCTGAAGATAGTGACGGCGATCAGAATCTCCCGCAAATGCCTGAGAATAGTAAAGCAGAACATCTGCTTCGCAATCATCATCAAGGTCGGGTGTCTGATACTTACAGCTCTCGGACTTTCCAACATGTGGGCGGCGATATTTGCTGATGTTGGTGTTATGGTGCTTGCAGTCCTGAATGCGATGCGCTGTATGACGGTAAGAGATGTAAAGCCGGAATAACCAATACGAAACGATACAAGCAGATATAAACAGCTTTTGCGCTAAGTAAGCGGTCGGGCTCTTTCGTGAGTCAGGCCGCTTACTTGTCATATCGGGAAATGTATCAATATGCTCGGGCTCTTTAAATACTTCACAAAAATCATAGAGATATTTGTGCCAGGCTCACAAAGATTAAAAAACGATTAAGATCAGACTTGTCTTGGACTGAAAGCACTGTTATAACAGTCATACAAGAGATAACTGAATGTAAGCAAAAGAAGTGAGGTCAGCATGAAGGAAATTAAAGAGGAAAATTTCCAGACAGCCTCGGAGATAGCATACCGGATCATCTCCCAGAAGATTCTGGAGGGTGAATACCAGCCGGGAATGCGGCTTTCCCGGAGAAAGATGGCGGAAGTCACAGGCGTGAGTGTCATTCCTGTTATCGAGGCTTTAAAGAAGCTTGAAGAGGACAGACTGGTTGAATCGAAGCCGCAGTGGGGGTCATTTGTCGCGATACCTACACTGGAGAAGATCAAGCAAAGCTATGAGCTTCGCGAGGCCATAGAGTGTCAGACAGCAAGGATACTGGCAAGAACCATGACAAAGGAGCAGTACAACGAGCTGATAGCCGTGGCGACTGAGCTGGATACCGTGCCGTATAAGGATGAGACAGCAGTGAACAGCCGAAAGGCGCATATTGATTTTCATACAAAGCTGACTCAGTTTACGGACAATCCGCTGCTGACAGATTCACTCAGGAAGATCAATCTCTTCGGAGTGTTGTGCACTGCATTGGACACCAGTGCTCCAAAGGAGCAATATCCCAGGTATTGGCACCGGATGCTTCTGGACGAGATAGCCAAGGGTGATCCCGACGCGGCGGAGGTTGTGATGCGGGAGCATGTCAACGATTCGCTGGTGAATATACTGGCTGCGAACAACATACCGGAAGGATGACGGGAGCTGCCGTACAGGCGATACTTGCAGACATCAAAGGTACTGGCAGCAGAGGATGATAGAGGTCAGCCGAGAGGCTGATTATCATCACGGGCAAAGTGTTATAACAGTTATTGCAACATTAAAAAAGTGCTAAGTGATTTAAGAAAAAATAAAACGCGTCACAGCAGGTACTAAAGATCAAGGAGGCAGATTATGAAGACAGGCATTAAGAGATTTGCGGCAATGGCTATGAGCCTTGCGATGGCGGCGGCATTGACCGGCTGCGGCTCATCAGAGACCACGGGGTCGGGAGCGGCATCATCAGGGAAGACAAAGTATATCTCCATAGCCACATCATCGTCAGGAGGCGCATTCTCCATCATAGGTACAGCGATGGCGGATATCATAAACAAAAATATGGAGGGTGTATCTGCCAATATCGAGGTAACCGGAGGCTCCTCGGAGAATATACTGCTGGCGGAAAACAACAATGTCGAGCTGGCATTTACGGCATCGGATGTTCTTGCGCTGGCACTGGACGGCAAGGGAAGCTTTGAGGGAAAGCAGGTCGCAAAGGATTCTATCTACGGAATCATGGGAGGCCATCTGACAACACTGCAGGTTTATACCACCGCGGATGGCGACATCAAATCATATGCAGATCTTAAGGGCAAGAAGATTGCGGTAGGACCTGCCGGATCCGTTGCGGGAGATGCGATGAAAACCATCATGGAGGCATACGGATATGAGATCAATGTGGACTGGACACCTGAGTATCTGGCTCACGGAGACGGAGCAGAATCGCTGGTTGACGGCAATGTAGACGCGGTATGCATCATGAGCACGCTGCCTGCATCACCTGTAGCAACTGCAGCCGCATCCAAGGGATTGAGACTTCTTGATCTGGATCAGGAGCAGTACGACAAGATCATGGCGGAGTGCCCGTACTACATTCCGGCATCCATTCCCGCAAATGTGTATAACGGGCAGACAGACGCTGTTGAGCGAAGCTTCGGATCCGCCAGCATCCTGGTAGGAAGCAAGAATCTCAGCGAGGATGAGGTATATCAGATAGTAAAGGCGCTTTATGAGAACAATGATCAGCTGGTGGCAGCATATCCGCAGTGCAGCGAGTGGAGTGTGGAGAATGCCACAAGGGGTCTTGACGGACTGCTTGAGATGCATCCGGGATCGATTAAGTATCTCAAGGAGATCGGTGCCTGGAAATGACAGGTGCGATAAGGGCAACGGGGGTTGACATATAAAGCACATCTTACATATTGCATATAAGGAGAGGAGAAGCATGGCAACGGAGAAAACCACATCTACAGATAAGACGACTAAAGATAATGTCGCCGCAGCTGCAGAAAAGAACACCGGATACTGGAAAATTCAGAACATATTGATCTTTGTGATCGGTCTGGCGCTGGCGGGATTCCATATCTACACATCGTATTTCGGAGCTCTCGCCGCATACCAGCAGCGTATAGTGCATCTGACGCTCAGCATGATGCTTGTTCCGCTTTGCTACAATCTGGTAAAGGGCGGAAAGTACAAGGGCAAGGATGTGAGCGTGACCAGAATCATAGTAAGCCTGATTCTCATAGCAGCGCTCGCGGTCATAGGCATCTATTCCTATTCGCTGGCGGACATCATGTGGAAATCAAGCGGAACCATGACAACTACAGAGATAATCCTTGGAACGATGCTGGTCATCATGCTGCTGTACTTTACATGGAAGGTGGTCGGCGCAGCGATGCCGATCATAGCCATCATATGCATCGCGTATGCCTTTGCAGGACCTTATCTTCCGCAGAGCATCGCACACAGAGGCTACAGCTGGACGCGTATATGCGAGCTTCTCTTTAAGGGAACAAACGGTATATTCGGTACACCTCTGGGAGTTTCATCGATATATGTTTCCATCTTTGTCATCTTTGCAGGCGTTCTGGAGGCCTCGGGAGCCGGAGATGTATTCATTCGTCTGACACAGGCTCTGATAGGCGGATACAGAGGCGGTCCCGCCAAGGTGGCGGTTGTTGCTTCATCATTGTTCGGAACGATATCCGGAAGTGCTGTGGCCAATGTTGTAGGAACAGGTTCGTTTACTATTCCGCTGATGAAGAAGAGCGGATTTGATCCGGAGTTCGCAGGAGCGGTTGAGACGGCTGCCTCCAGCGGCGGACAGCTGATGCCCCCTGTCATGGGTGCGGCGGCATTTATCATGGCAGATTATATAGGCTCATACTCGGATATCCTTGTTGCAGCTATCATACCGGCGGTTCTTTACTATATAGCGCTGTTTATGATGATAGATCTTGAAGCGGTCAAGCACAATCTGCTGGGCCAGCCGAAGGAGGAGCTTCCTGATTTCAAGGAGGAGTTCAGCAATGGCTGGTTCCTGATTCTCCCTCTGGTTGTGCTTGTAGTGCTTCTGGTAGGAATCAGATATTCGGCACAGAAGTCAGCATTTTTCTCGATCATATTCCTGATTGCGATCATGCTGTTCTACCCCAAGAAGAGAAAGTCGCCCAAGGAGACGCTGGAACTGATAGCAGATTCCTCTAAGGGAATGATAAGTATCGCACTGACGACAGGAACTGCCGGAATCATAGTAGGTATACTGATGCTGACAGGTATCGGATACAAGCTGTCATCACTGCTGATCGCCATATCCGGCGGACATGTATTTTTACTTCTTTTCCTGACGATGCTTACATCGGTCATCCTCGGAATGGGAATGCCGACATCGGCTGCATATGTACTTCTTGCAACACTGATAGTTCCCGCCCTTGAGGAGATGGGCGTGCTTAAGATAGCGGCACACTTCTTCGTATTCTACTTTGGAATCATGGCCAATGTTACTCCGCCTGTAGCGGTTGCAGCCTATACGGCAGCCGGAATAGCGGATGCGGATGCGATAAAGACCGGTCTTGTAGCATGGAGACTGTCGCTTGCAGGCTTTCTGCTTCCGTTCATGTTCTGCGTAGATCCGGCGCTTCTCGGAATCGGAAGCACGGGAAGCATCATAATGGCGATCATCTCGGCACTCATAGGCTCCTTCGGACTGGCTACCGCAGTACAGCGATATTTTAAGGGCAATCTTAATATAATTCAGACAATTGCGGCATTTATAGGCGCGGTATTCATGATGGTTCCGGGAACAACAACGGATATCATCGGTGCGATATGTCTGGCGGCAGTATACGGCGTGCAGATCATGAAGGCCAAGAAGGTTAAGAGCGCAGCCGCTTAAGCATTGGCTGCAAATATAATATGGAGAGGAAATAACATGGCATACAGGGTATTGATTCCCCAGGCTGTAGCGCAGGAGGGTGTGGACTTTCTGACACAGCGGGGTTATGAGATAAAGAACGGAACCGGAGCCGCCGAGGCGGATCTGGTCAGAGATGTGGTTGACTGTGACGCTATACTGCTCAGGACAGCGCCGTGTACCAAGGCGGTGCTGGAGGCAGGTAGCAAGCTGAAGATCGTCGCCCGTCACGGCGCGGGATACAACAATGTGGATCTGAAGGTCGCAGAGGAACTTGGTATCTATGTGACCAATGCTCCGGATTCTACCACGAATACGGTTGCGGAGTTTGTGATAGGTGCGATGATAGCTGCCGCGCGCAACATGTTCCTGCTGAGTGATGCCTTGAAGAAGGACAATTTCTTCTTTAAAAATGATCATAAGGGCATAGATCTCGCGGGAAAGACGCTGGCGATAATCGGATTCGGAAGAATCGGAAGGTCTGTTGCGCAAAAGGCTCACTTCGGACTCGGAATGAATATCATCGCATATGATCCGCATCCGAATTCAAAGGCGACCCCTGAGTATGTGACGATGGTTGACTGGGATCGCGCCTTCAGCGAGGGCGATGTAGTGACTCTTCACATGCCGCTGACTGCGGACAATGCAGGCTGCATAGGCAGCAGGGAGTTTGACATGATGAAGTCCGACGCACTGTTCATCAACTGTGCGAGAGGAGAGGTGGTTGATGAGCTCGCACTGATAGCAGCGCTTGAAAGCGGAAGCATACGAGGCGCCTTCACAGATGTATTCAACCAGGAGCCTCCTGCACAGGACAATCCGCTGCTCCACCTGCCCAACGCGAGTGTCACACCGCATATGGCTTCCAATACGGAGGATTGCATGACGCTCATGGCTGTACAGGCGGCAGAGCAGATAGATAAGGTTCTGAGCGGTCAGAAACCTGACTGGCCGGTGAACCATCCGGCAAACCCGAGATGACAGAGTTTGAAGTTTCTTCCTTGATGATGTCTGCAAAGGCGGACAAATAAATAAAAGAGCTCCCGAGAACCGCTTTGAGCGGTATCACGGGAGCTCTTTGCTGCAGTATGCGGATCAACGGATACGCGTGTTGTTTTGAGATTTTGCTGCAGCCGTATATACTTCGTTTTATGCCATCGTCTCCAGCAGCCGGATCGGTATGACTACGGGCTTTTCACCCGGATTGAGCATGATTCCTGTCAGTCTGTCCTTCTGAGCGAGGGCATTTCTGCGAAGATCCTCAAACGGTATGCAGAAGACGGCCGGGATTCTGGGCTCGGAAGGAAGCTTCTGCTTGGAGGTGAAGGCCGGTATAAACTGCTGCCCGTCTTTATTTTTAAGAAGACTCAGCTTGGGCTGCTTTTTGTCATCAAGCATTCCGGGCACGAAGAGATGAGCATCTTTCAGAAGTCCGGCGATATTTTCAAGATCTTCAGATGACAGTTCTCCGGAATGAAGAGATATGCCGTCCTCCAGTGCGGAGTTATCAACAAGCCGTCCCGGATCCTGAGAGGGATCTACCGGGGCAGGAGAGCCGGCCTTTTGTGCTTCGCGCTGCTGCTTTACTGCGGCCTCGTGCCTTGCATACGCCGCATCTATCTGCTCAAGCAGCTCACGCTTGAACAGTACATTTTCATGCCCGGAGTTTATGACCAGCCCCGAGGCGCCGATGGACTTGTCGAGAGCCATGCGATTTAATGCCTCATACGACAGGTTCAGTATAGCCTTCGGCTCTGGTTTTATATCGATGCGCTCGCGGCAGGTATAGACCGGAATGAAGCTTTCGCCCTTTTTGTTGCGAAGGAGCATCGGAACGGGGCGCTGAGCCGCACCTGCGGCTGCCGGCAGAAGCAGGCGGCAGCCGAGTATCATATTTACAAGAACATTGAGAGACTCTACGGAATGCGCCTGATTGTAGCCGACAAGCGCTGCTTCAAGCTCTTTGTTTTCCACCTGGATGGAGGTCTGCTTATCTCTTCTTTTCTTTTCTTCTTCGGCTCTGGCTGCATTTTCACGCTCAAGCTTCTCTGCCTTATCCTGCCCGGTTTCACCGGAGAAGGCCTCGGAGACGATGGCTGCGGCGCTGATCAGGGTAAGCTCCTTAGGCATCTCCATGTATACACCGGTCACATTGTCCACATGAAGCGCGGCCGGCGGATTCTTCTGCTTCAGATAGACCAGAAAGCCGTCGGATGAAGGCTCCGTCCTCATATATCTGCGCATATTTACGATGGTATATGAGCATCCCAGATGCTCTGCGGTTCCTTCTATATACGGCGAGGTGCCTTCAACAGGCTCCGGCTGCGCATACGGGGTATATTCAAGCACCTCATCGGTGTCAATCGCATAGTGCTTTTCCGCTATGATTATCTCAAGAACTGTCATGCTGCAGAGCCCTCCTGCGGCTCTCGGACAATTATAGGTTAGATGACATGAAGTCGCAAGCGTGCAGGACGGAAAGCGGCGATAAAACATGCCTTGACAATATGGAAAAAACGCCATAAAATATGCCACTGAAATAAATGAAATGTCAAAATAGAGCCGCTTTGGCGGCAGTTGCGTGAAAATGGTGGCGTGAATTGAAGAGACTTAGAGAGCGTATACATGAACAACTTAAGGAATCGCCGATCAAGAAAGAGCTGGAAAGTATCCAGCCGGAGGTTGAGGCGATCAGAACTATGGTCAGAACCCGCATAGAGCGCGGACTGACACAAAAGGATCTCGCAGAAAGAGTGGGGATGGATCAGGCTGACATAAGCAAGCTTGAGAACGGATCCCGCGCGCCGTCACTGAAGCTTTTGAAAAAACTGGCTGAAGGAATGGACATGGAGCTTCGCATACATTTTGAACCGAAGAAAGCAGTGCGCTCGAAGAAGTAAGAGGGCATCGCGGATGCCCGGAGGCGCAGCCGGACAGATGGAGTATAAGCAATGTATCTGAAAGTATATATCGCAGATACCGGTCCGCTTAAGGAACAGCAGGTATTTGACAGGCTGATAAGGCTTGTATCGGAGGACCGGAGAGAGAAAACCGTATCAAGAAAAAGCATCACCGAGAGTGCCGCCAGTCTGGGAGCAGGACTTCTGCTGTCATTGGCCACAGAACGGATGGGTCTGCAGGGGGCGGACGAGTATATCAGATATAATGAGTACGGAAAGCCATATTATGATCTGGAGGCATACGGAGCCTCGGATGCATTCAAGCCGCCCAGGATACCGCCGGTGTATTTCAGCATCTCGCATTCTCACGGCAGAGTGATGTGTGCGGTATCGGATCTGGAGGTCGGATGCGATGTAGAGCTGCTCAGAGAGTCGGTGATGAAAAGGGCGTCTGCCATGCTTCATCCCGGCGAGGCCAAGGAGCTTGAGATGCTGACGGATGAAGCGGACCGGATGAAAAGATTCTTTCGATACTGGACCATCAAGGAAAGCTATGTGAAGGCACTGGGATGCGGATATTCGAATTATATGCCGATGGCGCTGCAGGTGAGAGAGGAGCGCTACGAGGTGAGCATAGAACAGGATATGCGCGAAAATACGCATCCGTGCAGATTCTATGAGTGGGATCTGTACGACGGATACAGATACGCATGCTGTGTGCTTGCTCCGGATGAGGAAACAGCGTCGCAGCTTCCGGACGAGGAGCCGGAGCTGACAGAGATAGATCTGACGGAAGAGTTCTGAGACAGAGGACTGTACTGTCATGGCAAAAACGCTTAATTATAGAGTCAAAGAGGTGTAATGTGAAAAAAATCGCATCAATTATAGTAGATAAGAGAAATCTGATATTTCTGATAGTCATCATCGGCATGATTTTCTCGATATTCTCCCGCGGGTGGGTAAATGTCGAGGACGATCTGTCAGAATATCTGCCTGACACCAGCTCGACGAGACAGGGACTGGATCTGATGGATGAGCAGTTCACTACCTTCGGCACGGCACAGATTATGATCGCCAATATCACCTTCAACGACGCGCAGAAGATATGCGACGAGATAGAGGCGATCAAGGGAGTAGAGAGCGTGGGCTTTGATGAGACCACAGATCACTACAACAAGGTATCGGCGCTTTTTACCGTGACATTTTCCTATTCTGAAAATGATGACCGATGCCTTGACTTGCTGTCGCAGATCAAGCAGAAGTATGCCGGGTATGATCTTTATGTATCCACATCTCTGGGCAATACGAAAAAGCAGATCATAGACCAGGAAATCAATGTCATCATGGCCATAGTTGCGGTCATCGTGGTGACTGTGATTGCGCTGACCTCCGAGACATGGGGCGAGGTGCCTGTCCTGCTGCTGACATTTGTGCTGGCCATGATACTGAATCAGGGCACAAACTTTCTGCTGGGCACGATCTCCTTTGTGTCAAATTCGGTCACCAGCATCCTGCAGCTGGCGCTTTCTCTTGACTATGCCATCATACTGGTCAACAGATACAAGGAAGAGAGAAGGGGCAAGGAGCTGCGGGAGGCAGTCATAGAGGCGCTTTCAAAGGGTATTCCCGAGATAGGCGCTTCGAGTCTGACGACCATCGGAGGTCTTATAGCCATGCTGTTCATGCAGTTCAAGGTCGGACCGGATATGGCGATATGCCTGATAAAGTCGATATTCTTTGCACTTGGATCGGTCTTCTTCATCATGCCGGGACTTTTGATGCTGTTCGGACCGCTGATGGACAGGACGCATCACAAGGTATTCATCCCGAAGGTATCTTTCATAGGTAAGTATGCCTATGCCACAAGAAAGCTTGTGCCGCTTCCGGCACTGGCTGTGATCATAGTCTGCAGTGTCCTTTCCGGCAACTGTCCGTACGCATACGGGTATGACGCTATCACGACGCCGAAGCTCAACGATGTGCAGATTGCGGAAAATATGATAAAGGATACATTTACCTCTCCCTCCATGGTGGCGCTTGTGGTGCCGACCGGTGACTATGAGGCCGAGAAGAAGATGATCAAGGAGATCGAGAGCGAGGATATGGTGGATCATGTGACAGGGCTTGCCAATACCGAAGCTCTGGACGGCTATATGCTGACCGACTCATTGACTCCGAGGCAGTTCGCAGAGCTGGCGGATCTGGATTACGAGGCTGCGCAGGTCGTATATATGGCGTATGCCGTGGACAATGAGGAGTACGGGCGCATCATAGGCGGCATCTCAAAATATTCGGTGCCGCTGGTTGACATGTTCATATATGCGGCAGACAAGATCGAAGAGGGATATGTAGAGCTGGATGAGGACAAGGAGCAGGACATACTGGATGCGGCGGAGGAGATGCGCAATGCCAAGCTTCAGCTGGTCGGATCGGAATACAATCGTATGCTGGTTTATTTTGATCTGCCGGATGGAGGAGATCTGACATATTCGTATATAGACAATCTCGAGGACATAGCAAGGGAGTATTACGATGACGGAGACATATATGTGGTCGGAGATGTGACATCCGAATATGACTTTAAGAAGTCCTTTGCGACTGATAATGTCATAGTAAGCGTGATCTCTGTACTGGTGGTGCTGGTAGTGCTGCTGTTCACATTCAACTCCGTGGGGCTTCCGCTGCTGCTTATTGCGATCATACAGGGCTCGATATGGATCAATTTTACAATACCGACATTTACTCATGTAAATCTGTTCTTCCTGAGCTATCTGATAGTCAGCTCCATACAGATGGGAGCAAATATCGACTATGCGATCGTCATCGCAAGCCGGTTCATGGAGCTGAAGGATAAGCTGGAACCCCGCGAGGCCATCATAGAAACCATGAACTATGCATTTCCGACTATCATCACATCGGGGCCGATACTTGCGATATCAGGCTATCTGATAGGAAACATGACATCAGAGTGCGCCATCGTAGGCGTCGGACAAAGCCTGTTCCGGGGAACATTGATCTCCATGGTGATGGTTATGTTCGTGCTTCCTCAGATATTGCTGATAAGTGTAAAGATCATAGACAAGACATCGTTTAAAACCGTAAAGCTTCTGGGCTGCGCGGCGATGATAGGCATGCTGTGCACGATGATGCCGATGAGCGCGCTGGCCGAGGAGAAGAAGGCAGATGCAGTCTCGGCAAGCGAGGCAAAGTCAGACAGGAAAGCAGCTGAACAGGCAGCAGCCGATCTGCGTATCTACAATATTGCCGACCTCAGAAGATTTGCGAAGCTGTGCGAATATGATGTGAACACAAAGGACAAGCTGATAGTGCTCGAGGCCGATATAGATCTGAGCAGTGCACAGTGGCAGCCGCTTCCGTCATTTGCGGGAACATTTGACGGCAACGGGCACAAGATAACCGGACTGAACATATCTCCTGCGGCCGCACCGGCAGGTCTGTTCGCACAGATCAATGAGGGCGCGACGGTCAGGAATCTGAAGGTAGAGGGAGAAGTAAAGCTTGAAGGAACGAAGAGCTACGGAGCGGGCATCGCAGGCATCAACTACGGAACCATCGAAAACTGCAGCTTTGCGGGAAGCATAGATGCAAAGACATATGCGGGCGGTATCGCTGCATATAATGCTCAGACAGGAACTATAGGAAGCTGCTCATACAAAGGCCATATCACCGGATCTTCGATGACAGGCGGCATCGCAGGTTACAACGAGGGGGTGATCAAAGGCTGCGAGAACAGATCATTTGTCAATACAGTAAGTGTGGACCCGACATTTTCGCTGGATGATCTGAGCCTGGATCTGCAGACCAGCATAAAGAGGCTTTCATCTCCGGATACATACAATCTTGTCGTTGATACCGGAGGCATAGCGGGATATTCGAAGGGCGTGGTGATAGGATGCTATAACTATGCCGGAGTAGGCTATGAGCATGTCGGATACAATGTAGGCGGAATCATCGGAAGAAACTGCGGATATGTATCCGAATGTGTGAACAGGGGTATGGTACAGGGCCGCAGAGATGTGGGCGGCATAGTCGGCATGGCTGAGCCGTCGGTCATCATCAAGGAGGATGAGGACTATACGGAAAAGCTGCGTGAGCAGGCGAATGCTATGAATGCGCTGCTGGACAGAACGATCAATGACGCAGGAGATGCATCAGATCGCCTGACCGACCAGATAAAGGAGCTGCAAAACCGCATCGACTGGGCCACAGACAGCTTCAAGGATCTTACGGACGGGCTCGAGGAGTTTACAGACAGCAATATCGAGGAGATGAACCGGGCTACGGATACTCTCCACGACGGAATAAACACCGCAAGTGATGTGACCGATGAGCTGAACAGTGCAGGACGCAATTTGTCAAAGGCATCTCAGGCATTGATGAACGGAGATATGCAGAGTGCGCTGGAGTATCTGGCAAATGCCAGGGCGGATGCCAAAATGGCGGGCACGGATGCGAAGGAATTCTTTGATTATGCGGCGCGCGAGGACAAGCTGAGCTTCACACCGCTCGGGGATGAGCGACATCAGCAGATGCAGAGCGTATATGATTCGCTGGACGATGTCTCCGATCAGATGTCGGCCATCACAGACGAGGTATCCTCAACATCGGACATACTGCAGTCAGACGCACAGAGCGTCAACAAGTCCTCAAAGGACATCTCCGATACGGTAGGGGATGCGATAGATGAGATAAACAGCTTCTCTATCGGCGGGCGTATCACGGATATGACGCAGGACATAGCATATGTCGCGGGATCGGACGGAGCGAAGCTGTCGCAGGCTGACGGAAGGATCGTAGGATGCACCAACTATGCGGATATATCTGGCGATATAGATGCAGGCGGCATCGCGGGATCCATGGGGCTGTACAACAAGCTTGATCCGGAGAACGATCTTGACACATCGGAGAGTCTTACAAGCGTGCTTCGCCGTCAGTACGAGCTGAGAGTCATCATCACAGGCTGCATCAACGATGCACAGTCCAGAGTGGAGTGCAGACGCAGCTGCGCAGGCGGTATAGTAGGACTGCAGGAGATAGGACTCATCACGGACTGTCAGGGATACGGACGCATCGGAAATGAGGACTCAGGCTATGTGGGAGGTATCGCAGGATGCGCGAAGTCCGGAATCAAGAGATGCTATGCGAAGTGCTTTCTCTACGGAGAAAAGTTCCTTGGGGGAATAGCCGGCTCTACGACAACGGACGAGAAAAAGAGCGACAGCAAGGAATGTGATGCGGTGATTGAGAACTGCCGCGCCATGGTTCAGGCACCCTCGGACAGCCAGTATGCCGGATCGATATGCGGCTATGATGCGGGAACATTTATCGGCAACTATTTTGTGTCGGATGAGCTGGCCGGTATAAACCGCGCAAGCTATACCGGAAAGGCAGAGCCTATCACATACGACAGTCTGATTGCACAGGCGGGTACGCCGGAGCAGTTCAGGACATTTACCCTGACGTTTATTGCAGACGAGGACGAGGATGATGATGAGGAGGGCGTAGTTGTAGCCCAAAAAACATTTACATATGGCGAATCCTTTGATGAAAGCGTGTATCCGCAGATCCCGGAGAAGGAGAACTACTACGGAACATGGGAGAACATACCACTTGATCATCTGACATTCGATACGGATATCAATGCGGAATATACGATGTACATCACTGCGATGGCTGCGACCCAGACGCGTGTGGACGGGCGGCGAACATTCTTCCTGGAGGGAGAGTACGGAACAGATGCGAGATTTGAGGCACAGCCGGTTGTGGAGAGCTTTGAAGTGTCGGCACCGGAGGGACTCAGTGAATTCGCGCATGCCTTTGACAGAAGCATCATAGAGCAATGGAGCCTGAGATTCCCTGACAACAGAGAACATACGGTCAGGTATCTTGTACCGGAATCAGAGTCATCCGAAGCGAACAGGATCGCTGTCTATGCTATGGTGAACGGTGCCTGGGAACCGCTGGAGACCGAGATGGTCGGAAGCTATATGCAGTTCAAGGTCAGTGGTCAGATGGCCAAGATCACGGTGCTTGAGACTTCCATAGTCTGGTGGATACCTGCTCTGGGAGCTATGCTTGTGGCAGTTATCATAGTGATAATCTCGATCAGGCATCATCTGAGGAAGTGGGTGACGGTGCTGCTGGTGATCATCTGCGCGGAGATAGCGGGAGTGATTGCGCTCTGGCACTACAATCCGAGCATTTCGGATACCATGCACAACTATCGAATCGTCGACAGCTATCTGGAGAATATGAATCTGACAGTCAGGATAGACTGCAACATAAACAGGAACGGCGATGTCACGCAGCTTAAGGGAGACGGATATTTTGTTGATGTGGCGGGTAAGCAGGTTATCTGTATAGCCTGTGAAGACGAAAAATACTATGTGACGGACAGTCAGGTGATCACATCGGACGGGACCGTATATGAGCTTAAAGGACATCTTCCCACATCAAGGGAAATGGTACGGATGCTCTATGAGCTGAGCAGAAACGGCAAGATCGAAAGGCTGGATATGGAAGACGGAAGGCTCAGCCGAATCAGAGAAGAGGGCTGCTCGCTGGATATCAAGATATACAGCGATACGATCGAATATATGGATCTTGAATGGGACGGAAGCTACAAGGGTGAGGATGTAATGGGCGCCAATATTACGATTCACATTGTGCCTGACGCCTCTATAGAGGTAGATCGCACGGTTCCAAGAAAGGTGAGAAACATCATAAACGCACAGAAGTAAGTCTTCGAAAAAAGTCCGGCGGGTTTTTACCTGCCGGACTTTTGCTGCGAGATGGGGAGTCTGATCACTGCCTCCTGCTCGATCAGATCTTCAGATCTTCAGATTTTCAGTTCCTCACCCGTGATCATCCTGTAGGCCTGCAGATACTTCTCGATAGTCTTGTCCAGAACATCCTGAGGAAGCGTCCAGGAATGATCGTGATCGTTGGCTGTGAGCCAGTCACGCGCATATTGCTTGTCAAAGCTGGGTTCGCTGTGGCCGACCTCGTATTCATCAGCAGGCCAGAAGCGGCTGGAATCGGGAGTCAGCATCTCATCGCCGAGCACAAAATTTCCCTCATCATCGATTCCGAATTCAAATTTGGTATCGGCGATGATGATTCCCCGGGAAGCTGCATAGTCGGCACATTTTTTATAAAGTGCGATTGTGGTATCGCGAAGCTTGGCTGCATATTCCTCGCCCTTGCCGGGGAAGAGCTTCTCAAGATGAGCAATGCTCTGCTCAAAGCTGATATTTTCGTCATGATCACCCAGCTCTGCCTTTGTTGAAGGAGTATAGATCGGCTCCGGGAGCTTCTGACTTTCCAAAAGCCCTTCAGGAAGTCTGATGCCGCACACCTCTCCCGTCTGCTGATATGACTTCCAGCCGCTTCCGGTGATATAGCCGCGGACGATGCACTCGACGGGAAGCATGTGAAGCTTTTTTACCATCATGCATTTACCGGCATATTCAGGCTTTTGAAAATATTCGGGCATGTCCTTGTTGTCAGCGCTTATCATATGGTTTTGGACGATGTCGCCGGTCATATCAAACCAAAAGCGGCTCATCTGGGTCAGGACAGCACCCTTGTTTGTGACAGTGTTGTTCAGGATGACATCAAAGCAGCTGATGCGGTCTGTAGCGACGAGAATCAGAGAGTCGCCATTGTCATAGATCTCACGTACTTTTCCTTCTTTGATCGGTTTCAAGATCCTATCTCCTCTTTTGAAAATGCTCCGGCATGATGAACCTGTGCCGGGTATGAAATAGCAGACACAACTTCATTGTAAGTGCAGCATTTGCTTATGACAATTGAGAATAATCACGAAAAGCCTCCCGCAATACGCGGCAAAGACAGCGAATGCACCATCAGTCAAACTTGCCAATGACGAAAGAGTTCGGCTGTGGTAAGATGAATCTCAATCGTAATCATACACAGAAAGGAGAATAAAGCGATGAAAATTGTTCTCTTAAAGGATGTCAAGGGACAGGGCAGGAAAGGCGATGTCATAGAGGCCAGCGAGGGATACGCGAGAAACTTCCTGCTTCCGAAGAAGATAGGTGTTGAGGCTACGGCAGACGCACTGAATACATTAAAGCTTCAGAAGGCCAATGCCGAAAGGATAGCAGCCGAGCAGCTGGCGCAGGCGCAGGAGATGGCGGGCAAGCTGTCGTCGGTTACCGTCAATATCGGCATGAAGGGCGGAGAAGGCGGAAGGACCTTCGGATCAGTTTCTACCAAGGAGATCGCGGACTCGCTCAAGGAGCAGTTTGATATCGAGATAGACAAAAAGAAGCTGGTGCTGGATGAGCCGATCAAGGCATTCGGAACATATCAGGTAGGAGTAAAGCTCCACAAGGATGTAACCGGAACGCTGAATGTAAAGGTTACAGAGCTGTAAGGCTATGCCTGCGGCGGCCAGGCCGACGCAAGATCTAAGTTAAGGAAGAAAAGAATGGAAGATGAAGCGATATTAAAACGGGTACTTCCTCACAGCACAGAGGCTGAGCAGTCGGTCATAGGCGCCATGCTGCTGGACAAGGAGGGGGCAGCCGCAGCTGCGGAGATTCTTTCAAAGGATGATTTTTATACCGCATCCTACGGTCTCATGTATGAGTGCATGATAGATCTGTACAACGAGGGTGCGCCCATAGATCTGGTTACGGTGCAGGATCGGCTCAAGGAGAAGGATGTCCCTGAGGAGCTTTACAGCCTGGACAATTTCCGGGAGATCATGAATACCGTGCCGACAGCGGTCAATATCAGATCGTACGCGACCATCGTTCACGAAAAGGCTGTGCTAAGACGCCTGATACGGGTTAATGAGGATATCGCCAATACATGCTATGCAGGAAGAGAATCGGTAGAGGATATACTTCAGAAGACGGAGCATGACATATTCAATGTGATCCAGACCGGAGGCAGCAATGAGCTGATTCCTATATCACGGGTGACAGAGGATGTGCTGGCAAAAATAGATGCGGCCAGTCAGACAAAGGAGATAGTGACCGGCATACCGACCGGATTTATAGATCTGGACAATCGTACAACCGGCTTCCAGCCCTCGGATTTCGTGCTTATAGCAGCAAGACCGTCTATGGGCAAGACAGCATTTGTCCTGAATGTGCTCAACACTGTGGCTATAAAAAAGAAAAGACCCTGCATCATGTTTTCACTGGAGATGAGCCGGGATCAGCTGGTTATGCGTATGCTTTCGTCACAGTCGGGAGTAGATGCTCAGAAGCTGAGAACAGGCAATCTGAATGAGATGGAGTGGGACGAGCTGATCAAGGGCGCAGTGCAGGTGAGTGGTGCCAATCTGGAGATTGATGATACACCGGCTATCAGCGTAACCGAGATGAGAAGCCGCTGCCGGAAGATGAAGCTGGAGAAGGGACTGGATCTGATAGTCATAGACTATCTGCAGCTGATGAAAGGAAGCGGGAGAAATGACGCGTCGCGTCAGCAGGAGATATCGGATATATCAAGAAATCTCAAGGCACTGGCCAGAGAGATGCAGTGTCCGGTTATAGCTCTCTCCCAGCTCTCCCGCGCACCGGAGCAGCGTACCGATCACAGACCGATGCTTTCGGATCTGCGTGAGTCCGGGGCGATCGAGCAGGACGCGGATGTGGTTATGTTCCTGTACAGGGACGAATACTACAACAAGGATACCGAGCACCCGGGCGAGGCTGAGGTTATCATAGCCAAGCAGCGCAACGGCCCGATCGGAACCGTGACCCTGATGTGGAAGGCCGATACGACCAGATTTGTAAATATCGCCAGATAGAAACAATAATGCCGGGAGATCATCTCCCGGCATTGTTACCCTCATTATGATTTTCAATCCTGTGCGATTATTCAGCTACGATAGCGTCGTTGGGGCATACAGCTGCGCAAGTTCCGCAATCTACGCATGTATCAGCGTCGATCACATAGATTCCGTCGCCTGCAGAGATGCAGTTCATGGGGCACTCGCTCTCGCAAGTTCCGCATGCTACACAGGCATCAGTGATTCTGTGAGCCATTGAAATTTCCTCCTTTTTGATTGAGTCTCAAACTAAAGCACCATCATTATATATCACAAGATTTTTAAAAGTAAAGCGCCATTGGCGACGGTTGCGGATGGTTTCAATTGCTATTTTCGGGCATTTGGAGTAAAACAAATGCGTAGAAACCGCGTAGATTCGCTATAAATTTAACATTAAGGCAGTGAAGCGCGATGGCAGCGCACGAAAAGAAAAACATACGATAAGGAGCCTGAATATGGAACGAAGCCTGACATTGCTTACAGACCTGTATGAGCTGACGATGATGCAGGGATATTTCTATGAGAAAGACAGGAACGAGACGGTAGTTTTTGATGCATTCTACCGCAGCAATCCGAACGGAAACGGCTTTGCCATATGTGCAGGTCTGCAGCAGGTGATTGAGTATATAGAGAACCTGCATTTTTCAAACGACGATATCGAATATCTGAAATCGACGGGCATATTCAGAGATGATTTTCTGGAATATCTCAGAGATTTCAGATTTACCGGAGATATATATGCGATACCTGAGGGAACGCCTATGTTTCCGCGCGAGCCGATGCTGAAGGTTGTGGCTCCCATCATGCAGGCGCAGCTGATAGAGCCGGCTGTGCTGAATATATTAAATCATCAGTCACTTATAGCTACAAAGGCATACCGGGTGTGCTATGCGGCAGAGGGGGCTCCTGTCATGGAATTCGGGCTTCGCAGGGCGCAGGGACCGGATGCGGGAACATATGGCGCGAGAGCAGCTGTGATCGCCGGCTGCGTGGGAACCAGCAATGTACTGTGCGGAAAACTCTTCAACATTCCTGTCATGGGTACGCACGCACATTCGTGGATCATGAGCTTCCCGAGCGAGCTGGAGGCATTTAAGGCATATGCGAGGCTCTATCCGCATGCATGCACCCTTCTGGTAGATACATACGATACTCTGCGAAGCGGAGTGCCGCATGCCATAGAAACATTTAAATGGATGCAGGAGCAGGGACTTAGCACAGAACACATCGGCATACGACTGGATTCGGGTGATCTGGCATACCTGTCAAAGTGTGCCCGCCGGATGCTTGATGAGGCAGGCTTTCCCAATGCCGGGATATGCGCCTCCAATGATCTGGATGAGGAGCTGATCACCTCATTGAAGTTTCAGGGAGCCAGAATAGACTCATACGGAGTGGGCACCAATCTGATCACATCCAAGGGGCAGCCTTCATTCGGAGGCGTTTACAAGCTGGCTGCAGTCAGAGATCCTGAAACGGGGGAATTTCTCCCGAAGATCAAACTTTCTGAAAATGCGGAGAAGATAACGAATCCCGGAAACAAGACGATATACCGCATCTACGACAAGAACAACGGCATGGTGATCGCCGACCTTATATGTCTGGCGGATGAATGCTTCGATCCTGAGGAACCTATGTTGCTCTTTGACCCGGTAGACACATGGAAGCAGACGAAGCTGGCAGGCGGAAGCTATAGGATGAGGGAACTTCTGGTCCCGGTATTTAAGGCCGGAGAGCGGGTATATGACTCACCCGAGGTCATGACGATACAGAAAATATGCAAGGAGGAGCTGGGAACGCTGTGGCCGGAGACAAAGCGGCTCTCCAATCCGCATGAGGTTTATGTGGATCTGTCAAGACGGCTCTGGGATATGAAGGATGCCATGCTGCGGGACAGCCGAGAGAGCTGATGCGGACGAAAGGCAGACTGCGAAGCGATCGGGGATTCAGGCCGCAAAGGTATCTGAGTTGACCGGACAGAAAATATGCTTTAATATGTGATACCGACGGAGGCGGACAGTGCGATAGCAGCATGCCGCAGCCGATGTTCACACACGGAATGTGCTCGTATATGAGACGCACAGATTTACACAAATACATGGAGGTATCTATGACTATTACAAAGGACAGATTGATAGGAGACCTGCTTGCCGAGAATTCTGATATAGCAGGAGCGCTCATGCAGGCGGGAATGCATTGCATCGGATGCCCCTCTTCACAGATGGAATCGCTTGAGGAGGCATGCGCAGTACATGGTATAGACTGCGATGTACTGGTATCACAGCTCAACGAGATCTTCGGATGAAAGGAAATGCAGCGATGAGATACGGCATATGCGCAGAGATGACAGACTACAGGCTGCTCAAGGAGCTCGGATATGACTATATCGAGCTTCGGGGAGCCTATGTTGCGGGACTGACAGACGAAGAGACGGAGAAGCTCGCAGAGACCATAAAGTCAGGCGGTCTTGAGTGTATAGGCTTTAACGCCCTGGTTCCGGCAAATGTAGCATTTTGCGGCGAGAGCTTTGATGAGAATATCGCCAGAGACTATGCCGGGATGATAGCAAAGCGGCTGAGTCAACTCGGCGGCAAGGCGCTGGGACTTGGCTCTCCGAACTCCAGAAAGCTTCCGGCAGGGTACGACAGGGATCTTGCTCTCGAGCAGGGAAAGCAGTTTGTCCGTATATTCTGCGAGGCAGCGAAGAAATACGGTCTTGCAGCCAATTGGGAGACTCTGAACAATGTAGACTGCCAGTTCGGCACGGTGCTTTCTGATGATATCAGGATGGTGCGGGAGCTGAGAGCCGAGGGTATCGACAATCTCGGTATGGTATGCGATCTGTATCAGCTGATGGTAAATGACACCCCTGAGTCAGCGTATGAGGAGGGCGCAGAGCTGTTTACACATCTTCACATTGCGCAGCCTCCGTATGAATTCAGAGGATATCCTACAAAGGATATGATCCCTGCATATCGAAGGCTTCTGGAGCCGGTTCTTAAGGCAGGTCATGCATCCTCGATATCCATCGAGACAAGCGGAGCTCACACGGTTGCCGAAAACGGCAGAGCCGGACTTCTGGTGCTCAGGGAGCTCATTGAAGGATGAGTCTATATATAGAGGCATGAAGCACAGCAAAGACACAAGCATGCATTAGCCGTCTGCGGCGCAGCACAGCGAACCTATGTTTGAATAAAAGAACAAAAAATACAGCCCGCACAGCGGGCTGTATTTCAGATTTTAGACAGAACCTCAAGCGCCTTGGTATCTATGATCAGATCATAATGCTCCTGATAATAAGCCTTGCTTGAATAGTTGTTGCGTGTGGAACGCGCATACTCTGAAAGCGTATTGCAGGTGCTGGCAAAGATGGTTTCATTGCAGCCGGTGCCGTCCAGCAGCAGATGATACCTCCCGCTTTCCGCATCCTTGTACAGGATACTGTCACCTACATAGGAGTGTCCTATAGACCTGGCAGCATCCGAGATCTCGTCCAGAGTTTCAAATACGAACACCCTGACGGCACCCTGACTCTCACGACCCGGAGCGCCTTCGAGACTGTCAGCGCCCTCGATATCCGCGGATATATCGAATATATTGAAATCACTGCTATCAGGCGTAAATCTTGAGAATCTCGTATCGATTTCCTCCGGCTCGTCTATCTTGGTGATGACGAGAGTCACACTCTCGTCGGACAGCGGCATGGCTTCAATCATGACGGGCATGCCTTCGATTTCAAATCCAAACTCTGAATAGGCTTTCTGTATCATTTCGCGAAAAAGCCGCTGAACCTTGTCGCTTCCGTAGGAGAGCTCATTGAGCTTGAGGTTGCGCATGCTCAGATCGAGACTTGTAAGAGTACAGCGGATCTGGTTTTCATTCAATCGTTCAATTTTCATGCTTTGCGCCCCTCCTTTCGTTCGGGACTTACACTGTTCAATATACAACCAAAAATATAGGTTTGCAACGGCACAGCCGGTCGAACATGGTTTCGAAAATCTGAATATTCTGTGAAGAGTTACCATGTTGCCATGGAGATGAGCCTCAAAAGGAGGTGAGGCCTAACGAACCGAAAGTTCTGAATCGTCTCCCTTGAAACCGATATACAGGGGAGCTACTGATAATCTGATGATCTATAACCCATCTAATTACATCCAATTATTAACGAAGAAGACTAAAAGAATGAAAGCGTTTGAACTATGATTCGCAAGGCTCATCTGCATGCTACTTTCGGCGGCGACAAGGAACAGGATCACTGAAAATACAACCACATGTTCGGACGGTACGCCGTCAAAGAAGCGGTCCTAAGGGAAATGAGGTGTCACGCAAACATCCCCCGAGGATCATGTATCCTGTAATATGCGGAGTATATTCCGCACAATGACACAAAATGCTTCGGGCACCGCTATGCAATGATACATAAACAAGGGCGCTTTGTAAAGCATGTTTGGATTTAGAAACTGACGGGTCGTGACAGCGGCCATTAAGGAGCTGCAGATGAGTCTGAGCGAAGATGACAGACGTTCCTATATCAGTGGTCTGCGCCGATATAAGAATAAGGGAGTCAAAATATTCGTCGACGGCGTAGAAGATGAAAGACATTGGCATAAGATAGTCAGAGTCTCCGACAGCGCCGGTTGGTACTATATGGGAGATTTCATCGTGGACTCTTCCACAGGTGTCCTTAGAGAAATAAGATTTGACAAGGTAAAAAAACGGTATTGCCGAGTGTGATGCCGCAATGCAGCAGTGACATACGAAAAGGAGGCATATCGGATAATCTGGATGAGATAAAAACTGAATAACGACTTATGCTATACTTAGGGAGCCGTAAGGCTCCCTAAGCTGTATGAGCGGAAATGCAGCGGGAAGAGGATGATTGGAGAGAACCGGATGAAGAAAAGAATCACAACATTGCTGATACTTCTGGCAGCGGCCGTGCTCATGTGCATCGGTTATCTTGCAGTTACATGGTTTCTGGATAATAAACCCAACAGGGAGATCATATCCTCACAGGAGCTGTTTAAAGTCTCCGGAGAGGAAACAGCCATCATCGTGAACGGAGATCTGCTGGATGTACACGGAATCTCCAGAGACTCCAGAGTATTCTTCCCGTACGAATGGGTGATAGAGGAGCTCAATCCCACATTTTATGTGGACGATACTCGAAAGCTCATATTATATACAATGCCTGATGAGGTGCTTTATTACGGCGATAACGATCTGATATACAAGGATGATAAGGCATATATCTCACTCGAGGTGGTGAATTATCATACAGATATCGCGGTGCAGACATATCTGGAAGGGGACGCAAAGCGGGTTTTCATATGGAAGGAGCAGAGCAGCTACCAGACGCTTGAGGTGGCCGAGTCGACACTGCTTCATGAGGGAGATTCGATAAAGACAAAGACCGTACGCGAGCTTGAGACGGGAGAGGAGCTGAGGATTCTGGATGATCCGTATGCCGGGCTGGAGCGTCTGCCTGCGCGGGCTATGGCCAAGGTAGCGACACAGGACGGATATCAGGGCTGGGTTCTCAGGAAATGTCTGTATTCGCAGGCAAAGACAGTCACATATGTGAGCACATATGAGGAGCCGGTCTATGCCGGTGTATCGCTGCCGTATAAGATATGTCTGGCATGGCATCAGGTCGACAATTCAAAGATGAATGACAGCATCAGCTCACTGCTTGAGGAGACCGAGGGAGTAAATGTGGTATCGCCCACCTGGTTTTCACTGAGGGGCAATGAAGGAGAGTTCGCATCACTTGCAGATAAGGCATACACGGAAAAGCTTCATGAAGCGGGCATACAGGTCTGGGGTCTGGTTGATAACTTCGATGATTCCGTGAAATCAGCGGTGCTGCTGTCGGATATGACAGCCAGGGGCAATCTGGTAAGCGGACTGATATCGAAGGCGAGAGAGTATGAACTGGACGGTATAAATATAGACTTTGAGAACATGCCCAGAGAGGCCTCGCTGCATTTTGCGCAGTTTATCAGGGAGCTGTCGATAGAGGCGCATAAATACGGGATCATCATCTCCGTGGACAATCCGAATACACAGAGCTACAATCTCTTCTACCGGCGTGATGTTCAGGGGGTATTTGCCGATTATGTGATAAATATGGGCTATGACGAGCATTACTCCGGAGGTGAGGCCGGAAGCGTGGCATCGTATCCTTTCGTATATGAAGGAATCATGAAGGCGCTTGAGGAGGTTCCCGCAGACAAGCTCATAGGTGCAGTGCCGTTCTATACACGCATATGGACAGTGAGCGCCACAGGCACAACCAGCAAGGCGGTAGGGCTTGATACAGCGGCCAGATGGATATCAGACAACGGTGTGTCCATGACATGGGATTCGGATATAGGTCAGTACTACGGCAGCTGCAGCAGCGCGGACGGAGAAAACCGGCTATGGCTGGAGGATGCCGAATCGCTGAAGCTGAAGCTTGATCTGTTCAGGCAGCAGGAGCTTGCGGGTGTGGCGGTATGGAGACTGGGATTTTCTACGGCTGACGGCTGGCAAGCTATAAAGTGGTGAATGCAGCTGCAGAAGGGTGAGCAGGATATAACGGAGCGGGGCTGCCCTTCTGCAGACTTATACCGGAAAGTAAAGACGATATACGGCGCCGTGAAGCGGCGCCTTTTTATTGTCCAGCGTCACCTTTGCGCCAAGGTATTCCATCCCGCTGTATACAACGGAAAGCCCGATCCCCATACCCCCGCCGTCGCCCTTATAAAAGCGATCAAAGACATGCGGAAGGGTAGCCTCCGGGATGCCGGGACCGTCGTCCTCGATCTGAACTATTACAGAATTCTCTTCCTGCAGCAATGTTATGTCGATGGTTTGCTCGGCATAGCGCATACAGTTGGAGATGACATTTTGAAATATTCTGATAAGAAGCTGCGGGTCCGCGTGAATATACGGGTCGATGCCTGTCTCGTGGAAGATGAGCTCTTTATCAGCTGTGCTGCCGCGGAATATATCAAGCTGCTCCTGAATAAATTCTGAAAGCGGAAGGGCTACCGGCTGCAGCTCAAGTGCGCGGCTGTCCATACGGGAGAGCATCAATATGCTCTCTATGAGATTCATCATGCGCTGGCTTTCGGCAAGTATGATTGCTGCAGATTTCCGGACATCCTTTACAACACCGGATTGTATACCCTGTGCATATGCGCCGATTGATGTAAGAGGGGTGCGCAGATCATGTGATACATTTTGAAAAAAGCTGCGGGTGTCCTCCTCTGAGGCCTTGATCTTACAGGTCATCTGGTTGATGGAATCTTTCAGCTGCTCGATCTCTTCTATGGAAAAATTCTCCTCTATAGAACTGTAATCGCCTTCCCCGATCTTTGCGGTATGCTCACAGAGGCTTTCCAGGGGTCTTACGATTCCGCCGGTTATAAACCATATGATGATGGCGGAGACCACAAGGCATGCAAGCGAAATTCCGAGAAGCAGTCTGCCTGCATGAAACATCAGCCCGGCACCGTCGGCCACAGGGGAGTAGCTGATCAGGTACTTGCCGCGGATATTGGTTTTCGACGGAATCTCCAGCATACACAGGATGTAGTCGCCGTCGGATGTGGATATCTCCGTCGGTTTTTCACTCACAAGTTCTCCGGACTCAAGCCGACTCAAAGCCTCGCTGTAGATGAGCTGTACCGATGGAGCCACAGTATCATTGAAGGGATAGCTCAGCCTCATACGGGAGTTGATAGCGATCATAAACCCTCTGAGATTGCTGGTCTGCAGTCTTTCACGCAGGGTACTAAGCAGATCATGCGAGTATCCGCGCTCCTGCTCAGGAGTGAGCAGCTCCAGTGCGGGCATGTCCCGGTAGGTCTCCTCCGCGGCGTCCTGAATCACGCGAAACATTCTGCCGGTATCCCTCTCGGCCTGATAGCGAAAATACTGCTTTGAGGACATCATAAATATGATATATGATGCGATCGGAAAGAATATCAGTGTGACAAGCACAGGAAGATACATCCGCATATGCATATGCTTCATCATGATAGTGCCTCCTGAGGCGGGATTTTACTGAGAGATCATTCGGTACCCAAAGCCCCATACTGTCTCGATAGCGGCAGTGCAGCCGTACTCGCGAAGCTTTTTTCTGAGCCTTTTCACGAGATCATCCGCAACTCTTGTTTCGTCAAGACCTACATCTGAGTGATAACCCCAGATATCCCTTAAAATATCCTTTTTTGACACGGCGCTTTGCATGCGCTGCGCAAGATAAAAAAGAAATTCGTATTCCGTGGGAGTGGCTTTAAATGTCTGGCCGTCTACAGTGATTCTTCTGCTTACCGGGTCTATGCACAGATTTCCGCAGGAGACAGTGTCCTGCTTTGATTCGTCGCCGGACAGCTGAGTCCTTCGAAACAGCGCCTTTACGCGCACGGCCAGCTCAAGCGGAAGGAAGGGCTTTGTGATGTAGTCATCGCTTCCCAGCGTGATCCCGGTCACACGATCCATAGGTGTATCCTTGGCGGAGACGATGATGATGGGAATGCTGCTCTTTTTTCTGAAATAGGCACAGAGACTCAGACCGTCCTCGCCGGGCATCATGATATCCAAAATCACCATATCAGGAATCTGTTCATCAAATGCGCGGCGGATGCTGCAGCCGTCCGGAAAGGCCTTTACCTCATAGCCCTCATTCTCCAGAAATGTTGTCATGATTTCTCTTATATTTTTCTCATCATCAGCCAGATATATGGTTTTCAAAGCTGTTTATCTCCTCCGTGTCCGCAATGACAGTCCCTGAGCCGACGGACTGCAGTCTTCCGGTTACTCGGATTGTTTCGTGCTTCGCACTCCCGCAATTCTGTAACCAATTTTACGAAAATCATAGCATCCTCTAAAATAAGCGTAAACATCTATTACATGATTGCCACAATCCTCGTCTGTTTTTGCCGCTGACCGTGATGCTATCATGAGCATGCACAAAGGTGATGGGCCTGATCAACCGGATTCACCGAAGGCCGAAGCAGAGACCTTGCACAATTGCACAAAGAAAAGGAGAACAATCATGATAAGTAAGAAATTAAAGCTTTTTTTCGCAACAACAGCGATCGTAGGATGTATGTCTGTCTCCGCGTTTGCAGCAGAGAATAAGGACGAATACAAGGCACAGGCTGCGCCTATCACGGCTGAGATTGAAGCCATAAACAGTCAGCTTCAGACGCTCAACAATGCCAACAAGGCAGTAACAACCAAGTACAAAGCGATATGCGCACAGAGAAAGGCCAACGGAAGCACATCCATAGACCAGGATGTATGGGACAAGGTAAAGGCGCTTCATGACGAGGCCGCACAGTACAAGGTAGGCAAGGAGGAAGCCACCACCAAGGCGATGCGTGCAAGCGTGAAGGAGTCCCTTGCGGGCGGAAACTACAACGGAGCCCTTGATACGCTCAATCAGGTACTGGCAAAGAAGCAGGAACGCCTTACAAAGATGCAGAAGACAAACGAGATCCTGCAGCAGATAGCCGCCCTGATCGGAGCATGATGATTCAGCATATCGCCATAAAAGCGACCCGAGACACATCATAGGCGAAGCCTTGCGGTTGAATGATATGCAGTTGCGGGGAATACTGTCTTGACGAAAGCAAAGCGCGTTAATATAATGCATGTGATTGTAAAAGCAGTGATGGAGACAGTAGTACTGCAAAGCCGCAGCAGAGAGCCGGGTATGGTGGAAGCCGGTGCGGAGGGCAGATATGAATATCACTCCGGAGCCGCCCGCTGAAATTTATGTGAAAGTAGGCAGGGACGTTTTTCCCACGTAACAGGGAACGCATATGATGGTATGTTGAGGGTGGTACAGCGAAGCAGATTCAGGCCTCGTCCCGAACATCGGGACGAGGCCTTTTGAGCTCCGAGTTCCGCTGTCGCAAAGCGAGAGCGGTTTACGAGGAGCCATGCGATAGCTGTCCACGACTGCCGAGTGCGAAGCACGAAGGCAGAGTGGAGACAGCGAACCGCTGAGCACTCGAGTTCCGCTGTCGCGAAGCGAGAGTGCTACACCCTGTCGAGACACCACCTGCGTGCATCGAAAAAAGGAGGAAATATGGCGATCTACAAGAAAGTTCCAACGGACCTGAAGTTTGTGGAGCGGGAAAAGGAAGTAGAAGAGTTCTGGGACCGGGAGCACATCTTCGAAAAGAGCATTGAAGACAGAAAAGGCGGTGAAACCTATATGTTCTATGACGGACCGCCAACTGCCAACGGCAAGCCGCATATAGGACATGTTCTGACCCGTGTCATAAAGGATATGATCCCAAGATACCGAACCATGAAGGGGTACGAGGTTCCGCGAAAGGCGGGCTGGGACACTCACGGACTGCCGGTAGAGCTGGAGGTCGAAAAGGAGCTTGGCCTGGACGGCAAGGAGCAGATCGAGCAGTACGGGCTGGAGCCGTTTATCGAGAAATGCAAGGAAAGCGTATGGCGCTATAAGGGCATGTGGGAGGATTTCTCCAAGACAGTCGGCTTCTGGGCGGATATGGACGATCCCTATGTCACATATCACAACACCTTCATCGAGTCCGAATGGTGGGCTCTCAAGCAGATCTGGGACAAGGGGCTCCTTTACAAGAGCTTCAAGGTAGTACCCTACTGTCCGAGATGCGGAACTCCGCTTTCAAGCCACGAGGTGGCGCAGGGCTACAAGGATCTCAAAGAGCGCTCGGCCATCGTCCGTTTCAAGCTGAAGGACGAGGACGCGTATTTCCTAGCCTGGACGACCACGCCGTGGACGCTTCCCAGCAATGTCGGACTGTGTGTAAACCCGGACGAGGAATATGCCAAGGTCAAATCCGGCGACTATACATATATCATGGCGACAGCGCTGCTTGATAAGGTGCTGGGCGAGGGCAACTACGAAATTGTCGAGAGATATAAAGGAAAGGATCTTGAATACAAGGAGTACGAGCCTCTGTATCAGTGCGCTGCGGATGCAGTTGAGAGAGCGCATGGCAAGGCATTCTTTGTATGGTGCGACAGCTATGTCACTATGACGGACGGTACCGGTATCGTTCACTGCGCCCCCGCATTCGGCGAAGATGATGCAAGAGTCGGCAGAAAGTACAATATCCCGCTGGTTCAGCTTGTTGACGCCAAGGGATGCATGACATCCGACACAAAGTGGGCAGGTGTATTCGTAAAGAAGGCGGATCCGATGATCCTCAAGGATCTGGAGGAGTCAGGCAAGCTTTTTGCGGCGCCGGTATTTGAGCACAGCTATCCGCATTGCTGGAGATGTGATACACCGCTGATCTACTATGCGCGTGAGTCATGGTTTATCAAGATGACAGCGGTAAAGGATGATCTGATCCGCAACAACAATACGATCAACTGGATCCCGGAGAGCATAGGCAAGGGAAGATTCGGGGACTGGCTGGAGAATGTTCAGGACTGGGGCATCTCAAGAAACAGATATTGGGGTACACCTCTGAATATATGGGAATGCGAGTGCGGCTGCCAGCATTCCATCGGCAGCATCGAGGAACTCAAGTCCATGTCGGACAACTGCCCCGATGACATAGAGCTTCATCGACCGTTTATAGATGCGGTAACCATCAAGTGCCCCAAATGCGGCAAGCAGATGAAGAGAGTTCCGGAGGTTATAGACTGCTGGTTTGATTCAGGTTCCATGCCGTTTGCACAGTATCATTATCCTTTTGAGAATAAGGAGCTGTTCGAGAAGCGCTTCCCCGCGGAGTTCATCTCCGAGGCAGTAGATCAGACCAGAGGCTGGTTCTACTCGCTTCTGGCGATCTCGACACTGATATTCAACAAGGCACCATACAAGAATGTCATCGTTCTCGGGCATGTACAGGATGAAAACGGGCAGAAGATGAGCAAGTCCAAGGGCAATGCTGTAGACCCCTTTGATGCTCTGCGGGAATATGGCGCAGACGCGATACGCTGGTACTTCTACACCAATTCGGCACCGTGGCTTCCGAACCGCTTCCACGGCAAGGCAGTAATCGAGGGACAGCGCAAGTTCATGGGAACGCTCTGGAATACATATGCATTCTATGTGCTGTATGCCAATATTGATGAGTTTGATCCGACAAAGCATGCGCTGGATTACGAGAAGCTTTCAGTCATGGACAAGTGGCTTTTGTCCAAGCTGAACACCATGGTGGGCAATGTAGATGCAGATCTGAGCAGCTACAAGATCCCCGAGGCCGGCAGAGAGCTGGAAGGCTTCGTCGATGATATGAGCAACTGGTATGTAAGACGCTGCCGTGACCGCTACTGGGCTAAGGGCATGGAGCAGGACAAGATCAATGCTTACATGACACTGTATACGGCACTGGTTACTACTGCAAAGGCAGCGGCTCCCATGATTCCGTTCATGACAGAGCAGATATATCAGAACCTTGTCAGAAGCGTAGATGAGAGCGCACCGGAGTCAGTGCATCTTTGCGACTTCCCTGAGGTTGACAAGACTATGATCGATACCGATCTCGAGAATGCCATGGATGAGGTTCTTGATATCGTGGTGCTCGGACGCGCCGCACGAAACAAGGCCAATATCAAAAACCGCCAGCCGATCTCGGATCTGTATGTTGTGGCACAGACAAGGCTTGACAGCTTCTATACGGACATCATCCGGGATGAGCTTAATGTCAAGAATGTAGAATTCAGAGACAGCGTAGAGGAGTTCATCACCTATACCTTCAAGCCGCAGCTCAGAACCGTCGGCCCGAAATACGGAAAGCAGCTGAATCAGATACGCACGGCTTTGGCCGAGATCAACGGCGCGGAGGCTATGAAGCAGCTTGAAGATGAAGGAATGCTGAGGTTTAACTTCGACGGAGTCGATGTAGAGCTCACCAGGGATGACCTGCTGATTGATACCGGCAAGTCAGATGATTTTGTATCAGAGGGAGATAACAAGGTAACCGTGGTGCTCAAGACCGTCATGACCCCGGAGCTCATCGAGGAGGGCTTTGTAAGAGAGATCATCAGCAAGGTTCAGACCATGCGAAAGGAAGCCGGCTTTGAGGTGATGGATCATATCACGCTCTGCGTAGATAAAAACGCAAGAATAGAAAAGATCGTAACGGACAATGCAGCTACCATAAAGACAGAGACGCTCACGGACGAGCTCGTGTGCGGTCAGACCCGGGGATATGTGAAGACCTGGGAGCTGAACGGCGAGAGCGTCGAGATGGGAGTTGAAAAGCGATAGGATGAAGACGGCTACTTGAGCCGCGTATTGATATTATCAAGAAAGGACGTGGAGGCATCCAGCTGGATGAGCCGCGTCTTTTTCTTTGAAAAGGATATGTCGATTGTATCGCCGGGGATGAGCGGTATCACCAGATCTCCGTCAAAGGATACAACCTGACTGGTTCGGGTATCCTCGGAGATGCATATATGAACATTAGAGCCTGTGGGCAGCACGATGCTGCGGGATGCCAGCATATGCGGCGCTACGGGGGTCAGGATCATCAGCTCGGATTCGGGCATGGCTATGGGACCGCCGGCTGAAAGATTGTAGGCTGTCGAGCCGGTAGGCGTGGAGATGACGATTCCGTCAGCGCTGTACTTTGCAATCATACGGTTGTTGATATACAGCTCAAAGCGGGTCACGTTGGTGCCTGTTTTTGACAGGACGATATCATTGAGCGCTATGCCGGAGTAGCACTGCCCCTGATGGCATACCGTACCGTCAAGCATCATACGGCTTTCAACATTGTAGGTATCAAGAAGCAGTTCCATGAGAGCCTTCTCTATATCATCATCTTTGCCAAGCTGCGCCAGATATCCGAGATAGCCCATATTTATGCCGAGCAGGGGGATGTTTGTATCGTGAAGATCACGAGCTGCCTGGATGATGGAGCCGTCTCCGCCGAAGACGAGTATGCATTCAGTATCGTCCGGAATGGCATCAGGATCCGTATATTGAAAGGTTCGGCTGTGAGTATCTGCATGGAGAGCATCATCCTGTCCGCAGAGATAAACGGTGGCACCGTGAGCTTCAAGGAATGTGCGAACCATCCCTGCCGAAGCTGCCGCCTGAGGCTTTTCGTTATTGACAACGAGGTAGAATGACTTCATGGATGTAGCCCTCCTTGCTTGATGAGCGGATCTGTATTCAATCATTTTAGCATGCAGCCACGGGAAAGAGAATAATGATGTGGACGACCCGTTGCTGTACAAGCCGGTGCTGATCCGCTGACGGAGGTGTATGATG